>JAGBRZ010000110.1 GCA_017632155.1 Clostridia bacterium
AATTTTAATCCTCAGTCGCCGAATGTGTCGTGGGTCAGTGATATTACTTACGTAAAAGTAAATGGGAAATATTCGTTTGTTTGTGTAGTAATGGATCTTTTTTCGAGGAAGATTCTATCATACAATATTTCCGATACCATAGACACAACACTTACACTATACGCATTTGACAAAGCATTTGAGGGGAGGGAGTGCCCCAAAAATCTTCTTTTCCATAGTGATCAAGGTGCACAATATACATCGTATGTATTTCGGTCTCATTTACAGGAATTGAATTGTAAGCAGTCTTTTTCATCACCCAGATGTCCGTACGATAATTCGGTTTGCGAATCTTTCTTTCATTCATTAAAAAGAGAAGCCCTTTATCGTCACGTGTATGATTCGACCGATGAGCTTGTTGCGGTCCTTGAGGAGTATATACAATATTATAACGAGTTTCGAATGCACCGAACCTTGAATATGAAAACTCCGTCTCAAGTAGAGACGGAGTTCTTTGAGCGTATTTGTTTGTAAAAATGAGAAAAGGCTCAACCTTTTAGTCTACACTTCAGTAGTCTAAAAGCTTGAGCCCTTTCATTAATCTTTTTGTTGTTTCTTGTCCGAACGCTTCCAACATTTGTCATTCACACCGAGCATATTGAGGATATCTTTCTGTGGCATAAACGGTGTATACATTTTTGTATAAGCTCTTCCGATGGCACCAGTAAACAAAATATGTTCTGCGATGTTGTTTTTATCGCCTGATTTTGTATACTGACTTTCGGAAATACCGGGATAAAGCTCGATATAATAAATCTTTTTGATTTTGTGATTTTTGGCGTTCTTCGAACACATTTCACAAGGGCTTGAGGTTGTGAACAAATATCCTTCTTTACACATTTCGCCGCAAAGAGCCAATGCTTTTTCCTCGGCGTGCATTGCTCGAGAACGCATCGGATTCTTTTTGTCGGAATGGATATCCTTGAAGCAATATCGCATCGGCAAACCAACTAAGATTTTTGAGACCTTTTGATGTTCGAATTTTTTGATGCGGTCTCTAAAATCCGGATTTTCTAATTCGTAGTTCGAATAAGCGGCTTTGTCTTCCCACTTGCACAAATCAACCAAATTCTTATGAGAACAAGAGATATCCCCGCAGGGGACGTCATTCCATCCAATAGACAAAATATTATATTCCTTGTCGGTAACAACAGCACCAACCTGCCTTGACAGACAGCCCGAATTGCATTTGGCTGCAAATGCAATCTGCATACAACGTTCGATCGGCGTAGGCGTCAATAGACCTGGAAACATGATGAGACAGATGTTTCTGACAACTGACCATCTTAATTCCATGTTTTTGGATATCGTATTGCTATAATTATTGGAGATGAAAATATCGGCATTTTCAATGCTGACGCCCACATCTTGCAAATAAAATTTATAGAGCTTATTCTCATAGGCATATTGTCGCACATAATCATGAGAAAAGGGAATAGTAGCCTCGCAAACACGATCTAAAAACGCTTTTTCAGCTCCGCCCGCATTTCCTTTTTCCTCAAAAATCTTATACCCTTCAGATGAGTATTCATTCCAATCCGAAAACTTAATTTGTTGCATAGTCAAGCCCTTATTTTCACCATTCATCAAACGATTTTTTCGAATTTCATTACTTGTAGAAATGGCAAATAGGTAAAAGGACGAATATCTTTGGCGCAAATAATCTGCTTCGAAAACACTTTTGATTGAGTCTATGGCAATTCTTACAGGACGAACTTTGTCTTTAATATAAAAAGGATGTCTTAGAATCTTGATAAACTTTACAATTTTTTCGGGAATCGAAAATATATCGAATTCTCGTTCAGGCTCTTCCGTGGGGGCTTCCAGATGTATTTTTCCATAACAACGAATACTGTTCCCGTATTTTTGGTATAGATCCGTATAATCATAATTCGGTGCATCGACGATTAAATCATGGATGGTGTCAGAGAAAATATCCACAATATCATGAACGAATACAAAGCGCTCATATCTATCGGACCCCTCTGCCTCCGAGCACGTACCATCCAGAGCTGAATTATCGATAGATTCTTTGATTCTTCTCAAGGTATTACCAATCGTTTCGGCGTTTTCTCGGTATAAAAGGTACGCTGCTGCCAGTGCTGATATTTTGCCCAATAGCTGTTCAATAGAGGAGATATATCGGCTTCTTTCCAAATAAAAGTCGCCATCATCGGTTTTTGCGGGCAAGTCATATAGTTTCCCTAATTCATTGATTGCAAGATGACATTGGTGAAAAAAATCCTCGCTTTTTAGCCAATCTTCTCCCAATGCCGTTTGAATCGCCTCGAAAGGAGCAGTATTAAACTTTAATTCGTTCCAAATATCCGAAGAAGAGAGCATTGAATTTTTAAGTAATGTTTTCAAGCTTCTGATATAGGCTTCCTTGGCAGCTTGTTGGCCGTCAATGACGTCGGTCAGCCCTTTTTCTTTTCTGAACTTTTCCTCCATCTTTTTATAAAGATCTTCTAAAGAATATCCGTTAAGCTTTTTCAAAAATGTTTCAAGCTCATCCAACAAATAGCAGGAAATAATGGAGCGTGTTTTTATAACATCAAATTTGATCCAATGAACACCTGCATATCTTTTTAATATGCGCCGTTCTCTTTCTTCGTTGGTTGCAAATCCTTGAGAGCCTGGTTGAATTTCTGGGAGTTCTAATTCCCGAAAGTCCGATGCAAGGATTTTTGCCGTTTCCGTACATCCCGAGCCGATTCGTCCGGTCAAGCCAACAACAATAAATTCCTCGTTCTGCGACATGATTTGAAGCATGTTTTTTCTACGTTCAATGCCATTATTACTCATAATTTACTCCTTTCTCAAAAAAACAAATTTATCATATCCCTCAATGCGCAATATACATCCAATTCGGATAAAAACTTTTTGAAAACGATCAAAAGAACAATGGATAGCGTGATGCCAAACAAAGCCTTATGGTTTTCAAAAAAATACTTGGTTCGGTTGAATATGTTTTCTTTTATAATGTAATCAGAAGCATACTTGCCATATTTGCTGTTTTTGTTGGAATCAGGGGTAAAAGAATCGAAAACACTGAATTCTTCCAAAAACTCCATCCACCCATCAAATTCTTGCATGTTCTGTTCATGAATGCTCAGATATTCAAAGAAGTAATCGGTAAACTTTTTTTGCCTTCTATGGAACACCTTATTCCAAAAAGTCTTGAGTCCCTTTCTTTGAGTATAACAAATATCTCGCAATAAATCAGTTCGCATACTGCTATAATCTTTTTTGCCATCGATAACCGGTTGTGACAGATAGTGGAAGGTAAGCGTTGCCAACGGCTTTTTTTGAAATATCTTTTGCTTGTTTTGGTTTTTAGAATATCTGGTTGACGTACCCACATCAATTTTTATGGTACGGTTGGTCGGATTGCCTAACCCGATCAATAATGCGCCTCTCCAATTCGGGTCTATGGTCGTACAGATATGCCCGAAGCCGTTTGCGATGTTGGACACGCGAGAGGTAACATAGCCAGAGATGTAGTTTGGTAACGAAATGAATTCATTGCTCACAATCAATACCGTATCATGCGGCTTTACTTGTACATAATAACTGTTGATATTCTCTGATTTTTTTACATATACCGTTTGTAGCATTCCTGATTTTACGGACATACAGACAATGGTAGGTGTAATATCAAAAGAAGAAGCATGCATATTTTGTAGGGGCTCAATGCAAGAATAAATAGAAAGTCCGTTTTCTTTTTCCATCTCACTAAGCATATCTATTTTGCTCAGCTGTCCTGTGTTGATGTTGTTTTTGTGAGCTTTTTTGGTTCTGTTTTTTGAGAAAAACATTATTTATCTCCTTTCTGTGTTTTTTTGTGCCACGAATGCTTTTTAAACTTACAATCTGAGAATTTAGAAGGAAATGTTATAGTGGAACGGTGATTTTTGAAAAAACTCTCTTACAAATTCAGTATAGCACCATTTTTTACAAAAATCAACAAGATTTTTCAAAAAATATTAATTTTGTTGGCTTTTATTGAAATTTTTTACTATTTTCCAAGAAAAATCATTTTAAATAAAACAAATATTGAGCATATTCTCTTCGTCAAAGAACACCACCATTTTATCAATATCGGTGGTGTTCTTTATGTTATCAATTTGTATTTATCTAATTTGTTTTGATTTTTTACGGAAAGAGAATCTTTTTCGCTTTTTTCGTTTTATAAAGGTTGAAAAAATGAAAAAAGCAACTCCAAATTCTTGACAAAATAACGTTTTTCATATATACTATAAAGCATATATGCTATAAAATTAACATTATGAGAAAGGAATATATCGTGAAGAAAGATAAAAGAAAAATTAATTGGAATCGTACTTTTAAAAATAATGGATATATGCTAAAGCTGATTGCTCAAGCATCTCCCGGGGTGTTGATTTTATCCTTAATTTCAACGATTTTGGGGGCGATACATTCTTTTTTGCTGAATACCTATCTATATAAGTA
Organism: Clostridia bacterium; assembly: GCA_017632155.1. The sequence continues at coordinate 4,513 of JAGBRZ010000110.1, forward strand.
TGCATTAAACGCATTACAAGAGGGAAAGGAACTAAAAATCATTCTGATTACCTTGGGGGGCATTTTGGCGTACTCCGTTGCTTATATCGTTTTTCGAGAAATTTCCGCTTGTTATTTTGAACTGAGGCGGCCGAAGGTTGAAGCTCATATACAAAATCTGTTGCAAAGAAAATCGGCGCAAGTTGATTTGGATTGCTTTGAAAATTCGGCATTTTACGATACCTATGTCAAAGCAATGGGAGACGCTACGAATCGTGCCTATGCTGTGATGAACAACATAATGGATGCTATGTGGATTATCATTAATACAGTTGCGGTTGGTACCCTGATTATCACCATTCATCCAATCTTCATAGTTCTTGCGGCGTTACCGCTACTTTGTACTCTTTTAATTGGGAAGAAGCGCAATCGAATTCAATACGATTATAGTATGCGTAATCAAGAAGTAACGCGGCAGAGAGAATACGTTCGTCGCACCTTTTACTTGAAAGACTTTTCTAAAGAAATGCGCTTGACCGAGATGTGGAAGGTAATGTTTCGTCGTATGCGCGCAAGCATTGGCGAAATGAAAGAGATTGTTAATCAATACGGTTATAAAATGATGTTCTTTCGTTATTTGTTTGATTTTATGTTTGACATCGTTGTTTATACGGGCTCCATTATTATTGCTGCTTATAAGACCTTGGTTTCAAAAACGATGCTACTGGGAGACTGTTTTGTTGTCATTAATTCTATCTCCAATATTGCGGGAAATGTAAATTATATTGGAAACGTTATTTTTAAATTGGACGAGAATTCGCTCTATGTGGACAACCTTCGCAATTTTTTGGAATACGAAGTTCATATTGCAGAGGATGAGGCAGCTCCGTTGGTTCCCTCTGTGGAAGAAATTGAAATTCGAGATATGAGTTTTGGATATGAAGGTCAAAACGTGCTTGCCTTGTCCAAAATCAATATGAGCATCCATGCCGGCGAAAAAATTGCATTTGTGGGGCATAATGGGGCAGGAAAGACCACGTTGATTAAGCTGTTACAGCGCTTGTATGATCCTATCGAAGGAGAAATATTGCTCAATGGCGAAAACATTCAAAATTATCGTTTGTCATCTTACCGCAATTTGTTTGGCACGGTCTTCCAAGACTATCAACTTTTTGCTACGACGATCGCTGAAAATGTAATGCTTCGCGGTAACATTACGGAAGAGGACAAAGTAAGAGTAAGAGAAGCTCTGGAACGAAGCGGGGTTTACGAAAAGATTCAAGCATTACCGTATGGTATGGATTCTAACGTCACAAGAGAATTCGACTCTGCGGGAGCAATGTTTTCGGGAGGAGAGGCGCAAAAGCTATCGATTGCGCGTATATTTGTAGGAAATCATGAAATTGTAATTATGGATGAGCCGACCTCGGCTTTGGATCCTATTGCCGAACAGAAGATGTACCGCAATATGTTTGAAGCTTGTGAGGGGAAAACGGTGATCTTTATTTCTCACAGACTGTCTAGTGCAACTATGGCAGACCGTGTGTATATGTTTGAAAAGGGAGAGATTGTGGAGCAAGGTCCTCACAATGAATTGCTTGCGTTGAATGGAAAATATGCAGATATGTGGCATAAGCAAGCAGACACCTATGCCGATTCCGAGGAGGTGAACGTATGAGTAACGAGAAAAAGCACAATCCCATACGAGTCACAAAAAATCTGTGGTATATGATGAAATATACTTTCAAGTATACACCGACTTATATTATCGTAACACTCGGCGAAGCATTGGGACGCGGCGCATGGCACATCATTGGTATACTGTTTACAAAATATCTGTTTGATTCCATTGAAGCAGGGATTGATTTTTATACGGTGCTTTTCTGGATTTTGCTTGTCGCAGGATACAATGCGGTGTTTGAACTTTTCAATAAGTGGCGTCTTGAAGTGTATGTTCCCAAAGCGAAGCTCATATTACATGAAGGCATACAGAATGAGCTCTATAAGAAAGCACGTGAGCTAGATCAAAGCTGTTACGATGATCCTGAATTTTACAATGATTTTATTTGGGCAATACGAGAATCCGATGCTCGTACGGCGCAGATTATGGAAAATCTCAGTATCTTTATCAACCGAGTGATTTCCAGTATTGTAATTTTAGGGGTACTGGCTACGATGGACTGGATTGTTGCGGTTGTATTGCTTGTATCGGTAAGTTTGGGGTTTGTCGTTAAAAATAAGCTCAATAAAATTAATTATGATAAAAATATCGAGATGAATCCGATCAATCGGAAATTGGGGTATATCGGAAGAGTGTTTTACCTTCCCGATTATGCAAAAGAATTGCGGCAAGGAGAGATTGCGGAGCATTTGTGCCACGAGTATGAGAAAACAACAAATGCGAAAGTTTCTTGCATCAAAAAATACATGCGAAAACTATTTGGATTTTCACTGATTTCAAGGCTGTTGACCAATGTTCTGCCTTCCGCAGGTGTGACAGGATATTTGATTGTGCGTTATATGGTGGATCCCGCACTTTCTCTTGGAAGTTTTTCTGCAAGCATCAACGCAAGCTTTAAGCTTTATTGGACCATCGGTGATATCGGGAATTATATTAATCGTTTTCACGATCACAGTTTGTATATTGAAAAGGTGAAAAAATTTATTGAGTATAAGCCCCAAATTAAAGGGGATAAAACAGAGATCCCCACGTTTGAAAGTCTTACCATTCGAAATCTTGACTTTAAATATCCATTCTCCCCAAAGGAAGATATGACGTTGAATCAAATAAATCTCGAGATCAAAAAAGGAGAAAAGATTGCATTTGTCGGATATAACGGTGCGGGGAAAACTACGTTGATTAAGCTTTTGATGCGCTTATACGATGCAACAAGCGGGGAAATCCTATATAACGGGCTTAATATTACCGAGTTTTCGCCGGATGCTTATCGCAAGCACATTGGCGCGGTATTTCAGGATTACAAAATATTTGCCGCAACGGTGGCTGAAAACGTATTGGGAGGAGAATATACTCCGGAAGATGAAGAGAGGGTAATGTTTGCGCTTCGCGCAGCTTCCTTTGAGGACAAGTTGGCAGCTATGCCTGATGGAATTCATTCTCAACTGACCAGAGAGTTTAGTAAGGAAGGCGTTGGGTTGTCGGGAGGCGAATCTCAAAAGGTTGCGATTGCACGTGTATTTGTAGGATCTTTTGAGTTGATGATTATGGATGAGCCGTCCAGCGCCTTGGATCCTATCGCGGAATTTGAATTAAATCAATCTATTCTGAAAAATGCAGAGAATAAGACAGTGATTTTTATTTCTCACCGACTTTCTACTACACGGATGGCAGATCGTATTTATATGTTTGATCATGGTTCAATTATTGAATCGGGATCTCATGACGAGCTTATGGCTCTAAATGGAAAATACGCGGAAATGTATCGCGTTCAGGCAAAAAAATATAAAGTATCATAAATGAAATGGCTACTGCATACGGCGTATGTATGCGGTAGCCAACTATTTTTTACATATATTTGCGATTGATTTTTATTTTTTCCTCTTCTTCCTCGCTTAATAGGCTTGAGACATAGGCAGGAAGATTTTTATGAAAAAGACGTTCTTCCAAAGAAAGTCCCCATTCCTTTCGTTCTTTTTCATTTAGTCCTAAAGTATTTAAAAGAAAGGGATCTTTTTGGAAATCCAATGTGTTAAGGTATTCCAGCAATATGGGATCATCAAAAATTTGATGGGTATGGTAAATGCAAACGTAAACATATCGACCTATGTTTAATTTGTGACAGATTCCTTTGATGGTTTCGGCGGAGGGGCGCACGGTGCGCAAATAATAATATAGGTCGCAAAAAAGATTTAGGCGAAGGCTGTCATTCATTAGCAGATATAAAGAGTTCATATCCTTATAATGATGCAAACAAAGAGCGATGAATTCCATTTCGGACGTTAATTTGCGGAAGGGAATATCAAAGAGGGAGGACTCCTCTGAGTGATATAATACCCAATCCATATTGGATTTTTCTTCGCATTCCCCCCATAAAATGTCCATATTTACATCCACATTAACATAAGGGCACAACGGATTGCTTGTTGGTTTAATATAGGGCGCGGCTTGATGGCTCATCGCAGTTTGAAATAGAATTTCACTACGCGTGAAAGGAGCGATTCCTTGGTCAGTAACGCGTCCTTGTATGAAGCCCTCTGACAGGAGTAGCTCCTTCATAGCATCGGCGTTTTGTCGACGGATGAGCAGGTCGATATCCCCTGAAGAGCGCACAAAGGGATCACCGTATGCGGCACCGGATAATGTAGCTCCTTTGATAACTACATAAGGAAAGTTGATTTTCTCAAATAGCGGACGGCATATTTTATAACGTTCTTTGACGGCAATGCGATTGAGCGTTTGTACCATGATCAAGCGTTGTTTATAGCGAGCATCACCGATTTGAGCGAGCAAATAAAAACAACGATGACGGTATAAAAGATCGGATATATCTAAGCCGGGATTTTTATTGTTTGCCAAGGCGCGTAACGCATCTATGATATCGCTTGCTGTCATATTTGTATTACTCCATTTTTAGTGTAAAAATCCATGTATCGATCGTTTTTTTGGTTGGTATGATAGATACCATAAAGCGGCGCTTGCGTTCTTTTCTGGATTTCTTTTAAAAGAACCAACTCAAAATCTCGATCAAACACGCGGCAGGAGAGCATAAATGCTTCTATCGTATTTTTCCTTACGACTGCCATACCTACGATGCCCATATCTCCATATTTATCTTTTGCAGAAAGGGAAAGAACTAAGGTTTTCGGATCATCTATCAATGATGCTAATTCTTCTTTGACGTATGAAATGTCGGAAAGATTGAATTGATGTGTTCGAAGCGATAATTCAGAAAGGCGCGGACAATCCTCTTTGGAGGCGGGCTTGCAGGTGGTAATTGTTTGTAGCGATTGATTGTATTCTTGCACCGATGTGAATTGGTACTTTTCCTTTTCGCGATTTTTTTGTTCTTGATAAAGCTTAGTACGATTTAAATCGGATGTAGCTTGTACCGATGCGAAGAACGTTGTGAATTGATCATAAAAGGTTGGAATCGCATGATTGATCTTTACGGTGGAGAGCTCAGGTAAATTTAATGTAACAAAGCCAAGCTCATATTCACTGTTATCTGCAAAGACAATACTGTTATGGGATAGGTTTAGAGTGTCTATGATCGAGGAGATGTTGGTAGCTTTATTGTTTGGGTTGGCAACAAGTATTGCGAAATGTTCTTTTTTTAACAACATTTTTGGATTGGAAAAAGCAAGATCAATAGATTTTTCCGTGTTTTTGCTACATAGGCAAAGAAGGACACCTCGATGGTAAAGATCTAGTAAAAATGTTTGAAATTTTAAGATTTCATCATCCAAGACAATCTCTTCTTCGCCACTGATTCCTTTCCAAAGAACATCATCAGCATCTAAAATCAAACATTTTTTTGAAGATTCCTGAGGTTCAATGTATGGAGCAAGCGTATTAAAAATACGATTTAATGTTGAGAAATTTTCGTATAGCAAGTCGCTATCACGAATCTCGAATTTAAAAGAATCTTCAATACGAACGATAAAGGTAATCATGCTCAAAGAAGTTAGGTTCATATTGGATAAAGGGGTATTTGGATCGAAATTTTTTACAGTAGTGATATCTTCGTTTAAAACTTCTGAGAGAATTTGAAAAATTTTTGATTTGTTCATTTTTGACTCCATTTTTACAAGAATGATAAGATATAAGTGAAAAAGCGAGAAAAATAAAGAATATTTTTTATTTTTGTTGAAAATATGTCTTATGCGATATTGCAATGCTTGCGAAAATCACTTATAATAGTGCTGTCAGGAGGTACGTATGATATCATCAACAAAAGAAATCGTAGGAATGAATGTTAATTATTATCGCAAAAAGGCTAATTTAACACAAGAAGAATTGGCGGGGCTTGCCAAGACAGGACAGCGGATCATTAGTAAGATTGAAAATTGTACACAGAATTATTCCATTTCCACCTTGGAACGCTTGTGTATTGAATTAAATATTCCAATGTATAAACTGTTTATCTCTAATAATGGAGTAGATTATCGAGAATTGCTCCATGATCCACTTTATTCCAAAGGAGCAATTATGTTATTATACCATTATTACATGTTTATGAGCACAATAGAAAACGAGGAGGTATCTGATGGGAAATACCATACCTATGGTATTGCGCTACAGCATTATGATGAGGTGAAAATGGAGGATATTAGCACGGATAAGAATTTTGTACAGCATCTTGTGGATTTTTGTAACAGATATCAAGTATCCCCCTATCATTTTCCTGATGTGATTCAAGATGCCATGGTGGAATTCAAGGAAAAACAACCGTGTAATTCTTAAGATTGATTCGTTGCTTTTGTTGTTGCATGTAGGTCATACGTTAAAAATTGTAATTTTCGATAAAGACAGCTATCATCATTGCCTAGAGGATCTCCCGTAAGATGGACAGCCTCTGCCATGCATCCTCTTCCGCATACCGCGTGGAGCATACACCTTTCGCATCCAAAGTCTATTGACGTACGCTCACGTGCTAAAGAACAGATACGAGCAAGATTTTTATCCATCTTGTTCGGATCAAAGTGTAAAGCATTTGCTAAAGTATAATCAGTAGAATAAAGGGACTGGCAAGGCTGAATAGAACCATCCACCTTGATACAGACGGATAGTTGATCTGTCCCCTTGACAAAGGGGCAGGTGGAGGTGCAACGAGGGAGATAGGCATCGGTTTGGTATTGTTGATTGAGTGAATCGATCTGCCTTAAAATTTTGATTTTATCTTGTGCCGATACTTTTTTATTTTCCCAATTTTCTTCACCGTTTCCGCTTCGGTAAATAAAAGCAAATTCAGGAATACACCGCAAGGAAATGGCCAAACGGTAAAAATCTTTCACGTCGGTGAGATTGTTTTGGGAAATCACCATTTTTAAGAGAGGGCGCAGCGTTGGATTATGAATACTTTTGACAAATTCCACGGCTTGATCAAAGTGTCCAATGCCACGAGTCTGCTGATTTTTTTCTTCACAAGAGCCATCGAGGCTGATTTGTAGGGTGATGTTGGAAGCATGGTTTAACAACTGGATAAAGGTTGGATTTTGGCTTGTCCCATTGGTTACAAAACCAAAAGATAGTTCAGGGTGTGTACGAATTAACTCCAAAAGACGGTCAAAATCGGAGTGTAATGATGGTTCGCCACCGGAAAACAAAAAACGCTTTGCCCCGTAGGTGGAAAATAGAGAAATAATATGTTCAATTTGATTGATCGAAAGCTCTTGCGTTTTTTTGTTGAGTCCCGAACGGTTATAGCAAGTGCGGCAATTGAGATTACAACGATTGGTAATTTCTATGTAAACAGTTTTTATATTCATTTTATAATAACTACTTTCTTTGCTACCAGCTCAGCAAGAAATTCTTCAACGTCTTCACGAATCATAGCGGGCGGAGCGTCGTAAATTTCACATAATTTCGAAACAAGGATAGTCAGATCACAAGGATGCTCCAAACAGTTTAGGATATCGACTCCTGTTTCATCAAAAAAGTGAGTATTTCCACTTTCGGGATCAAACACGGCAAGCGAAGTTTCGTCCGTGGGAATATAGTCCATATTGTTATTTTTTTGATAGTTCATAGTTTTGTCCTCAACGTTCCAAAGTATTTGATGATAAAAGCGGAAGATTCCGCTTTTTTTTGTTTTGTCCATATCATAGCCGTTCTTTCGAAAGCAACGGTTGACCTGATAAGAAAGTGTAATTAGCGCCTGTGAAAAAGGAGGAAGGTTCTTTCCGTTTTGACGAATCACTTTGCCTCCGATGGCTTCTATGGGCATGTCTTCTAATCGAAAGGAGTTGTCCCCCTTGCAGAAAAAACGGTTATTTTCTATTTTCAGTAGACGGTGTATCAATAATTCCCCCTTATAAAGGAATACCAAAATATCTCCTACCGCGTAGCTGTCTGCTTTTTGTACTGTCACCGTATCTCCCTCCCAAAGAGTGGGATTCATACTTTCTCCTGTCACGGAAATGGTAACGTCATGCCCGGAAGCAAGTTGTTTAAATAAGATTTTATGTAGAAGATCAGGGTTCATTTTGGATCAACTCCTTTACGTAATTCATATCGCCATAACGCAATCGAAAGCAAGGCGTTTTTGCTAATCGAGTAAGAAAACGCAAATACTCTCCCGTGATGGGATATTGTGTGATGGGGGATTTCATTAGTTCGGTGATTCGTTCGGTGGTGGACATGGGAATCAAGTGGTTTTCTTTTTCATTTCTTTGCAAGAAAAATATCGTTTGAAGAGGGATTGGCTGTTGTATACAATAGGAAGGAATGTACACCCAACGGTGCAGAGACGGCGGTTCTTCTAACGCTTGAAGTTTTGGAAGAGGTACGTGATATTGTTGCAATACACTTAGACCTCCCTCGCGAAGTTGAATCGGTGTAGTGAAGGGATGAATTTTGAAATTGGAACGATTTAAAAGAATGCAATCATCAGTCAAATATCCGCATCCATGGGCGGTTAAAAAGCCGGTTAACGTTGTTTTTCCGCTGGTTGTGGAAGCCAAAAACAAATGGCATCGTTTTTTCCATTCTACTGCAGCACCATGCAATGCAAAAAAATCTGTATGATAAATATTGTTTTCAAAGATGTATCGATCAATTTCTGCGAGCGGCTGATTGGTAACCAATGAATTTTGATCTGTTTCTAAGTGATAAGCAGATCGGCTTTGGGTGACTGTAATTTCGAAATCACAGTCGCTGAGGGACGCAAAAGTGAGATACTTTCCATATCGAAGAGATAAACAATTAATTAATTTTTGGCTATTGGTAGTAATAGCAAACGCGGATTGAAAGGGGAATTTTAAATAAAGAGTTTTCATGAATATCCTTCTTTTTATGTTTGGTGTTGTTTTATTATAACATATATTTTAAAAAAATTCCATAATTATCTTTAGAAATAATCGAAAAAATAAAAAATTATCTTATTGATTTTTTTAAAATTAAATGATATAATAAGACAGAACAAACAAATACTGGCTAAAAGACCTAAAAAGAAAACGATTTGAGGCTCAATGAAAGATAAAGAAAGGATTGATAAATATGGAAAAGAAAGTGATCTTACCATTTGAAGAACAACCATACTCCTTGATGTATCAAGGCGGTGCTTTTTCTATGGGAATTATCCAAGCAAACGCCAAGGAAGATATTACTCCATGGTTAAGTAGCAGATACCTTAATTGTTGGTTTTCTCTGGCTGGTGGACGGCATAAGTTTGGGTACTATTTGTCGGAAAGTTGGCCAGTAACAGAAGGAATTATGTTACATCAATATGTTCGTTTGTTTCCTAGCGTATTAGAAGAGCTTTTTTGCGAAGATTTTTTGTCGTTTTCAAAACAAATGATGGACCTAGGATGGTATCCTCATGGACTTTTTAATGAGCAGTATATTCCCGGCAAACGTGATTATCAAAAAGAATACCATGTTCATGATTTTTTGTTGATCGGATATGATGATTTTGAAGAAGTTTGTTATTCAGTTGGTTATTTAGAAGATGGACATTTTCAAAAATTTTCTATTCCGTATTCAAATATGCAACAATCAATTCTTACCATGGAAGATGCAAAGCCGACATTTAATTTTTGGAAGTTAAATAAAAATGCGATTTTTTCACTCAATATTGAAAAAATCATATTAGGTTTGTCAGAATATTTAAATTCTACAATTTCTGATGAGAGAGAAAAATACGACAGATCTTGGGGGTTGGAAGCTGTTCGAAATTTGGGAAAATATATGATGAGTTGTTGCGAAGAACAAAGAAGCGTAGATTCCAGATACACACGTGGAATTATGGAACACAAAAATTATATGAAAATGAGAGTGGAATATCTTTTGAAGCATGAATATCTTTCGGAGAAAAGGTATTTAGAGTTATCTGAACAAGTTTTGAAATTATCTGAAAAAATTCATTTGCTTGGGCTTAAATACAATATAACTAAAAATCAAAATATTGGAGAACATATAGTAAATTTAATAGAAGAAAGTATTTGTACTGAGTTGAAATATTTGCCGAGTGTTTTATCAGATTTAAAATCTAAGGAAGGAGAGTAAAATATATGAAATCGCGTTATAGTTTGCCACTCAAAACACCAAGCTTTGTTTCTTATGAGGAGTATGCTGTGGCAAGCGCACTTTTAGAAGGAAATTTAAAAGAGTCTTCTCCTTTTCTCGCGTTGCAGTATATTAATTGCTTTTATAATGCGGCGTCTGGTTCACATAAATTTGTAATTATGCCTTTTGATCATTGGGGCAGGGCAAAAAATATTATGCAAGACCAGGCAATGGATGTGTATAAAGAATACTATCGATTACCTAAAAATAATCTAGTGACAATTTTGAAAAGAATGATTGCTTCGAATTTGTATATTATTGGGAAATGTAATCGCTCTTATGTGGAGCCTAATGTTTTTCGAAATGCCCCACCTTTTTATTTTATTGTTTCTGCATACGATGATTTTACGAACGAATTTACCATTCACGGAGTAGATTCATCTGAAATTTTTTTGAGTGTACAGATTCGCTATGAAAAATTTGTTGAAGCATTGTTTGATACCAATCCTCCGAGCATTTATTTTGTTTTATGGCGCTACAATAAGGAGGTTTGTATTGAGTTTGATTGGCAGACGATTATTTCTGACTTGGAGGATTATATTCATTCTGTAAGTCGTAGAGTAAACAATAGTAAGTTTGTATATGGTTTCGAAGCAATCGAGGCGTTAGCAGAGCATTTCAAAGAAACAGCAATTAATGAGAAAAAAGTGAAAGAAAGCTATCTTCAGGAATTTTATGCCTTTAAATCCTATATGAGACGACGCATCCAATGCTTTATAGATCATCAAATTGTAGATCCTCAATGGCTAAAATACGCACAAGACATAGAAAAGATCGCTCGACAGATAATGGAAGAAGGGATCTTATTTAATAAAATAGGCGATTTTTCTTTGGTTGAAAGTATGATGGTAAATTTCTCTAAAATAATCAAAACCGAACAAGAGTATTTGCCATTCGTATTAAAAAAATTAAAAGATCAAACCGCCGATTGATTCGGGGGCTTTGATTTTTATTCCCAATATAAAACGATGAAAGACGAGTTGATGTCAGCTCGTCTTTTTTTATTTTGATTTGGATATAATAACATTAAGAAAAGGAGGAGAAAAAGAATGAAATATAAAGAGTGGCTACTCGAATGGTTGGAGCTTTACGAAAAAGAATCGGTCAAGTCGAGGACGTATAAACAGTATGAGGATATCATCAATAGGCGGTTGATTCCCGCATTGGGGGAGTATGATATGGATGAGCTTACCCCGATCGTTTTACAGAGATACGTGGTGGAGCTTTCGCAAAACGGAAATATCAAAACCGGCAAAGGACTTGCTCCAAACTCGGTGAATACCATTATTTTGGTGCTCCATTCGTCGCTGTCGATGGCATATATTCTTGGTTTCGCCAAAAGCTTTCATGTGGATAAGATCAAACGTCCCAAGAGTAGCGAAAAGCCAATAGAAAGCTTCAGTAAGGACGAGCAGAAGAGAATTGAGCAAGCAGTGCTCTCCGACAAACGAGATAAAATGTTTGGCGTAATTTTGTGTCTTTATACGGGACTTCGAGTGGGCGAATTGTTGGCGCTTGAATGGACAGATCTTGATTTTGCGAAGGGAGAATTGACGATATCGAAAACCTGCTATGACGGAGTTGATGTAAATGGAAAAAGCTGTCGCTTCACGGGAACGCCCAAGACTGAAAGTTCAAAAAGAATCATCCCCATTCCCAAGCAGATTTTACCATCTCTAAAAACCATCAAAAAAAGAAGCACATCAAAGTACGTCATAGGGCAGGGCAATCAGATCATTCCCGTGCGTTCCTATCAGCGAAGCTTTGAACTGCTTCTAAAAAAACACAATATTCCTCATCACGGATTCCATGCGCTTCGGCACACCTTTGCCACGCGTGCCATTGAGTGCGGAATGGACGTAAAATCACTCTCCGAAATTCTCGGACATAAGAATCCAACCATCACGCTCAAGCGCTACGTTCATTCCTTTATGGAGCATAAAAGGGATTATATGAATCGAGTGGGAAAACTATTTTAATTGATTTTATAGGATACATTTATTGGTATAATAAACGCATTTTTTTACTTACATTTTACAACAAATCCTTCCAAAAGTCAAGATTTATTCATCGTTGAAGTGAAAATATCGATTGGTTTTTCTTTCTATGCTACATAGATGATAAAAATAATTTGTTTTGTTCATTTATTATACCAATAAATGAACAATTTTTATTTCTTTAACGAATTTTATTATGATGGGAGAAACAATGGTTGCACAAAATTATGCTAAATGTTGCGATTTGATATCTATTTATTTGGGACATTTTGATTTTCTATCCCCAAAGCAAACGGAAGAGCTTAAATGGCTGGACAAAGGAATGATGTTGGATGAATTTTTGCCGTTTTTCTATCCGTATCATGAACGTATTTTGATGGAAGAGTTGTTGTTTGAAAATGTTGATACATTGTTGGAAAGTAGTGATTTGTTATTAATTCTGGAATCTCTTTTTGATTACAAAAATATCACTAAAAAATTACTTCATTTTTATTTTCAAGACGTAGATGTATTGGATGCAAATAACATGGGGGATAGCTTTCGGTATATCGGGGAACGGATTGTTGGGTCTGATTTGCCATATAACATTCAAAGTTATTTGATTTCCTTTTTCTTGAATCCTGAACATTTCACGAAGAAATTGGTTGGAAACATGATCTATGTCAGTGCTCAAATTTCGAAACTGTATGAAAATCAAGCAAAAAGGATTTCGGATTTGACAAATCGTTTGATCGAGGATAAACAAAAAATCGTAGGCAAATACGCAGAAGAATTTTCTGATGTCCAAGAAATATACTTTTCCTTTGGCGTTCTTCAACCGAATAGCGTCAAACAAAGGAAAAATGGAAACAAGTTACTAATTTATCTGGGAAGCAATTATAAGGAAAATATTGATAAAGGGGAAGATTTTAGACTCGATGAATTCGGAAAAATATTTTGTGAGGTTAGCCGAATCAAAATTTTGAATTATATTTTGCAGAATGGCTCCGTAACCGTAGGAGATGTTAACCTTTATATGGGATATACCGGAACGACCTCTTATTATCATTTGAACATGATGTACAGAGCAGGGATGCTGAAAGTTAGCTCGCGAAGAAAATTGTTGAGTTATTCTATTGATGAAAAGTATTTTCAAAAAGCATTGGCCGTTTTGAGGAAATATAAACCATGAGTGCTGTCAGTTTTTAACAAAAAATTAAATTATATAAAAATATCATTTAGGTATTGCAATATTTTAGGCTTTATGATATAATGTAAATGAAATTATAGAAGAGGAGGTAAAGAGGTTGAATAAGATTCAATTATTGAAAGAACCCGGATACATATATGATTTGAACTTTATATTCTGTTTGAAATTCAATACTCAGCTATATATAGATACTCTTTCTAATGACAATAAAGAAGAAAGTGTAAAGCACTTTAAGGAAATTTTGAATCGATTTGATGATATCCCCAATGATTTATATATTTTCTTTCATGCTATTGAAACCGGGCGAGCTTTTCTTCCGACATTCTACTTCAACCCCTATAAAAATCAATTTGCAACTACATACAATTTTAAATACCTACAAGAAGAATTGTCTGACCATAACAAACTTATTCGCAATCTTATCAAGTTTTATTTTCATGAATTTGATAATGAAACTGTAGAACAATGTGCTTCTTCTCTTAATCAAGTGTTTTCAGCTGTTAAGAATTCCGACTATTCCGAGGAAGAAAAAAATAAACTTTATGAATTTTTCATTGACCCATCTCGATATATACAATTGCTCCAGTATGAATTAATGCAAAAAGAATTTATGCTGTCTGAATATTATAAAGATAATTATCAGAAAATTATTGATCTTTATAATCAGACTACATTTGAATCGTTATGCTTACAATTAAAAGAATTTGAAGATTTAGTTGTTGACAATGACGCAGAGATTTTATATGTGTCATATTGTTTGCTAAATAAATTTTGCATTTCTTTGTGGTTTCTTGAAAACGGTTTTCTGCCATTGTTGGGATGTGAGTATATATCTATTCTTGGGTATGCAAAAGATATGAGTCGTGACCCCGAACTTTATGGGTTTGGTACAGCGTTGTGCGAAGAAAGCCGTGTGAAAATTTTAAATTTTCTAATTGAACGCGATGAAGTAACCTGTAAAGACTTGGAGAAGGAATTTAGCTTCTCGGGCTCTACAGCATATCACCATATCAATATTATGACAAAATCGGGTTTGGTTAAAACCCGAAATGAAGGTAAGACGATTTTATATAGTTTGAACAGACAATACATTACAAACATTATACATGTACTCAATAAAATCTTAAATAAGAAAGGAAAATGATATGAAAAAAGGATGGAATAAACCTGTTTGCACGACATTGATTGCACAAGAATTGTCTGCACATATTAAAGCGGCTGCTTGGTCTGAGGGCGGCATATGTAGACAATTTGTACTTCGATAATTAAATATTTCAAATAAAACCAGGTCGTAGTTGAGTTAATCAGCTACGACCTGTTTTTTGTGCGCCCACAACAAAAAAACAAAAGTTGTGATATCATAATTATAACAAAAACAAGGCAATTTGTATAAATTTGACGAAGTTTTAAAAAATATCATTTTAAATATTGAAAAATACAAAAACATGTGTTATAATAACATTAAATACAGTTAGGTAAAACATGAATAGATTAAATGTTAAAGTAGCAATACTTAACACAAAAAAATAAATTTAATGAAAGGAGATTGAAACATGACTTACGTAAAACCTTTTTTTGTTGTATATGACAAGGAGTGTATTCAAAATATCAAAGCTGCTGCAACTTCGATAACATGTACGGCTGGAGCTTGTGGTCTTTCCTGTCAACCTGGGGGTCAGCCTGGAACATCGTGTGGCGGTGGATATGCTAATTGTGGTAGTACAACTTATTGTACGACAAATCAACCCGCACGGTAATGCTTAGGCATAAGTCCAAAATTATTGGATTTATGCCTAATTCGTTAAATTTAGTTGATATACAACAAATTTATGATTGATAAGAACTAGGAGAGTTAATATGCATATATTTGATAATTATTATTTTGATGATGAACGAATGATTATTATTCCAGCAAATAGCATTCAATATGTGGATTTAATAAAAAAACTATTAAAGCCAAATGTTGATTATGAAAAAAATCTTCAGAGAATAATCGATAGTGGAAAATTGGCTTATACATCGAATCAATGTCTACCAATTAGTGCTGGAATTGCTATGACAAATAATTGTCAATTGCGATGTCGCTATTGCATAAATGCTTCTGGAGAAGATACGAGTTTTGACAACAGTTTGCTAGATATTTACGCTTTAATTAATTTTTTGATAAGGAATATAAAGATTAGAAAAATGATTTTAAAGCAGAATGAACCCCTTACTATGTTTTTTACAGGAGCAGGTGAACCTACGTATAATTGGGATTTGTTTGAGAGGACAGTTGATTATTTGCATGACATATGTAATAAAAATAATATTCAATGCATTACCAATTTAACTACAAATGGAATATTGAATGACGAGCAAATCAAATTCGTTGCAGATAATATAAGTAATATTATGGTTTCATTTGACGGTCTTCCAGAACTTCAAAACAAAAATAGACCATTTTCTGATAGAAGTCAATCTGCTTCAAAAACAATACATTCATTAAAGTCATTTGATAGATTGGGGGTATCATATAGCATTAGAAGTACTATTTGGCATAATGATATAAATAGATTATCTGACATGGCTGAATTTATTTATTCAAATTTTTGCTCTTTTACTAATTGGAGTGTTTTGCCTGTAGTTTCTGGCGGAAGAGCCAAGAAATATATATTAAAAGATCAAGACAAGTTTAAATATTTATTTATGGATTCATTGGAGCAGATGTATAATACGATATCCCAAAAGTACAACAAAACAAATGGACAAATTATGTTTTTACCTAGTTCCACGGTCGATATAATGTGCGGGGCGATGTATACATCCGTACTTTGGCTTTATCCAAATGGTGATTTGAAAGTATGTGTAGATGGTGGAGAATATTCCCCGCTAGTCGGAAACATTAAGCAAGGAAAGATAAAATTAAATGAAAAATTCGAAAATGTATTATATACAGAATATAGTAAACGCTTTTTAGCTTGCAGGGGATGTTTGAGTTTTAGGCTTTGTGCCGGCGGTTGCCCAGTAAAATTCTTGCGAAAGAACAATGTTTCATCTGCGAATTGGGAATGTGAGATAATACAGCACTACTGGAAATTTGTACTAGATAAAATTATGAATGGCGAAAATGCTTTCGGTTGGTCTGGAAAAGTAAAAATATTATCTAGAAAACCTTATGTAGAAATATTAGAAATAAAACATAATGACGAGTATGTGGTTACATATGAAAGGAGCAAAATAAATGAGAATTATTTTGAAAGATTGTGAATATGATATTAATTCCCCCACTGTAGAAATTGAAAAAATTGATGATGAGACAGTATTGTATTTTACTGATGAAGAAAAAATTGCAGTATTAAATTGTACGGCAACAGTAATTTGGAAAATAATTACTGTTGCACTGAAAAATAAACAATTAGTAATCATATTGGATGAAATAATTGAAAAGTTTGAAAAAATTGTGGATATTTCTAATTTCGATTCTTCAGAAATTGAATTGGATATTGAAAGTATTATAAAACAGTTTATTGAAAATGGTATTTTTATATATTAGGATGTGAATAATGATATTGTTTTTACGAGAAATAAATAATAAGATTATAAAAATAGCATACGATGAGAATTTATATTATTATAATACTAATATAACAGAGAGTATTTTTTCTACATTTACTAAAATTTATGTTTCCAATAATCAATTAAAAAATATTTTTGTTGATGTATATTTTGGTTTTGTAAGATCTAATATCAATACGTATGCTATGCATATTCACTCTACAAATGAAGAAGGTCTTATATTTTCAATAATAAGAGAATTGGAATTTTATTTGTCTTATTTTTTTAATTGTGTTTCTCTACATGGTTCAGCAGTACAATTTAATGGTAAAAATATTTTGCTTTTAGGAAAAAGAAAGTTTGGAAAAAGCACATTAACATATAATTTGATTTCAAAATATAATGCAAATTTTATAGATGATGATTGTGTTTTTTTGTTAGAGAATAAGGTTGTCGGATTTAATTTTCCTATATGTATGAGAAAATTAAATAATGAAAATTTTAACTACATATATAAAGGAATTGATTTGGATGGAATAGATAGATTTCTGTATATGCCACAAAAATGTGTAAACGAAATAAAATCTATAGATTTAGTAATTTTTCCACAATACCAAGCCGGACACAAATTTGATTTGAACGTTTTAGATAAGAGCGAAACGCTTTCGGAAATTATAAAAAATGTTAAAAACTCATTTGATATAAAAACAATATTCTCTTATGTTACAAATATGTTTAGTAAAAGCAGGGGAATGATAATTGGATATTCAAATTGTGATGATGTATATAAATATTTAATTTCAATCTAATAATAATGTGAAGGAGACCCAAAAATGATATGTAAAATAAAAAACATGTTGTGGCTAATGAGACTTTATTGGAAATATGCTAAAGTTCTAATGATTTATTGGTTTTTCGAAGCGATTATATTAGAACCAATTGTTGTGGTGGCTAATACAACAATTATCCAAATTATTATAGGGGCTATTATAGCTCAAAAATCCATGGGAGATATTTTTTTGATTATAGTTATTTATTCGCTTTTAATATTAACTATAAGCTTACTTAGGCGATTGGTTGCGATTCTATATTCAGAACAGAAAAATTTTATGGTAATACAAACTATAAAAAAAGATGTTTATAATAAAGCAATAAAAACGGATTACAAATATTTTGATGACCCAGAATTTTATAATAATTACACCAGTGCTATTAGTCAATTTCCAAATCAGTGTTCGAATGCAGTAGAGTTGTTTTTTCAGATATTATCCACGTTTACAACCATAGCGTCACTTATGGCTTTGATTATTATGCTTGGACCATGGATTGTAATAGTAACAATTGTTACGGTGATTTTATCCACATTAGTACAGTTTAAAATAAACAAAAAATATATGGATCGTTATGAACAAGGATTACAAGCCGACCGAAGACTAAATTATATTCATCGAATTTTGTACATGAAAGAATATGCTGCAGATATAAAGACAACAAATTTAAATAGTTTTATAAGTGATAAATTTAATTCTGCGGTTAGTGAAAAGAGAGCAATATTAAAAAAATTTTCAAAAATAATATTGTTTTGGACTTCTTTATATACAGGAATATTTACTATTAAGGATGTTGTAATCATTTCATATATCGTTTGGGGAATTATAAATGGTACGATTGCTCATATAGGTATGTATACAACATTGATTTCGGCTTCTGGAAATCTTACCACTTCGTTGAATCGCTTGTTTTCAGTAGTCAGTTCACTTGATAAATTGGATTTATTTGCTAAACAAATAAAACGATTTTTTGAATTCGATTCTACTATAGAATCAAGCATAAATGATTGTTGCTATGAATGGAGTAATGATCCGCTTGAGATTAATATGAAATGTGTGAATTTTCAATACCCAAATTCGAATTTTTCTTTGAAAGATATTTCTATGAGTATTCCTCGAGGCTCAAAAGTAGCAATTGTTGGTCAGAACGGTGCTGGTAAATCCACATTAGCAAAACTACTATTAAGATTGTATGATGTTGATCATGGTGAAATAATGATTAACGGAATAAATATTAAGAGGTATCAAGTAAAACAATTACGTGAGCATATTGGTATCGCTTTTCAAACACCAAATATTTATGCATTATCAATGTCAGAAAATCTTAGGTTGTATAACGAAAATGATGAGAGTGAATTGACTACTATTTTAGAACAGATTAACTTATTTAATGTTTTGGAAAAAAACGGAGGAACGCTTCAATCCGAGCTAACAAAGGAATTTTGTGAAAATGGTATGATTTTATCGAAAGGGGAGCAACAGAAATTAGGTTTAGCCAGATTGTTGTCGGGGGAATTTGGTCTAATTCTATTAGATGAGCCTTCTTCTGCTTTGGATCCACTCGCCGAATATGAAATGACAAAATTATTTTTTGATCAAGCCAATAAGACTACAACTATAATGATTGCACATAGATTATCAACAATTAGAAATGCAGACATAATATTTTTAATTGATGATGGTAAGATTATAGAGCAAGGAACTCATGAAGATTTAATGGCTATAAAAGGGAAATATTATACTATGTTTACAAAACAAGCCGAAAATTATATTAAATAATATTTTGCTAAAAAACAGTTGTTATTTACAACACAACAACAACTCTTTTTTTACGCAACAAAACAATATTTATAAATTAAATAAAAGTGGTAACTAAAGTTCTTTGTAATTCCACATATTTCCTTCTAACTATTGCGGAAAGGAGGTGATATTATGACGAAAACGCAACATTTTGGTCGAATGGTGCGGGAACGCAGAGAGGCTTTGGGCTTAAGTATCGAAAAAGCCGCGGAGCTTTGTGGAATGAGTTACAAAGGACTGGAAGAGATCGAGCTTGGCATTTTAGATCCGAAGCTGTCGAGTATTTTGAACATTTCGGCAGATCTGGGTATTAATCTTGAAGAACTCAATTCTTGTATTCCCGTTTTAAAATGAACGACTGTGAAACGGAGACTTTAAGAAAGGAGGACTTCAAATGGAACACAAGTACATAGTTGTTCAGAGCACGTACAAGAACGGAGATATTACGAGGATCGGTTTTGGAATCGCCGCCGTGGAAGAATAAGACGGAGTTACCACAATTTTAGAATCGATACTAAATCTTTCTTTGGATATCCAACTGATTGAACGCTTGGTTAAGCTTTGAAATAATCTGAAACTTGACTCAATTTATTTGCAAGATGTCATTACTGATTTATTGGTAACTGTTTAAAATTTTATCCCCAACAGGAGATACCTCTGTATTTCTTGTTGGGAATTTTCATAGTTTTGACTTAATAATCAAAATTTGCATAGCAGAAGACAAAGAATAGGTTGCTCGGGTGAGAGCCGCTTTATTTATATGAAATTTAAAAATGTTTTTTATCAATACCCGATCAAGGGGCCTTTTTTATCCTATTTATTCCGCTTCTTGGAAGAATCTCAAATACCAAGAAAAGAGTCGCGGGTGAGAAGAAAAATGGAGGGTGGAAATGCAGGGTTGATTTTCAAGCAGGAGAAAGGACTGGCGCCTATTGCGCCGGTCCGTTTTACATCGGACGGCAGAGCCGACCGAAATTCAAAGGGTTTGCGGATTTCCTAAAATGCGCCTAATTTTTAGGGTTGGTGCCTATTTTGGCGCCTTTCTTGA
>JAGBRZ010000111.1 GCA_017632155.1 Clostridia bacterium
TAAATTTTATGAGGTGTAGCTATGGATCAGCAAATAATCGACCACTTAAAAAGCACATACCCCGAAGTGATTTCATCAGACCAACTGTATAAGATTTGCCGAAGCAGCAAGCGAACAGTTCGCTACTATCTTGAAAATAATTTCATTCCCTGCATAGACTCCGGCAAGAAAACACGGAGATACCAAATTCGCCTTGATGATGTCATCGCGTTTCTATTTGAACGAGAAGAAAACCCCGCCTTATATAAACCGCGCCAAAACTATTATGCAGGTCAGAAAAAGACCAAGCGCGTAAAAGTTGAGTCGCGTACCAACAACATCGACCTTGCCCTGCTTCGTGAATTTCTGCTTGAATATCTTTCGGAATATGAAGATGTTATTTCCCCAAAAGAAGCATCGGACATCACGGGATATTCGCTCAATACAGTTTCAAGATGGTGTACGGAAGGAACACTAAAATGCTTCTATATTTGCAATCGCATCAAGATACCCAAAGAATATCTCACAGACTTTTTGGCAAGTGAGCGCGGAGTTAAGATAGTCCGCAAATCTGACAAGCATCTTGACATACTGCTCGCTTTCTTCGATTATATGAAAGAACATAAAAAGAAAGCGTGAGTCGATATGGGGATTATACCACGAATATGTTAATAGATTATTACATACGGCACGATTAGCCGACCTTTTTTCCGAAGGTCGGCTTTTTCTATGCCAATTTATATGTAAGAAGGAGTGATAAAGTTGGATGTTAAAAGTCAAGAAACAGTTTGCACCGTTCCTATAAGTCTGATCGACGACTTTGCCGAGCACCCTTTTCAAGTGAAGGATGACGAGGATATGGAACGGCTCGTACAGAGCATTGACAATAACGGAGTTCTCAACCCCGTTATTCTGCGTAAAAACGGTGATAGATACGAGCTTATTGCAGGACACCGCAGAAAGCACGCTTGTCTGCGGCTCGGTATCAGCGGCATTCCCGCCATCGTGCGAGAACTCAGCCGTGAAGAAGCTGTCGTTGAAATGGTTGACTCTAACCTTCAACGCGAGCACATCCTTCCAAGCGAGAAAGCATTTGCCTACAAGATGAAAATGGATGCGATGAAACGGCAAGGTCAAAGGACGGATTTAACTTGTGCACCAATGGAGCACAAGTTGGAACGGACGCGAGATATTATTGCAGAAGAAGGCGGCGAAAGCCGTGAGCAAGTACGGAGATATATCCGCCTAACCGAGCTAATCCCCGAACTGCTGACGATGGTGGACGAGGAAAAAATCGCGTTTCGCCCTGCGGTTGAGTTATCCTATCTCACGCGCGATGAGCAGACGGATTTGCTTGAAACCATTGAGAGCGAGGATTGCACTCCCTCCCTCGCACAAGCAATCCGAATGAAGAATTTGAGCAAGGTCGGCAAGCTCGATATGGACACGATATTTGCCATAATGACCGAGCAGAAGCCAAACCAAAAGGAAAAAATCAAGATACCAATGGAACGCCTTGAACAGTTCTTCCCCCGTGGTGTGCCGCCAAAGCAGATTGAGGACACCATTGTAAAGGCTCTTACCCTTTACCAAAAGCACTTGAAGAAAAAACGAGAGGACAAAGGAGATAGATAATGATAAGTAATGAAGGAAAAGAAATGATAAACGATTATGCCGTACAAAACGAGGTGTTTGTCGGCAACCGCAGATATTTATTCGCCATTCACAAGAATGACAAAGAGCCGCAACGCTTCTTGAAATGCCAATGCTACGATGACGACCTTTTCAGACACTATGTAAGTGCCGTCACAAGTAACGATTTTGTTGAGTGTATGAAGCTCTATATGGCGGATATTTCTGCCGCAGTTGAGCAAATCGAAAAAGACCGTGCCGCTATCGGACTTGAAGATATAAGCTGCTTGAAGGGTTCTGACCTTCTCTCGGCAAGCCGTGATAAGAATATTGAGGGCAAGGTCGTAGCAATCGAAGAAAAATGGCTTTTCGACGGCTACAAAGACATTTCCCATCAGCTTTATTTTGTTACGGGCGGTAACGGCTCTTATGCCAATAGCCGTGGAAACGGCTGCTTCTGTGTCAATCTCTATACAGGTGAAGATACCCGCATTGAGAGATACGAGGTCTTGGGCGAAGTTCCCGAAGATAAAATCCCCGACTTTGCCAAGGAACACCTTGCAAAAGCAAGAGCCGACTATGAAAAAAGACAAGCGAAAGAAAGGAAAAATCGTGATGATGCAAGATAACGAAAACAAGCGTATTAACGCAGGTTATGAAATTATAGCCACCCTTCCCGTAGGTGACGTAGAGTTTGTGGTAGGACAGAATGTTCACGCTCCCTCTATGTTCGTTACTTGGGAATATCAGAAGCAGCGCGGCTATTATTGGGGGCATTATATGAACGACAAGGACGCGGCTATGCGAGATATGTATGAGCGCGCCGAAGCGGAGCTGTCCTTCAAGAAGTCCGTGAACACACGCGAGAAGAAAAAGAAAGACGAAAGAGAGGAAAGATAATGGCTACTGTAAATAAAACGAGTGTGCGGGTTGTAACCCGTCTTATCGAAATGGGTATCACGACCGAAAAGGCGGTCACTTCGCTTGAACTCAAAGACGCGCTTGCGATACCCGGCATTACCGTCGCAGATCTTCACGCCGTCTGCGAATTGCAGGCGGCAATCAAGTCAAGAAAGCTGTTCGACTTCTTCGTAGAAGCCGACAAGGACGAGAAAAAGGAGGAATGAATATGAGGTTGGAATCAGTTAAGCTCAAAGAGGAACGCCAACTCTTTTTCGCAATAGAAAACGAAACGAGAGATTACGGCTGCATCGGGCATTTGCGCGGTGACTTTGGTTCGGGCAAGGAGTTTTGGACAACGTGGTTTCAGCACAACTGCCACGAGCTGAACGACGAGCATTTCAAAACGATTTTCGATGCGGTTATCAACGAGCTTCGGAGCGAAGGACAGGTGCTTTCGGGCAGATGCAATATGTTCAATTACGCCCACACTAAGCACGATTGCAAGCTCACGGAAAGCATTTACAAGGATAGTGCGTGGGGTTTTCGTATTCTTACGAGGGATTACGCCTTTTATCTGAGATGTACTCCCGTACACGGCGACTACAACTTCTATTGCTTTTGCTTCGACAAACACAAGTTGATGAATAAGCTCGCTGCCGACCGTGGTTTACCCACGTTCTGTTACGGCTATCTCCCTACCGAGGGAAAGCTAATCAGAGTTGACTTTGCCGAGAGTGGATATACCCCCGTGCGGGCGGACGAGAGCAACAAGACCGCAAAGGAGCTGAATGAGAAAATGGGCGTTACACCCGCCCAAGCAGAAGCTATGCTCGCAGGCTCAATGTTCGGTTGGAACGTACCCGCTGCCAATCCCAAGAACTATGACAAGGACGGCAAGCTCTTGAAGAAAATTCAGAAACGGGAGGAACGCTGATGGGTTATGTAGTACAAAATATCCACGGCGTTATTGCCGTGAACGACGAAGCCACCTTGAACGAGCCGAAGGAGATACGGTTCATTGATCCCCACTATAACGAGCGTTTCAAAATCAAGGACGGCGAACAAATCCTCATATCCTACCCCGACGGTGAGAAAAAGGCTTTGACCTGCAAATTCATTGACGAATATCACGTTATCGTAGGTCATACCCCGTACCACATCTGTCAGTTTGCGGAATGTATGCAAAACCTCGGCGCAACGGTCACACCATTTCCCGAAAAGCGTATGATATGGTCGAATATCGACCTTGACTTGAAGGATTGGATTGCCGACCTCCGTGCGGAATATCCCGACTACACCGAAGAACAGCTCACCGATATAATGTACGATACAAACAATGGCTATCTCGATGATGAGCGTTCTAACCTCAATATCCAATGTAATTCTGAAATCATTGCCATAGCGGATATAGGTCGTTGGAACGGTCGCTTTTCGGGATACGGTATCATCAAATCGGGCAACGTGGCGGATTGCCTTTACACTCCCCACGATTATGCCCAATGGTATGTTGACCGTGACGGAGAGTTTCGCTCGACTCAGATACACCACGACGGCAGTAATTATTATTACTATCGCGCTTTCAAGGACGGAGTTGAGGATGACGAGCGCGACGATCTTCTTGCCGACATTTATGAAGGCAAGGCAACGCAGGAGCAGATCGACCGTCTGACCGATAAGCTCGGCCCGACAATCGGTGAGGTTTACGGGTGGGATTTCCCCACAGAGAAAAATGCACGGGTATCAAGCCGTGATGCCCGTTAAAATCAAAAGAAGGAGGACGAAGTATGCTGAGTAAAAAAGACTTTATTACCGAACTCTATAAAAGAACAATCAAAGACGTTACCTCTGACTCGGTAGCTTGGCGAGCCTTTTTGCACTCGGCTTCATATCAATACAAGTATCCATTTGAAGACCAAGTGCTGATTTACGCTCAACGCCCCTTTGCTACCGCTTGCGCGGACTTCGACACTTGGCACAAAGAGCCGTTGAACCGCCGTATCAATCGCGGGGCGAAAGGTATTGCCCTTATGAGAGAGCGCGGTGGCAGAGTGTATCTCGACCACGTTTTCGATGCAAAGGACACCAACAGCCCCGACAACGCTCCCTTTGAGATATGGAACGTCAAGCCCGGTTATGAGAGCGAGATTATCGAAGCGCTCGGAAACCGCTTCGGGTATATCAACGTAAAGGACAACTTGACCGATGCCGTTATCGGCGCGTGTATCAATCTCGGACAAGATAATATCCAAGATTATGTGCAAGAAATGTTTTACTCGGTTGAGGGCAGCTTTCTTGACGAGCTTGACGATGATAACCTTCGTTACCGCCTGCTCCTAACAGTTCAAGCAAGTGTTTCCTATATGGTACTCACGCGACTTGGCTTGGATGCTGAAGCAAGCGTAGGCGCAGAAGCCTTTGAGTGGGTACACGAATTTAACACCCCTGCTACCGTCAATATTCTCGGTGCAGCCACCGCAGATATTTCCGAAATATGCTTGCGAGAGATTGAACGTACCTTAAGATCTCTCGACAAAGAAAATCGCACCTTTGACAGAAACGCCGATGTCGGTTATAATGAGGGCGGAAAAAACGAAACAGAAAAAGGAGGACACAATGATGTTGAACTACACGACCGCGAAGGACGGGATACAGTACCCGACCTTGACTCTCCCCGAACAGAAGAACCTCCCCATCGGCAAGTACGGACAGATGAGATTGGAGTTCTTGAAGAAACACCGCCGAGGAACGTACACGACACTTCTGACCGAAGCGAGATTGACGGAGCATCTGCACGAGATGGACGAAACGGCGAGAGCACAGATTTCGGAGATTATGAGCCAACAGGCGACGAGCCTTGGGGTGACGGAACAGATGAAAGCCGAGAACCCGATGACTTGGGCGCAGATGATGAACAACATCAAAGCGAGCGCCGAGGAAACGGTACTGAACACTCTGATCTACACGTAAGCGACGAGGTGGAGCTACCTCCACCCGATGCAGACACAATGATACTCGCATTAAGACACGGTGATTACTTGCACGAGAGCAAGCAAAACATCGTGTCTTTTTTGCTTTCCGAGAAAGACCAAGCCAAGAAAACGGAGTTTATCAAGAACGCCTACAATATCGGACTTTACGGTGAGTTCTACCGCCCCGGTACGCAAGAGCATATCGGGTATCACGCTGAACCCGATGGACTTGTGGTATATCAAGGCAATTATCCGTCAAGAACCCACGAAGCAAAATTCGATTGGGAGCTTACGGCAAAGCTGATTGAAGCCTTGATAAAAGACCGCAACTACCTCGATGAACCAACGGTCGGTCAGCAAATTTCTTTGCTCGACGTGGACTACGGCGCGGTTGAGGACACACCCGCACCTCCCCCTAAAAGGCAGTTCGGTATCTCGCAAGAGGTCATCGACGAGTTTCTCCGCCTTGGAGGTTGCACAAGGAAAAGCTCACAACGCATTTACGGTTTCTACCGCAGAGCCAACAACCAAGCCGAAAATATTGCCTTTCTCCGAAAAGAATATGAAACAGACCACGTGGGCATTATCGTAGGCGAGAAAAAATATGCGGTCAAGTGGAACGATGACGGTGTTCGTATTTCTACGGGAGAGCGCGTATCGGATATAAGCTCCGCCTTTCTCACTTGGGAAATGGTAGATAAGCGTATCCGAGAGCTGCTTGAAATCGGTCAGTATATCCCTCAGACCGAAGCTGAAAAGGCTGACGAGATATGGGAAGAAACCGTTGCAGACAAAATTGCCTTCCTCTACCGTGAGGACTTTGAAAATATCCCCGCAGAATACAAGACGAAGGATACCTTCTTATGGCCCGGTATCAATAATTTCTACCGAGCAATTCTTCACGATCCGCAAAGACTTGCCGCTTTTGTAGAGGAAATGAAGGCAAACGAAAATCGTGTCAAAGACTATCCGCCGAGGTTCAGAAGATTTCACAACGGTGTTGAGATTGCCGCGCTGACGGAAACCTTTTTGAGAGAACCCGTGGAATTTCCACCTGCCGATCCTTATATCCTTCCCCCGAAGCAGTTTGTTACACAAGACAAGATTGATGCTTTCTTTATAAAGCACAGCAAGTATGGTGATAGCAAGCTCCGCACATATTCCTTCTTCCTCAAAAACAAGGATACGAGTGCGAGAGCCAAGTTCTTATCTGATCAATATGGCGTGGGTGGAACGGGTGGACTTCGCACCGACAACCAACACGATGGAAAAGGCATTGTCCTATACGGTGGATTGCAAAATCGAGAAACGGGTGTGCTTCTCAAATGGTCGCAAGTCGCAAAGCGCATTGACGACCTCATTCGTTCCGGCAAATATCTAACCGAAGAAGAAAAAGCGGGATTTGACAAATTTGAACACCGCGAAATTGCCGCCAATATTCGCTCCTTTTATTATCACGTTCCCGAAGGAACGCCGCTACCTTTCCGAGATCAAGGCTTTTATGAGCATTGGAAAGAGGTTGATGATATTGAGAAGCAAATTGAAAGCAAGGAGCGCCTTGACGAAATCGTGGAGATGATGCAGGCGGTTCACGAAACACGAACCCCCGAAAGCCGAGATTATGATTTGCACGTAAAGCGTTTTGAAAATGTGAGGGCTTATCAAGCGGGCAAATTCAATATGTTTCCCGGTTCTCCTTACCGCAAAAGAACGCCCACAAAGCCGATTGAAACCGAGGTAAAGCAAGAACCCATCGAGGAAAGAAAAGCTCCCACAGAGGACGATATACCGCCCTCAGAGTATGAATTTCACCTCGGTACGACGGTCTATATCGGCAAGGACGAGTGCGAGATTATCTCTATCGACTCCGAGCGCGTAGAGCTTTTTGACGGAACGCTGATACCTCTTGAAATGGACTATGAAACCTTTATGAGCCGTGTCCGTGAAAACGACCTTAACGCCCACTTAATAAAGAAAGCGGAAGAAAAGGTTGAGCAGAAGCCCGCCCAAGAACCCAAGCGCGACTTTTCAAAGAACCCCATTTTGAGCCGTTACGAAGAAGCCAAGAAAGCGTATCCGCAGCATATCGCAATGGTGCGCGTGGGTGACTTTTACGAGTTCTTCGGTGACGATGCCGTAAAGGTTGCAAAGGTTCTTGACCTTACTCTGACGAGCCGACCTATCAGCGGCGATAACGACCGTATCCCGATGTGCGGTATCCCTTATCACGTAGTCGATAAGTACCTTGAAAAGCTCATCAATGCTGACCTCTCGGTAGCCATCTTTGAGGACGGAAACGTAACCCCTGCGAGAGAAGAAGCCGCCCCCGAGGTTGTTGACGAGCTTGAACGAGCAACGGAGCTTATCAAAGACTTTTATGCCCGTGAGTACGGTGACAATGACGTGCAAATCGACGATGTTTCTAAAATTCCTCTTGCCCATACTACCACCGAGAACGAGGAATTTTTCGTACAAGTAACCGCAAATCTGACGGAATACAAGATTGAAAAATATCTTGGCGAAGATCTTATCGAGGTTCGTGAGTACGGCTCGCTGAAGGAGCTGAACGATAGCGAGCTTTCCAACCTCGCCTTTGACGAGCTTGTGGTAGTCGAGGACGCGCAAATCGAGGACTATAAGCGCAAGCACAATATGGTCATTCCCGAAATGGTAGAAGCTCCAAAGCCGAAGCCAACCCTTCCCGTATATAACTCTCACCCCGAAATTCCCGATAGCGAAAAGCACAACTACCGCATTACCGACGATAATCTCGGTGTGGGTGGCACAAAGGAAAAGTTCAAACGGAATATTGCGGCTATCAACCTCTTACACGAGCTTGAATTTGAAAACCGCCTTGCCACTCCCGAAGAACAAGAAATCCTCGCGCAGTACACGGGTTGGGGCGGTCTGTCCGATGCCTTTGATGAAAGCAAGGATAATTGGGCAAGCGAGTTCAAAGAGCTTTACGCAACCCTTTCCCCTGAAGAATACAATGCCGCGAGAGATTCAACGCTGACCGCGTTCTACACTCCGCCCGTCGTAATAAGAGCAATGTACGAAGCTCTTGAAAAGATGGGCTTGAAGCGTGGCAATATCCTTGAACCCTCCTGCGGTACGGGCAACTTTATGGGTATGCTCCCCGACAGTATGAGCGAGAGCAAGATCTACGGCGTAGAGCTTGATAGCCTTACGGGTAGAATTGCACGGCAACTCTATCAGAAAAACGGAATAACCATTGACGGATACGAAAAGACACACTTTCCCGATAGCTTCTTTGATGTTGCGGTAGGTAACGTTCCTTTCGGTCAGTTCAAGGTTGTGGATAAGAAGTATGACAAGCATAACTTCCTTATTCACGATTATTTCTTTGCAAAGACCTTGGATAAGGTACGCCCCGGAGGTGTGATTGCTTTCGTTACGAGCAGCGGAACTCTCGACAAGGAGAACCCCGCCGTGAGAAAGTATCTCGCACAGAGAGCCGACCTTATCGGTGCTATTCGCTTACCCGATACCACCTTCAAGGACAATGCCGGAACGAGAGTCGTTTCGGACATTATCTTCCTTCAGAAGCGCGACCGCATTATCGAAGCTGAACCCGATTGGGTTCACCTCGGTGTCGATGAGAACGGAATACCGATGAACCAATACTTTATCGACAATCCCGATATGGTGCTTGGTGAAATGGTGATGAGGTCAGGTCCTTTTGGCGACGAGCCGACCTGCTGCGCCTATGAAGGACAAGACCTCGGAGAGCTTCTTTCGGGTGCGATAGCCAATATCAATGCCGAGATACAAGAGGTTGAGGTTGACGAGCTGACCGACGAGGAAAGCAAGGCTATCCCCGCCGATCCTACCGTTAAAAACTTCTCCTACACCCTTGTTGATGGTAAGGTTTATTACCGCCAAAACAGTATTATGAACCCCGTGGAAACCTCGGTGACGGGTGAAAACCGTATCAAGGGTATGATAGGTATTCGTGATACCGTGCGAGAGCTTATCGACGCGCAGCTTGACGATGCTCCCGATAGCGAAATCAAGCGTTTACAAGAAAAGCTCAATACGCAGTACGATACTTTCACCAAGAAATACGGACTCATCAATAGCCGTGGCAACGCTGCCGTTTTCTCGGACGATAACTCTTATTTCCTCCTTTGCTCCCTTGAAATTCTCGACGATAACAAGGAGCTGAAAGCAAAGGCGGATATGTTTACCAAGCGCACCATCAAGCCGCAAACGACGGTTGAAAAGGTAGATACCGCAAGCGAAGCTTTGGCGGTTGCAATCGGTGAGCGCGCCTTTGTGGATATGGAATATATGACCGAGCTGACGGGCAAATCCGAAGAAGAACTGTTCGCAGACCTTAAAGGCGTTATCTTCCTAAATCCCTACCACGGAAACCGTGTCGGAGAGAAAAAATATCTGATGGCAGACGATTATCTTTCGGGCAACGTGCGAGAAAAACTCGCCGTGGCGAGAAAGACCGCAGAACTCTATCCCGAAGATTACGCCATCAACGTGGAGGCACTTGAAAGAGTGCAGCCCGTTGACCTTACGGCGGCGGAAATCGGTGTAAAGCTCGGCTCGGTATGGGTGCCGCAAGAGGACGTGCAGGACTTTATGTATGAACTACTCGGCACTTCCCGTTGGATGCAAGGACAGATCGAGGTCAAGTTCGTAAAGATGACGGGCGAATGGGTTATAACCAATAAAACCCACGACCGTGGAAACGTCAAGGCGAACAACACCTACGGAACAAAGCGTATCAACGGCTATCAGATCATCGAAGACACGCTCAACCTAAAGGATGTTCGTATATTCGATTATGTTGAGGATGCAAACGGAAGAAAAACTCCCGTTCTCAACAAAAAGGAAACGGCAATCGCACAAGGCAAGCAAGAGCAGATCAAACGAGCCTTTGAGGAATGGATATGGCGCGATCCCGAAAGGCGTGAACGCTTATGCCGACTCTACAATGAGAAATTCAACAGCTACCGCCCGCGAGAATATGATGGCTCACACATTCAGTTCTACGGGATGAACCCCGAAATCACCCTTCGCCCCCATCAGAAGAACGCAGTTGCAAGAATTATGTACGGCGGAAACTCCTTGCTTGCCCACGTCGTTGGCGCAGGCAAAACCTTCACGATGGTTGCCGCTGCACAAGAGAGCAAGCGCCTCGGACTCTGTAACAAGAGTATGTTCGTCGTACCCAATCACCTTATCGAGCAATGGGCAAGCGAGTACCTTCAGCTCTATCCCTCGGCAAACATCTTGGTGGCGACGAAAAAGGATTTTGAAACCAAGAACCGCAAGAAATTCTGCGCCCGTATTGCTACGGGAGATTACGATGCTATTATCATCGGTCACTCTCAGTTTGAGAAAATCCCCGTGTCTGTTGAAAGGCAGATGCGCACCCTTGAAACCGAGATTGAAACCATAATGCAAAGTATGGAGGAACTATCCCGTGAGCGCGGAAACCGCGTGACCGTCAAGCAGCTTGCCAAGTCGAAAAAAGCTCTTGAAGCCAAGCTTGAAAAGCTCAATGACCAATCCCGCAAGGACGATGTTGTGACCTTTGAGGAACTCGGCGTTGACCGCATTTTCATTGATGAAGCGCACTTCTATAAGAACCTTGCCGCCTACACCAAAATGAGGAACGTGGCGGGTATCTCGCAGACCGAAGCGCAGAAATCCTCCGACCTCTATATGAAATGCCGTTACCTTGACGAGCTGACGGGCGGTAAGGGTTGTGTGTTCGCAACGGGTACTCCTATCTCCAACACGATGGTGGAGCTTTACACGATGCAAAAATACCTGCAATACAGCGAACTCCGTTACCGTGACCTCTTGCACTTCGACTCTTGGGCATCGACCTTTGGCGAAACCGTCACGGCAATCGAGCTTGCCCCGGACGGCACGGGATACCGAGCAAAGACGCGCTTTGCAAAGTTCTTCAATATCCCCGAGCTGATGGCAATGTTCAAGCAGGTAGCCGACATTCAGACCGCAGATATGCTCAATCTTCCTACCCCCGAAGCGCACTTCCACGTTGTCAAGGTGGAGGCGAGCGACATTCAAAAGGACTTGGTTCAATCCTTTGCGGAGCGAGCCGAGAAGATACACAAGCGCGAGGTCGCGTCTGACAAAGACAATATGCTTCTCGTCACCAATGATGGGCGCAAGGCGGCTCTCGACCAACGCTTGATAAACCCGATGCTTGAAGATTTTGAAGGCAGCAAGGTCAACGTATGCGTGGAAAATATCTACGATATTTGGGAGCGCAACGCCGATAAGAAATCTGCTCAGCTCGTGTTCTGTGACCTCTCCACACCGAAGAATGACGGCAATTTCAACGTGTACGACGATATACGAACCAAGCTCATAGAGCGCGGCATACCGCCCGAGGAAATCGCATTTATCCACACGGCGGACACGGACACGAAGAAAAAAGAATTGTTCGGAAAGGTGCGCCGAGGTCAAGTCCGTATCCTTATCGGATCGACCTTCAAAATGGGTGCGGGTACAAACGTGCAAGAGCGTTTAATAGCTCTGCACGACCTTGACGTGCCGTGGCGACCGAGCGACCTCGAGCAACGCGCGGGGCGTATCGTGCGACAAGGCAACACCAACCCCGAGGTTGACCTATACCGCTATGTTACCGAAGGCACTTTCGATGCCTATTCCTATCAGCTCTTGGAGTCGAAGCAGAAGTTTATCTCGCAGATTATGACCTCAAAATCTCCCGTGCGAAGCGCCGAGGACGTGGACGAAACGGCTCTCTCCTATGCGGAAATCAAGGCTCTTGCAAGCGGAAATCCCAAGATTATGGAGAAGATGCAGCTCGACGCGGACGTGGCAAAGCTGAAGCTTCAAAAGGCTTCTCACCTTAGTCAACGCTATGCCCTTGAAGATGACCTTATCAAGAAGTTCCCAAGAGAAATTGCTTGGGTGGAGGAACATATTAAGGGGCTTGAAAGCGACATCAAGACCGCCGAGGAACACACCGTTCCAAACGAGGACGGCTTCTCTCCGATGGTGATTATGGGCGTAACCTACACCGATAAGACCGAAGCCGAGCAAGCCATCACGGATATATGCAGCCGCATCAATAATCAAGAGCCGCGACCTCTCGGAGAGTACCGTGGATTTAAGACCGAGATAGGCTTTGACGGTATGAACCGAGAGTTCTTCATCAACCTCAAAGGAGCGCTTACCCACAAGGTACTGCTCGGCAAAGAAATCGGGCGTATCGTTCTCCGTATCGACAATCAGGTCGAGAAGTTTGCGGAGCGTAAAGCAAACAACGAAACGCAGCTCGCGGAATACCACCGACAAGTGGAAAACGCCAAGATTGAGATTGCAAAACCCTTTGCCGACGAAGCAATCCTTGAAGAAAAAAGCAGAAGGCTCGACGAGCTGAACGCCGAGCTTAATATGGACAGAAAGGAGAACGAAATCGTGGACGGCGCAGAGGAAATCTCCGAGGACGGACAGGACAAAAAGCCTACCTCGCGAGATGACCGTGACGACCGATAACGCCCTCACAAGGCGTGGCGGCGGTGACTATCACCGTCGCTTTACATAGCCGGGAGAGCTGCACCACTCTCTCGGCTATTTCTATTTTGGAAGGAGGAAGGTGATGATGAAATATGGCGTGGAAGTGGTTATAAAGCAGTTCGGCTATGTGGAAGTCGAAGCGAGCTGTCAGTCCGAAGCCGAGCATATCGCGGAGCAAAAGGCACTTAACGGAGATATAGATTTTCACGAGAGTGAACCCGAGGAAACCAAGGTTGTATGTCACGTTTACGATTGACGGGAGGTATCTATGAGAAGGCAAAACACGCAAGGATATGTACCGCCCGAAGCCATTGAAAAGGCACGGAGCGTTGACCTCTTGACCTATCTTAAAACCTATGAGCCGTATGAGCTTATGCGGTGCGGTAACAACGTGTACTGCACGAAGTCGCACGACTCCTTGAAGATCTCCAACGGCAAATGGTTTTGGTGGTCGCGTGGGTTCGGCAGCTCTAACGCCCTGGACTATCTTGTGAAAGTCAAGGGCTTTGAACTGCCCGAAGCGGTACGGATATTGACGGACACGACGGTTGTAAGACCGTCTTTTTCTTTGCCCGAAGCAAAGGTCAAGCGGTACGACCGCCTTATGATGCCGCGTCACAATTTTGCGTGTAGAAATGCCCGTAAATACCTTATGTCAAGAGGAATTTCCGAGAGGATCATCGACGATTGCATCGCACGAAGAACCATAGCCGAGAGCGACCGTTACGGCTCTGTTTTCTTTATCGGATACGATGAGAAAGGCGAAATGAAGTATTGCTCTTGGAGAGCGACGGACGGTACAACCAACAGAAAGGACATAGCAGGCAGCGACAAGACCTACACCTTTCGTCTTATTGCGGAAGGTAAAAAGGACAGCGTTTTCGTCTTTGAAAGTGCTATTGATCTTTTATCCTATGCAACGATTTTGAACGCAAACGGAGGTGATTATAAACACGAAAATCTGCTTTCCGTATCGGGCATATATGCCCCAAGCGGGAGCTATGAAAACACGAAAGTACCCGTATCACTCACGAATTTTCTATCGAAGAATCCGGGCGTGAAAAAGGTGTTCTTGTGTTACGACAATGACGATAAAGGACGGCGCGGTGCGGCTGCCCTTGGATATGTTCTTGGCGGTCGGTACGAGGTCAAGTACACCCCTCCACCCGATGGGAACAAGGACTATAACGACTACCTTATGAACCTAATTAACGATAAGAAAAGAGAGGTAAAAGCCAATGAGGATAACCGTAAAAACGATGCAAGATAGAAACTCCAAAGAGTCGCGCTATATGAAAAAGTTTCAGAAAAATCTGCGTAAAATGCTCTTGAAAAATTACGGCGGTTGCCCCGTAAACAAAGAGCGTATTACGGCTGAAATCAATGAAGCAATCGACGCGCTCCATACCTTTGATCCCGTTCTCGATTGGGATTACAAGCCCCTTTGCGCTTGTGAGATTATGGGTTGCGAAATGCCCCATAACAACATCAAGCAGAACCGTTTGTTTGAGCGAAACGGGCATCTTCTGTGCTCCGTTTGGGATACCGACGAGGACGATATTACGACCGTCGTAGAGGGCTACGAGATGTGGCTACTTGAAGATATGCGTATCGTTTTCACATACTTTGTGAGAATGTGGGCGTTTGATGACGAGGACAAAGCGGCTATGACCTACCGCTATGCACTCGGCAAAAAAGTACCCGAAGATATGGAAATCACTCTTACAGATATTCTCGACGAGATCTGTGAGCAGGCGTTCAATGCAAGGCTCTAAAGGCGGTGATTTTTTGAGTAAAAGAACCTTTGAATACGGCGGTTACAACTTCTTTCCCGTAAGAAAATTGGAGGGTTCTGAGAGTGGGTTTTTCGCAATCTCAAAGCGAATTTCCATTGATGCCGAGCTTGGATTGTGCGAGGAAGGTTATGCCTATCCGAGCAAATTTCCGTACTCCTACGATGATTTTTACAAGGCGGCGGGCGGTCACGAATATGACCTTTTCCGTTGCGTGGAGAACGGAAAAATCTATATTCCTTGCCATCACGACCTGCAAATTTACCGCGAAGAAAAGAACAAAACCTTTGAGGTGGTAATCACGGAAACGCTTTCAAGAACCGTTAGAGTTGAAGCCGAAGATGCTTATGAAGCGCAGACAATCGTCAACGACGGATACCACCGAGGTCACTATATTCTTACTGCCGAGGACTACCAAGGCGTAGAATATGACATCAAAGAACAAGTCAAAAGCCGCGACGATAAAGAACGATGAAAGGAGGACTTCGGGGCGGCGGATTAGTGTCTTTCACTCTTAGCAAGCACTGGATTTGGACGCCCAAACCCGCTTGTTAGGGGAAATCCCCTAATACCCCCGCCCATAAAACGATGAACAAATTTGATGCTACTCGCAAGCGGCAACACCGCATCACAATTCGTCTTGATGAGAAAGAATACAATAATTTGTGTGTGTGGTCAACCGCCGCCAATATGACTATGAATGAGTATATCCGTCAACTCATCGACGGATTTCAACCGTTGGAGTTTCCTCCCGCAGAGTATATGCAAGTGATTGACGAGCTTCAGCACATCGGCATCAATATGAACCAACTTGCAACGAAGGCGCACTCGCTTGGCTTCATAGACGAACCCGAATACCGACAGAACGCTACCCGCGTATGGCGGATTGTTGCGGAACTTTCGGCACAGCTTGCGAGGGGAGGTGTCAAGATTGGCAGTAACAAAAATATGGGATGTAAAAAGCCACCTAAAGCAACTGATTGATTATGTAGGCAACATTGAAAAGTCCTCGGAGAATTTTTCCGAGGATACGATAAAAGCATTTATCGAATACGGTGTTGACGTACTAAAAACCGAAGAACGGCTCTATGTCAGTACGCTTCAATGTGACCTTGACTCTGCGGCAGAGGTGATGAACAATCTCAATTTGCTTTCAAGGAGCAAGTCCAACACGATTGCCTATCACGCTGTTCAGAGCTTCAATCGGGGTGAGGTTTCGCCCGAAGTCGCACACGAAATCGGTGTTCGGCTTGCGCGAGAGCTATGGAGCAACTTTCCCGTTATCGTTTCCACTCACACAAACACGGAAACAGTACACAACCATTTTGCTTTTTCCGCAACGGGCTTTGATAGAAAGCGTTACAACGATTGCACGACAACCTACCGCAAAATACGCGAAGTATCCGACCGCCTTTGCCGTGAGTACGGCTTGTCGGTTATCGAGAAGCCGCAAGGTAAAGGACGGCATATCGGAGAGATAAAAGCCGAGCAAGAAGGACGGGCGACGGTGCGAGGTCTGATACGGCGGGATATGGACGAAGCCATCAAGCATTGCTTCACCTATCCGCAGTTCGCCACCACCTTTCAAGCTCTCGGATATACCCTTGAATGGCGAGGAAAGTATTTGCGTATCCGCCCCGACGAAAGCACAAGGTGGTTTCGTATGGATAAGCTCGGTGAGGGCTACACCTACGAGGACGTGCAAAGACGGCTCAAAGAGAACGGCATCAACCGTTCCTTCACTCCGTACAAAACCTACACTAAACGGGAGAAGCCGAAAGGACTTGTGGCTCTTTACTACCACTACTGTTATCTGCTCGGCGCACTCCCCAAAGAAAAACCGAATAACCGTGAAGCATACGCCGTGATCCGTGAGGACGTCAAGCGAGCGCGTATGTACTCCGAGGAAGCAAAGTTGCTTGGTAAGTATGACATTCATACCGCTGAGCAGCTTTCTTCTTTTACCAAGAATTTATCGGGCAAGTTCGTAGCACTTGCCAAGGAGCGAGCCGCGCTCCGCAACCGACTCCGCCGTATGCACGATAGCGTGGAAATGCAACCGATAAAAAATCAGATTTCAGAGCTATCAAGACAGATGGCGGTGCTCCGTCGGGAAATGCGGCTTTGCGAGGATATTGCCCTGCGAAGCGGTGCTATTGAAGCGGTGGTCAACACCATCGACGTACCCGATAAAGATACACCCAAGAAAAACCAAGACAAAAAGAAGGAGGAAAGAAAAGTATGAATACTTCCGGCGAAGCAGCAGATCAGGTAATGAAAATGATGCTAAACGGAACGGAGGTACTTATCAAGCTGACGGGAACGGGCGCGAAGAACGCCGCCGTGTTGCTTTACTCTATGGCAAGGCAACAGAAGAAAACCAAAGGCTCGGCAAGACTTGAAAGTATGCTCCGTAGCGGCAAGCCCTTGAAGGTTTACACCTTTAAGGCAGACGACCTGCCGAAATTCAAAGAGGTCGCAAAGCAGTACGGTATTCTCTATACCATTCTCAAAGAAAAGGACAAGACAGACGGTGTGTTCGACGTGATGGTTCGCGCCGAGGACGAGTCCAAGATTGCGAGGATTACCGAGCGTTTCAATCTCGCACAAGTGGACGTTGCCACTCTCCGTGCGGAAATTGTGAAAGAACAGGAGGAAAAGAAAGAAAATGACCAAGAAGCGCAGAACCCACCCGAAACCGAGCACCCTGAGAAGAATGACAGCGAAAAGCTCGCTGATGAGATGCTCGCCAAGCCTATTCAGAGAGAGGAGCCGACAGTCGAAAACCCTACTGCGGCTCGGTCAGACAAAAATCCAAAGGCAAGCCCCGAGGTTCTGTCCGAGCACTCATCCGAACCTGCAAAGCCACAAAGCGACCGTAGTATGACGCAGGAAGGAAAAGCAGACCGTAAGCCTTCGGTCAAGAAGAAAATCGAGGACATCAAAAAGGGGCGCGAGGAAAAGAAAAAGGATGCTCCCAAAGCTCCCGACAAGTCCAAGAGCAAAGGCAAATCCAAGAATAAAAAGAAAGAGAGGAAAGGCAGATAATGACAGAGTTTGAGAACATTTTTGAAGAAGCCAACAAGAAAAACGTAAAGGAAGCACCGCCCCCCAAGGCTGCACCCGAAACCACCGAGAAAAAGAGCTATGCTGACGTTCAGCGCGACAAGCGAGTTCAATGCTATGCGATGATCGACGAAGCGTGTGGTAGCATCGTTGCAAACAAGGAGAATATGCAGCAGTTCCTTGACGTGCAGAGCCGTTGTGAGAACTACTCCCTCAACAACAATTTCCTCATCTATATGCAGATGGACGGAAAGCTCCCGACACGCCTTATGGACTTTGACGGTTGGAAAAAGGCGGGCTGCTCCATCAAGAAGGGCGAGGAAAGCATTTGGATCTTAGAGCCGAGTCCTTACACCGTGGACGGCGAGCAGCGTATGGGCTACAACGTCAAGAACGTCTTTGACATCAGCTCGGTTGCCGAGCCTCCTGCGAGTGAGTTTCCGAAGAAGCTCGACTATCCCGATAACAAAGTCCTTGCGGCTCTTGTGGACGGTTGCCCCGTTCCCATTCAGAAAACCGATGCCGACCTCGGTAACGAAACGGCATTGTACGATGCCAAAAACAAAGTGATTCTCTATAAGCAGGGCGCGGAGTTCGGACAGCTCTTTCCCGCAGTTGCGAAAGCGAGAGCACACGCGGAAATGGCAAAGGATGCGGCACACTACCGCAACGATGACCACGAGTTCCAAGCGAGGTGCGCGGCGTATGTCATCGTAAAGAAATACGGCAGAGATACCACGCCCGTGAATATCCACGCTATCCCCAACCGCTACACAACGCTTGAACCCGAATATATCAAGGTGGAAATGAACTCAATCCACTCTACCGTCAAGACGGTTTCGGGTACGATGCGTAACTTCCTTGAAAAAGGTAAGGAGCAAGAGCAGACGCAGGCGCAGGGTGAACCCAAGACCACCGTACCTCCGAGCAACAAATATAGACCGAGGGAGGCGCGCTGATGGCTGAAAAAAGAATTATTGAGGTCGATGACTTTGAGCATCGCGTGATGATGAAGGCGTTAGCCGACCAACGTACCGATTGCTTGGAGGAAGATAAGCCTACCGACGACTTGAACAAGGTTCTCTTAAAGGTCATCGACGCTCCCACCAAAAAAGAAAAACGAAGGAAGGAACGCGATGAAAGATAAGAAATTCTTATGGTTCGGAGTCGCCGTTTTCGGTTGGCTCGTCATTATATGGATTTCCTTTCTCATAGCTCCCACCCTCGGCGGAGGTCTTTCCACCGTTATTCCCAAGCTTTCCGAAGCACTCTCACACCCGTTCTATCTCGTATGGAGCGACAATACGCTTATGACCTTATTTGTGTTATCACTCATATACGG
Organism: Clostridia bacterium; assembly: GCA_017632155.1. The sequence continues at coordinate 19,242 of JAGBRZ010000111.1, forward strand.
TCTTGCGATACTGATTTATCACTACACCAAGCCAAACTTTCGCCGCCGTGAGGAACACGGCTCGGCAAAATGGGGCGAGGTTAAAGAGATAAACAAGCGGTATCAGCAGAAGCCGAAGGACTCCAATAAGATACTCTCGCAGCACTTGTCTATCGGATACAATGCCAAGCTGCACCGACGAAATTTCAATACCATCGTCGTGGGCGGTTCGGGCGCAGGTAAGACGAGGTTCTACGCGAAGCCAAACTTGATGCAAGCGAATACCTCTTTCGTCTGCCTTGATCCGAAGGGCGAGCTTCCGCGAGATACGGGCGGTCTGCTCAAAGCCAAAGGCTATGAGGTGCGCGTGCTCGACCTTATCAATATGGAACGGTCGGATTGCTATAACCCGTTTATGTATATCCAAAGCGACAACGATATTCAAAGGCTCGTTACAAACCTATTCAAGAGCACGACTCCCAAAGGCAGCCAATCCAACGATCCCTTTTGGGATACGGCGGCATCAATGCTTTTGTTGGCTCTCGTATTCTATCTTCACTATGAAGCTCCCCCCGAAGAACAGAACTTCGCTATGGTTATGGAGCTTCTGCGAAACGGAGATATAGACGAGGACAACGAAGCCGAGGGGAGCGTGCTTGACGACCTGTTCGCCCTTCTTGAATACGAGAACCCCAACCATATCGCGCTGAAGTATTACAAGTCCTATCGGTCGGGTTCGGCAAAGACCTTGAAATCCATTCAGATCACGCTTGCGGCAAGGCTTGAAAAGTTCAACCTTGATAGCCTTGCGGCACTCACCTCTACCGACGAGCTTGACCTGCAATCCTTGGGAGAACGTAAGGTCGCCTTGTTCGCTCTTATCCCCGACAATGACACCTCGTTCAATTTCCTTGTATCAATCCTTTATACTCAGCTTTTCCAACAGTTGTTTTTCGTTGCCGATTTCAAGTATCGCGGAGCGTTGCCCGTTCACGTTCACTTCCTTATGGACGAGTTCGCCAACGTAAGCCTACCCGATGATTTTGATAAAATTCTCTCGGTTATGCGTTCCCGTGGTGTGAGTGTTTCCATCATCTTGCAGAACCTCGCGCAGTTAAAGGCACTCTTTGAAAAGCAATGGGAAAGCATCGTCGGAAACTGCGACGAGTTCGTGTACCTCGGAGGTAACGAGCAAAGCACCCACAAGTATGTGTCGGAACTTCTCGGCAAGGAAACGATTGATACCAACTCATACGGACGGAGCGACGGTCTGCGCGGTAATTTCTCGACCAATTCCCAAGTGGCGGGGCGTGAGCTTCTGACTCCCGATGAGGTGCGTATGCTCGACAACAAATACGCTATCGTTTTTATCCGTGGAGAACGCCCGGTGCTCGACCTAAAGTACGATATTCTATCCCACCCGAATATCAAGCTCGGCACGGACGGCGGTGCTGCTCCTTACGCTCATAACCTCGGTGTGCTTACGGGTGGCGTGACCATTGAAATCATTGATCCCGAAACGCTTGGAGATACGGCACTCTCGGATATTCCCACGGTGGACGAGTATTTCAAGAACGAGATCGAAGCCTACGACGAGGAAGAAACGGAAATGCTATGTGAATTTTTGAAATCTATGTTAGAAGAAAAGGAGAAAACAGAATGAAAAGAAACAAACTTGAAACCAAGAAAACCCCTATGCCTGCCAAGGCAAAACGCTTTATGAGGGTGTGGATGTGCCTTGTGCTCTGCATCTTTATGGTATCGGTATGCGCCGTGACCGCGTTTGCAGCGGAGGATGATCCCGTGCAGGTTGTCAACAACCTTTCGGACTTTATGTTCGGTCTTGTCCGTGCAGTCGGTATGATTATGCTCGGCTTTGCCGTCGTGCAGATAGGTCTGTCCTTCAAGAGCCACGATCCCTCGCAGAGAGCTAACGGCTTCCTAACCCTTGCGGGTGGCGTTGTTATCACCTTTGCAAAAGAGATTTTAACGCTTATCACGGGCTGACGGTCAGCGAAGGTGAGGTGAGCAAATGTCGAACAATTGGGTTGTAGAAAACCTTGAAAACGCCCTTGACACTTGGAACGGCAAGCTCGCTGAAATATGGCGGCTCATATCCGAGTCGCCCGAAACCTTCAAAGGTGGCGGTATATGGAACGTGATGGTGAATATCAACGGAGCGCTCAAAGCCATCGGCTATGCGCTTCTCGTGTTATTCTTCCTTATGGGGATAATGCGACAGTTCAATAGCTTTCAAGAACTCAAACGCCCCGAGCAGGCATTAAAGGTATTTATACGCTTCGTGCTTGCAAAGGCGGCGGTCACTTGGGGGCTTGATCTGATGCTTGCGATGTTCACCATCGTGCAAGGCATCATAAGTAAAATTATGATTGCTTCGGGCATTACGGGGCAAGGCGGAGCTTATCTGCCGCAAAGTATGATAGACACGATAGAAAGCTGCGGATTTTGGGAGTCGATACCCCTATGGGCGGTCACTCTAATCGGCAGCTTGCTTGTTTGGATACTGTCGTTCATTATGATACTCACGGTGTACGGCAGATTTTTCAAGCTCTATATCTATGTGGCTATCGCTCCCGTTCCTATGTCTGCCTTTGCGGGCGAAGAAACAAGTCATATAGGCAAAGCCTTTCTCAAATCCTTTGCGGCTGTCTGCCTCGAGGGTGCGATTATCGTGCTCGCCTGCATCATTTACTCTCTGTTCGCGGCTTCACCGCCTTCGGTGGCGGCGGGCGCATCGGCAGTAACGCAGGTGTGGACGTATATAGGCGAATTGCTCTTTAATATGCTTGTGCTTGTCGGCACGATAAAGCTCTCGGACAGAGTTGTGCGAGAGATGATGGGCTTGTAAGAAAGGAGCGTTATGGAAGAAACCAAGGAAAAAGGCTATATTGACGGGTGGATTGAAAGAAAAATTGCGAGTTGCAAGAAGCAGCACGAAACGATGAAAGCGGTAAACGAATATTACCGAAAACACGGTACGGTTATCGGTTGCCCTGCGGTCAGCGAAGAAAAAGCATTGGAGCTTGACGAGGATATTCGCAGAAGATACCCGATACACAAACAACCGTATATGCCGTCTGCTTTGAGAAACAAGCTCAACGAAATCCGCCGTTGGGAAAAGCACTTGAACGGCGGGTACAAGAAAAATGACGAGAGAGGACGTTAGTATGGAAATTAAGATAAACAAAGAAATCAAAGACTTTAACGAAACGATGTTCTTCGGTCTTTCGGTTCGGCAGTTTATCTTCGCTATCCTCGCTTGTGCGGCTGCGGTCGGCATCTATTTCGGGTGCCGACCGTTTTTCGGTACAGAGGTGCTTTCGTGGCTCTGTATGATAGGCGCAGTACCGTTTATCATCTTCGGCTTTGTGAAGTACAACGGTATGCCTGCCGAAAAGGTTATCAAGGCGTGGATACGCTCGGAGATTATGATGCCCCGATACCTACTCTTTAA
>JAGBRZ010000112.1 GCA_017632155.1 Clostridia bacterium
CCCTCTCTTTTTCTCTCTCTTCGCCCGCTCCGTCGCTATTATCAGCTGGACGGCTGCGTCCTCGATGCGCTTCATGCGGCGTGCTCTTTCCTCGTCGGTGAGCGTCGGACGGTGTACTCTGATTATGTATTCCATGTTCAGCCCCTCCTTTTTCTGAGGCTATGCGGCTATGCTTGACCGTTATGTATGGGGGTTGTTATATTCATTATGATGCGTTACAATAATCGCATAAATGCGACTTTTTACGCCAAAAAAATATCGGTCGCTTCTTCGTTTGTCAATCCGAGGATATCCTTCAAACGGGATGCTTCGCCGATCGTGAGACGTTCGAACTTGTTGAGCTTACGATATAACGACGAGCGGTCTATTTCGAGGGTTTCCGCCAGTCGGTCTACATTCATTCCTTTTTCTACAATTTTCCCTCTCAGTTTATTCACGTCCATTTCCGTACTCCTTTCGCTTATTTGAAATTGTCGCATTTATGCGACCTTGTGCCCATTATAGCACCTTTCGTAGCAATTGTCAATACAATAATCGCAAAAATGCGATTGTTTACATTTTATTCATGTAGATATGTTGCAATATTTGCGACTGTGCCACTATAATATAGGTGAAGGTGGTGATGTAATGAAAATAGGACAGCGCATAAAGCAGCGTCGGAAGTTTTTAAAAATGAGTGCTGACGATCTGGCGAAGCGTTTAGGAAAAGACCGCTCCACCGTTTACAGGTATGAGAATGGCGATATTGAAAAATTACCACTTGACATTCTTAAACCTATCGCGGCTGCGCTTGATACGTCCCCTCAATATTTAATGGGATGGGACGACGAGCCGGAGGACTTGGGCGCACTCGCCGCAAAAGTGCTTGTTGATCCGGACCTGCTGAAACTGGTACAGACTTACTTAAAATTGAGCGAGTCCGACCAGTACGCCCTGCGGCTCATGGCCGAGTCACTTGTGGCGAAAGAACAAAAAAAGACCGACGCGGAAACGTCGGCCGAAGATTCAGTCGTTGAGATTGAATAGTGTTTTGATGAATGATAGGACAAGTCGGGCTTGGTAGTCGTCCAGATTTTCGATGATCTTCAAAAGCTCGTCCTTGGTCGGGGTGGTGATAGCGATCGGTACAGCGTTTTCATTGATTTGCATGGCAGGCTCCTTTCGGGGACAAACATATGTTTGATTGCTTACTATGTCAGAGTATCAAAATTATTCTAAAATAGCAATAACATGGTGCAAATTCCAAAAATTAAGAATATTATACCATGTCTATAGTGAAAAAAATGTCATATTAAAGGGGTGCAAAAAATTATGTGGCAATTACCGCCATTAACACCGGAGGAAATAATCGCCTACCTGCGGAAATCGCAGTCGGACGATCCGCTCCTTACGGTGGAGGAAGTTTTGGAAAAGCACGAGCAGATGCTCGACGATTGGGTGGAGCGGAATCTGCCGAACTCGGGGAAAATCCCGGAATATAACCGTATTCGGGAGGTCGTGTCCGGTGAGAATGTCGATAGCCGTCCGGGTATGCTTGATATGCTCCGTCGCATTGAGTCGCCGAAAATCAAGGCAATCATATGCACCGAGCCGCAGAGGCTTTCGCGCGGCAGCTTGAAGGAGATCGGGTATATCGTCGAAATGCTCCGATACAGCAATACCATCGTTATTACGATGCAATATACCTACGACTTGCGCGATCCTCGGGACCGTGACAGCTTCGAGCGCGAGCTTATGCGAGGGAATGAATATCTTGAATACTATAAACGCATACAGCAGAACGGCCGCGTATTATCGGTGCAGAACGGAAACTATCTCGGTACGAAGCCGCCGTATGGGTACGATAAGACGAGCTTCAAGGAAGGCAAAAAAACGTGCTACTCATTGAAGCCGAACCCCGAACAGGCTCCCGTCGTAAAGATGATTTTTGAAATGTACGCAAAAGGTTACAGCTCCCACCGTATCGCGCGGGAACTCAACAGTATGGGAATTAAAACTCAGCGCGGCGGAAAATGGGGAGCGGAGAGCCTTGCAAAGATGCGGACTAATCAGCACTATATCGGGAAAACGGTTTGGAATCGCCGCCAGACTGTGAAAACCGTCGAGAACGGCGAAATTGTCGTCAGCCGTCCTTTAAGCGAGGATTATCTGGTATTTCCCGGCAAGCATGAAGCAATCATAGAGCAGGAGCTATGGGACGCTGTGCAGGAAATACGCGATAAAATACCGCCTGTCAAGGATAAGGCTAAATGCGTGAATCCTTTTGCCGGTCTTGTGATATGTCAATGCGGTCACCCGATGACATATAGGCCATATAAAGGCAGAGATACCGAGCCGCGTCTCTTGTGTACTAACCAGACGGAATGTAAAACTGCGTCTTGTTTTTATTGGGAGATGGTAGAAGCCGTCGAAAGGGTGCTGCGGGATGCGGTCGAAGATTTTGAGTTAAAAATAAAGAACGACACGGGCGACAGTGTTGCCATGCACAAGCAGGTCGTTTCCCGCCATGAAAAGCGGTTAGAGGAATTAAACAAACTGGAGCTTGCTCAATGGGATAAATACACCAAAGAGGAAATGCCGAAGCATATCTTTGACCAATTAAACGCGCAGGTTTTGCAGGAAAAGGACGAAGTACAGCAAGCCTTATGTATTGCGCGTGATACGCTGCCGGAGCCGGTGGATTATGAAAAAAAGCACGCCTTGTTCTCCGATGCGCTAAAAATGCTCGAAGACCCGGACGCGCCCGCGCTTGATAAAAACAGGCTTTTAAAGCAGTGCATCGACCGAATTGTATATAATCGCAAAAGAAAAGGCTCCGGGAATCGTCGCTGGGGCGATCCTGAGCCTATGGAGCTTGATGTGCATTTAAGGGTGTAAACCCTTGCGGTACAAGGGTTTTGGGGAGGTATGGCTTTCATGTACATCATTGGTGCGCAAGTTCATCAACACACGCATGATATACATGATAATTAAACAATAAAAAAGCCCGGCAGGATCACTCCCGCCGGGTTTTTCTTATGTTGTTATATATGCCGTAAATCCGGCCGCTTTTACGCGGTCGAGCATATTCTGCGCGTTTGATAACTTGCTGAATGCGCCGACCTGCACACGGTGGTACGATCCGACTTTTGTTATATACCCATCAAAGCCGGCCGCTTTTACTTTTTTGAGCATGGCGTCGGCATTCGTCTGATAACTGTACGAGCCGACCTGCACGCGGTAATACTTTGTCGCGGTCGCGGTCGTTGTCGTTGTTTTCGCGCCGCCGTTGAGCTTGTCGAGGTAGCCCTTCACAAGCACCTTGAACGCCTTCCAGTTTTTCTTGGCCGTGGTCGGGTTGTAGCTGGCGAATATGTGCAACGGGCACCACTTTTTGCCGGATATGAGATTCGTGCATTGTGTGTCAACGTCTGAGAACGTCTTGCCGGCCGACTTGTTGACCCAATAGGTATGTGTCACCAGCTTGTCAACGGTCAGGCCGTGTTTCCATAACAGCCATGCGGCGATTTTTGCGCCGTTGTCCTTTGCCTTTGCATCGTGGGCGGCGTTGTCGTTCATGATGATCTCCATGCCGATGCTCGTCATGTTGCCGCCGTCTGCGGTGGAGCCGTCGCCTGCGTGCCAGCCCACTTCCGCTTCTCCGGCAGGGTCGGACGGACACAAGCCGGTGCCGGCTTTGAGATTCTGCCACGCGCCGAGGTCGTCAACGTAGAAGTGTACGCGGGCACTGCCCATATTTTCGTTATAGGTGGCACGGGTATACTGTTCTGCGTCGTCGTTCACGTTGTCGAGGTCGTCCGTGTTGTGGATCGTCACGAAGCGCACCTTGCCGGTGTTGCCGGAGAGCTTCTGCTGTTTCTTGTACAGACTGCCCGCCGAAAAACCGGCCGCGTTTGCTCTCGCCGCGTTCTGCCAGCGTGTGCCGTCGGGGATGATCTTCTCGTTGACGGTCACGCCGTTTATTTTATAGGTTCTGTTCGGCGTTAATAATGCCATCGTCAGCACCGCCTTCCGCTTCGTTATCGTCGGTGTCGTTTTCGTTATCGTCGGTGTCGTTTTCGTTATCGTCGGTGTCGTTTTCGTTATCGTCGGTGTCGTTTTCGTTATTGCCCTCGTCATGTTCGGGGCCATCTTTCAATGCGCCGATGATGATTCCCGTGCCTTTTAGCATCCGGACTATACGCTCTACTGCGTCCGCGGTACCCTCAGACACATTGAACGACATGGCACCGCCGATTATCAGAACAGCACCGGCGACAGTCTCGGCGGTAGTATCGGCATAACCGAACAACAGCACCACTCCGGATACAATAGTTGCGACGGCCGTCCAGAACTTACGGCTGGTCAGTTTCTGAATAATCAGTTCTTTCATTCTCACTTTCCCCGCTTTCGTTTTTTGTCTTTGTGTTCTTGATCCACGCCAGCAGCCCCGCTTCCGCTCCGCAGAAGGCGTATAATGCGCAGGAAACGGTCGGGGAGATTTCCAGCCCGACCTTGTATGAGAGGATGAGATGCACCCACGTATATACAAATACCTGCGTTATAATCAGGGCGACGGCGATCTTTGAAAACAGCCCTTTGAAGTTCTTTTTTCTGTACCTCGGTCTTCTTTTCACCGTCGCCGCCTCCCTTTATTCTTCGAACAGTTGGATGATGCCCTGCTTGGCTAAGAACTCCCGCTGCTCGTGCGTCACCTTGTCGGCATATTCGAGTGCCGCCTTCATGTCGCCATTGCAGTGAGCGTCGGGGATGCGCCCGACCGCGCGGGCCGTTGCTTTGCCGAGCGATATTGCCGCGCTGATCCCCTTTACAAGGAAAAGCTCCTGCTGTTCGCGCAGTTCTTCGCGCTTTTTTTCTTTTCTCGCCCGTTCTGCTTCCTCGGCTTCGCGCTTCTTCGATTCCTTTTGTATCTTCTGCTGAATGAGCCAGAAGCAGAAGCCGGTCACGGCCGAAGGCAGGCAGGCTATAACGGCGATAAACACCGTCGTTACTGTGTCCATTGTCTTCGCCTCCGTTTATTACAGATTCGGGATGTAGGTGGCGCGGAAGCCGTTTCCCGGTATTGCGTTCGCGCGCTTGCTATGAAATTCATAAGAGAATATGCCGGCATTGCCTTTACTCGCGTATGAGCGGCCTCTGAAAATGAAGCCTTCGGAAATACCTGTGGAGCCGCTTACCGCGTCGCCTTCATAAGACGATGCTACCGCGCCTTCATCGGGAAGCAGCGCCAATGCTCTGAGAATCACCTTTGCGGCGTTGCTTATTTCCTCGGAGCATGAAACATTTGCGAAAGTACAGGATACGTAGGCCGTTGTACTGTTCGTTATTCCGGTCGTGAATATCCATGTGTTATTCACATAATCGAATTTTATTGTACTACCGGTAGTCTTGACCTCTGTGTCTGTTGTCAGACATTCGGGGTCTACGAGCGAGCCGTCAGCGGCGTTTATCGCTTTCCAACAGGTGCTTGTCGCGTTCTGCGGATTGTCAGCGTCCGCAGCGTCGTTGTCGGCCAATACCTGCAACTCGCCCCATACGAAGCGCATACCGCCCTGCCATTCGCTGACGTTGCCGTTCATGTCCCATATACCGGATGCGGTTCCGTCATGACTCCATGTCAGCGGCCCGGTGCCGACTGCCACTCTGCCGACCGTTCCGTCGTCGTTATAGGTAGTGGGAATAGCTTTTTTTTCGGTTTCGTTGCTATCGAGTCCGTAATTGTTATTCCCTTTAGGCAGGTGTCCGTTTTTCTTACTCCACAGTGCGACCGCCGCCCACTCCGCCGCTGTGGCGAGATGCCAGCCGTAGCCCTTGTTTTCGCAAGCCTCGCGTGCAGTATCAAAATTGATATTCCCCTGCGGGTCTTCTGCCGGCAGGCTGTACGCCTTGCCGTTGTAGACTACGTTCTCATACTTGGAGTAGTAAAAGCCGGGTATCTGACGGCCGTTGACGATAAATGCCGGGTGTATGCTGTCGTTGCCGCCGGTGAGGACGTCGCTGTTTTTGAAGGCCGGGATGTATACCAGTATCGACGGCATATCCGCTTCATCGAGCTGTACGATGTTACCGGGGCAGTGCATATCGACCGCCATTTTTGTTAAATTATAGCTTGCCATTGTTATGCTCCTTTCTTATGACTCACTCTGTCTGGATGCTATCAGCAGCAGCGCGGTCGCTACGCTTATGTCGGAGATGCCGGTCTCCATGTTGTTGAAGTTTTTCGCGCTCTGGTCGGTGGCTTCCTGTACGAGCTCGCCGGTCTCGGCGTCGATAACTTTGTCAAGCCATTTTGTTTTTGTGTACATTGTCGCGTCCTCCTTTTATTCTGCGGTGACTTCGTAAATCGGGACCGTGATCTTTATCATGGTACCCTGTCCCGCGTTCTTCTGGATGTTGCGCTCCTGATACGCCGCCACTTCGCCGCGCACGTCGATAACACGCGAGGCGGTGATGGTGCAGGCAGAGTCGTCGAGCGTCGGGAATGTAACCATAATTACAAGGTCGTCGCCCTCGATCTTTTTCTGGTTGATATCGCCCGTGTGCCATTTTCCGCCCACCTGCACTTCGACGGAGTAGATAGAGCGGAGCCACTGCTTACGGCGGTGGCTCATATATTTGTCGCTGAAATATGCCATTTTCGGCTATCTCCTTTCGGTTGCCTTAATATGTCACGATGGACTTGCCGACGATTGCAGTACCTACGACGGCCTTGTATTGTTCGCTTCCGCACTGCGGCAGGCCGTACAGCATGATTTCGACCTTCGGCTCGGTGGCCGCCATTAACAGCGTCGTGCCGCCGGTCATGATATCACGCGGATACGTGCCGCACTTGCCCTCGCCTTCGACGTATTCCGAGCCGCCCACGACGGACGTGCCGACTATAGCGGTGCCGACGACCGAGTTCATGCCGTATGAGCCGTACCTCGGGAAGTTATACACATACGGCGCGTCGGTCGGTTCGAATGCTATGGCGTCCCTCAATATCATGCCGACGGTCGCGTATTGCTCGCCGTCCGGTCCGCAGGACGTGCCGCAGTCCTCGAACTCGTATATATACCGCTTGTCGCTCGGTGCGTACTCGATGCCCGGTTCCGGTCCCTGCTGCCAGTAATAGTAAACGCCCGCGATATGCGAGCGTTCGTTTTTTGCTATTTTGGCGGCTTCGAGGAACTTTTCGTATGCCTCGGCTGTTATCGCCGGGTTCGTGGTAAGAACCGCGAAGGTGTACGGCGGTGTACCGATGTCGTACCATTCTGCCACATAGCCCTCGCCGAAGTGTACGGATATCAGGCGTTCTACGGCCCATTTTGTGCCGCGTTTCCGCTTGATCTGCTGCGCCATTTTGATCGTTTCGCGCTTTTCGTCGAGCGTCATGCCGTCGGAGTCGTACCAGTCGATATCAAGCTCCCATGCCATCTCGTCGCACTCAGGCTCGTTTAAATTGTCGATCTGGTCCCATGTGCGTATTGTGTCGATGCGTTTCATCGGCTCGCCCATGAGCTTATTCATGGCTTTGCTTATGGCTATGGCCGCTTCATCGTCGCGCATGAAGGCCGGCAGGAGGTGCAGGAAGTCAAGTTCGGTTAATTTTATGCCGCCCATGTTCTCGCCCTCCTTAATCCTTCACGACGTGGCTTACTTTGAGATTGCCGGAGAATCGTGCGACGGTCGTGCCGGGCAATTCAGTAAATGCCGGTTTGACTATTTCGCACCGAGTCGCACCGACAAGTCCGTCCTCCCAATCCGGACGGAGGATGCGCGCACGCAGTTCGTCGGGGTTTATATCCCGGTCTAATGCGGAGCCTTGCCAGTATATGTACTGGTCTATCGCGCCGCCGTCGCCTTCGACGTTTTTCACGACTTCGGACTGGTTCGCCTTGGTCGTGTAATATGTCAGCTCGATATCGTAGTACACGACGCTCGGAGCTTCCACCTGCACATAGTCGGTAAGCGGTTTGACGTCGGCGGCGGTGCAGGCTTCGAGGACGTCCTGCAATACTTCCTCGTCGGGTATCTCACCGCCGGCGCATATCGGCACGATTTTGACACGGCCGTACATGACGCGCGTTATCTCGATCTTGACTTCGGCTGCGTCGGCAAGTGCGCCGGAGAGCGCGAGCGTCAGAAGCTCGTCCTCATATGTCGCCGTGTAGTCGGTGTCGGCCGCTGCCGGTGTGCCATCGGGCAGATATACTATAAGCGTATCGGGCAGCAGATTCGCGCCGCCTTGGAAGGCGTGACCGGCGTAGGTTTTTAACGTCCGCTCTACGGTCTCGGTCTCGGATTCCACTACGGCGTCGGAGACAAGCGTGTTTGCGGACAGTGCCCAATATTTATAGGCTTTTGCCGGTCCTGCGGTGCTGAGACGGTTTTCGGCTTCCCTGATCCGCTCGCGGTAGGGCTCGTCGCCCTCTTCATCCGCGCCGCCCTCGGTTGCGTCGAGGTTGGTTACGGTGTCAATGAGCGGCACTTCCGACACGTCCACAATTTTACTTATAGCACCGGGTGCTATGTCGTTATAATCCGCGCCGCCTTCCTCGGCCGTTGCCGTTACGTCTACGGTGTCGGTGCCGGCTATTAATACGACGGTCGCGTCGGTCGTGAAATAATGCACGAAGTCGCCGGTCACGCGAAGCCCTGCCGGTATGATGATATTCGACGGTACCGGCTCGGTTACTCCGAAGCGCAAAGTCACCGTGGCCGGTGTAGGCGTTCTGCGGTAACAGTCGCGGGTCTCACCTATGGCGTCAAGTACGGTATGCCGCGCATGACGGAGCATTTTTTGACGGCAGGCGTCGTTTACGGAGTTGTACACCGCGACAACGATCTGCGCCAGCGTCTCGCCGGTGATGCGCCGCTCGTCGCCCGGATATAGCGGCTCATTTACGCCGTTTTCCAGTTCTTCGAGCACCGTGTCGAGGACCGTCCCCGCGTCGGTTTCGATAAATTTGAGGTCGGGCATTTATTCCTCTTCCTCCTTTCGCCTTATGCTTACGAGTGTTGAATAGTCGCCCATGAGTGCGTTGTCAGGCGTTGTTTCCGCGCTTTCGACGACCACACGCGGCTCGTAGGTGTTAAGCAGCCACTCGATATCTGCTATATTTTCGTCCTTGGCGTTCGGTTGGTCCACCAGTGCGCCGTCCCTTCCTCTCACGCGGTCGAAGGCGACCTCGCCGCGTATGATTCGCAGGAGGTTGTATGCGCAGGTTTCGGGCGTGCCGTTTCCGTGTGCTTTCATTCCTTACACCTTCCTTACACCAGCGTTACTTCGGATAAATACACCCAGCTGTTGATACCGTCCGGATGTCCTAAGAGCACGCGGTCGCCTTTGATCTGGCTTACCTTGTGGCTCCGCTGTTTCACCCATGACGGAATTGTCTGGCCGGTGGCGTATTTTTTGCCGGTGGGCTTTACGTAGCTGCCCACCTTGACGGTCTTTTTCGCCGCTTTTTTCGCGGTCGTGTTGGTCGCTTTTTTCGCGGCCTTTTCGCTCGTCGTCGCTTTGACCTTCAGCGCGGAGGTCGTGACCTTTACGCTGGTGGTCTCGGGGTCGTACTCCTTTAACTCAAAGGTGAGCGTCGCTAACCGCATACGGCCGAAGTCGTCCAGCTTGACGTTTCCGACGCTGACCTTACGGAGCTGCAGCTTCGGGCCGAGCTTTTTGCCGTTAAGGTAAAAATAATTTACCTTTGTGACAAGTGCCTGCCAGCTTTCGATCTCCTTCCGGACGTCCACGCCCGCGCCGGAGTGCAGGACCGTCGAAAAGCTGAGGGGGAACAGCTCGACGCCGCGCTCATTCGTGGGCCGGTTTTCTTCGGTCGCGCCGTTGTTGTCCGCCACCTGCTCGTATGAGAAGCTGAGGTCTTCAAGCGCGAGTACCTGCTTGGAGCTGACCGACCACGTTTTCGGCCCCCATTTTGCCATTGTCGCCATGCTTTTCTCCCCTTCCGTTCAGGCTGTTATTATTCTGCCGCTTCGACGTAAAGCCCTACGAGGTCGGCGAGAGCATGGTAAACAGGATTTACCGTATCGCGTGTGCATTTGTATATCACGCCGTTCTGCGTGTAATACTTGCCGTTTTCCAGTACCATGTTACCCTCATACGGGATGGGATCGTCGGCGGTGCCGGCATGGTCTTCGTCGATTACGGCATAAAGCGATTCGGTGCCGACGCTGCCCGGCTGGTATATCTCCGCCGAAGTGTGTGCCTGACGGATAACGTAGAGCTTGCCGCCATGGCTTACGCGCTTGCCGATATCGTCCTCGGTAAATGTTACGTCGGGCTTCCATCTCGGGAAGAGCGTCGGAGCGGTGAGCGCGTCTTTATCGTCGAGCGACTGTGCCGCCTTTTCGATCAGCGACCGCAGATATAAACATTCGTCCCTTGTCATGCGTCTTCACCTCCGAGCAGTATGTTGAGAGCTTCGTCCGCGCTTATGTGCTGCGGTATCGGCTCTTGGTTTTCCGCTTCCTCGCGGGCTTTGATTATGGCTTCGGCGGCGGCCTGTACTTCCTCGCGCCATTCTTCGGGCACGTCTTCGGCGGTGATCTCTCCGTCGGCGAGCTTGAAAATATACGCTGTTTTTTCCTGTATCTCGGTCATAAGCGCGTTGTATTCTTCTTCGGTTATTTCTTCGCCATCGTAGCCGATACCGATTGCAACAAGCTTGCCGTTTTCGTCGGATATTTTGTAGTATCGCATTTTATCACCCCATTACAAGCCATTGGTAAGAAGTATTTACCAAACAGGCATCCACTGTAAATGTAGATGCATTCGCTCGAAATATTTGATATCCATTTTCTAAACCAGGGTTGAAGTTTGTAGCATCACTTAACGTTTTCGCGGGAATCTTCCAAGTATAATTATTGGTATGAGCAAAAACACAAAATCCATACCCGCCACCATATATCCCATGTTCTGACTGTACAATCGAATTTTGCTTAGTATTTAACACCGTATAATGACACGTCGTACTGGTTGAAGGATGATACAAATAACTGCAATACAATCCATAATTGCTACCGCTCGTTGTATATCCCGACCCAGTTTTAATCATTAGTATCAATTTCGGCACGACCCCCAGATTGTGGGTTATGACAGTTGCGGCTGTTGTTATAGACGCGGGCGTAATTGTTCCGCTTGCAACCGCAGTAAACGATACTTTGTATTGAGATGGGTCTCCCATAAGTCCGCTAAGTGTACCCGTCTTGCCAAAAATACTAACGCCTTCCTTGATGTTAGCGGCAATCAAATTCGCGTCGCCCTTGATGGTCTGCTTGCCGCTGAGATAGGTGCCGGCCGCTATAGATTGGTCGGACGTTCCCGGCGTCCATGTTTTGGCTCCCTGCCGTGCGGTCGGCTTTACGAGGTTGGCGAGGATGTATTCCGCCATCTGTTCGGGCGTCCATGTGCTGCTTACCGAAGCCACCGAGCGTATAGCGTCGGCAAGGTTCTCCAGCGTCTCGCCCTGTATGATATACTCAGCCATTAAAACTTGCTCCCTTCTGCACTTGCCATCGAAGCGACTGCCCATGTGCCGTTGACGACGCGCATAAACTTACCGTTGTCCGCTTCCGTGACCGCCGGAAGTCCGCCGGCGTTGAGCTCTTCCGCAGTGCGTGTGATACCCAAATCACTCAGTTTCACCTTGTGCGGGTTCTTTTCGTTGGTCATGTGCTCAATGAGCTTGGTTATCGCTAACTTGATCTTTGGGAAGGCTGCGTTTAACTTTTCGCCGCTCACGAGTGTTGACAGTGCGGTAATATCGCCGTAGGTCGGTGCCATGTCGTTTACGCCGACGTTATCCACTTTTTCAAGCCCGAGCTGCTCCTTTGTCACGCCGTGCGGGTTTTCTTTGTCTTTGATATGGCTTTCTATCGCCTTCTTTATAATATCGTTGCCTTCGCCCTTTTGCATGGCTTCGGCGATACCCTGCTCGACGTTGTTCATTTTTTCCTCGGTGATGACTTCGCCGTTCACCCATGTGTGCCTTTTATATTCTGCCATTTTGCTCTCCCTCCTTTATTGATTTCCGAATTAATACTCTGCTGTCGGCGGTGTAAAATTACCCGACCAGCGTGCAATATTCGAGATTCTAAATTCGTCGATATATCCTACGAAATACGCTCTATCCGCCGAGCAATAGCTTCCGATTGCGCATTGATAATTCGCGGTATATCCCAATGATCCGACAAACGGCACGGTAGCATATTTTACACCGTTTTTATAAGTCGTGAGGGTGTTGCCATTTCTAACAACAGCCCAATGTACCCATGTATTAACGGTATTCACAAACATATCTACGTCATCTACGATATCCCACCATGTGGAAGTATTGACATTCGATGCGTACAGTTTTGTTTTACTGTGCCCCAGCATCAAACCGCCGAATGCTCCTACAGAAGAATCATACGCAGAATTAAATCTTACTTGGCTGTTTGCATTTGTGATGTATTCCCACCAGTCGATTGTGAAGTCACGATCTTCAAATTCAATGGCTGTGGTAGTCAAATACGAATTACCATTAAAATACAGGCTCGTTCCGCCGAACTTGCTTCGAGTGGATGATACCGTTACTCCGTTGCTTGTTATCCGGCGGTTTCGTGCGCTGCTGTCGGTGAAGTCAGCACCGTGAAGCATAAGTACAGTATATTCGTCGACTTTGCCGCTTTCGAGAACGTTCAGCCTGCTATTTATTTCGATTATTGTAGTATTAAGCAAGGCTATAGCGTCGGTATTGGCTTTTATTGCTTCCTTAATATCGGTGAGGTCTGCCGCCGAGCCGTCCGCTCCGTCTTCTCCGTCCTTACCGTCGGTGCCGTCCTTGCCGTCGGTGCCGTCCATAACGTCGAAGGTCTGCGTCCCGTTTGCGTCGGTGATGCTGACACGGTGGCCTCCGGTTATCGCCGTTACCGTTACGGTTGGCGAGGTGCCGTCTTTTCCGTCGGCTCCATCCTTGCCATTGGTGCCGTCCTTGCCGTCGGTACCGTCTTCTCCGTCTTTGCCGTTTACGCCGTTCATTACGTCGAAGGTCTGCGTACCGTTTACGTCGGTCACGGTCACGCGGTGGCCGCCGTCGATCTCTTCCACCGTTACCGTCGGAGAGAAGCCGTCCTCGCCGTCTTTGCCATCCGCGCCGGTGCCTCCGCTGCCGCCACTGTCGCCGCTTCCGCTGTCACTTCCGCTGCTGTCTCCACCGCTGCCGCCGGATGATGATCCGCCGCCGTTCGGTGCGGATGTTGTGCCATGCGGAGCGGTGTGCGTGTGCCCTTTCAGGCTTACGCTCCCCGCCTTGACGTCGCCGCGAGGCGTTTCCACCAGTTCCGATTCGAGGTATGGCAGATATTCGCCCCACTCTCCGTCGGCTCTGCCCAATAAGAGACCGGATGCGTCGGCAAACTCCACATAAACGACTTCGGTGCCCTTTTTAAGTACGCCGGTGTCGCCGCGAAGGTGCCACGGTATCATGATCTTTGTCGTGGGCTTTGCGCTTTCGTCGAGCGGTACCACGCGGGCGAGTTTGCCGTTGATGGACGCCACTTTGCCCTTGTAGATATTGCCCATTAATATCCCTCCAATGGTTTCCGGAAGTATATCGTCGTCTGGTTCCGGTAGTAGTCGTGCCGCACCTTGTACACAAATACGTCGCCGTCCCACGCGCTCGCCTTGGTGGTTTTCAAGGTGAGGACGCTGGCGGCGGCATATCCGAGCTGTAGGTTTTTCGAGAACTGTCCGGTGTGGCCGTACTTGTTGGCGTCGCGGAGCAGTCCCTTTGCAAAGCGTGCGGCCTCGCCGTTCGACGTTACAAGGATGCGCTTTTCCGGTCGGAGTACCGCTTTCGACGTAGTGCCGGGAGCGGTGAATTTGCCGGAATAGCTGCCGCTTGCCACCTCGCAGGAACCGTAGCACTCGGCGCGGTCATCGCGGTAGGTGAACTGGCCGTTTTGATCCACGTCAAGCGTGCCGGTGGGTGCTTCGCTTTCGAGCTTGCGCTCATTGTATACGAGCAGCTGTCCGTCGTAGAAAAGCATTTGACAGCCTTCCTGCGTACACAGCTGCCGATAATACGCGAAGTCGGTCTCGTTCTCCTGCTTCAGGTATTGGTATACCTGATCGGTGACGCCGTACTGCTTGAAGGTGAGTCCATGCGCCGCCGCGAACTCGTTGCCGAGCTGCAGGACGCGCACGCCCTCCCCGCTGTTCGACTTCTTTGTCGTTCCGCTCTGCGGCATTGACATAGCGCGGACCGTAAAGAGGCCGTTTTCGGGTTTCATGGAGTGTATGTACATTTTACCGGTGTCGCCGGCTCCTTCCGTGAAGCGCAGCGTATCACCGATTGCCGGATTCCATTTACTCCAGATTCCCTTTGTGTCGTTGAAACGGACGACGAGCGTGTCGGCTTGCTTTTCCGCGTACATTTCGTGTACACAGTAGTTTACCGACACGTCGTTGTATATGTCCGTTCCGTTGTAGAACAGCTTCATGAGTCGCTGTCCTCGTCGTCGTTATTCCGACGCCACGGCGGCAGTGTGTCCGGCGTTTCGACGTTCTCAACGATGGGCAGCCGAAGGGCTACCCCTGCCGAGAATATCAGCACCGCCGCGTGGTCGGGGTTGAAGTCGATGATGTAATGTGCGAGGGTTTCCTCGCCATACATTTCAAGCGCAAGTGCGTCGAAGGTGTCGCCCTCTCGTGTGATATAGTCTTTATAGCCTGTTACCCTACGCAAAAGTCGCCACCTCCCTCATTTGTACAAATTCTTCGAGCCAGTCGAAGAACTCCGCCTCGTGCGCTTTCAGTCGTGCCATGATGTCGTCCTCGTCGTCGCCGCCGCCTTCCGTGTGAATCTGTGGACTCCATGTGAAGCCGGAGAAGTCGTAGTATATTACGCAGTTTGTTCCGTCCGCCAGACTTCCGAGTGAGAAGTTGTCGAGCGTGAGCAATTCGCCGGCCTTGCTTGTGAGCCCCGCGTCACCGGGTGCGTCGGCTGCGCTGTTGAGGATGGATTTCATTACCGCCTCCATCTTATCCCACAGAAGCGAGAGCGGCAGTACCGCCTCCGCGCCTGCTTCGCCGCCGGCCATTAAGGTATTGCCGGATGCGCCGAAGATGGTCGGCTGTGTCATGATGCCGCCTTCTTTGTACCAGTCTATTTTGAGCTTCGGTACGCTTGGCGGGTTGAGTGACAGCTTGCCCTCCACGCTAAAATGCGGGAGTTTGATCTTGGGCAGGCTAAGTTTCATGTTACTGAAAAAGCCTTTTATCTTGTCGATAATGCCCTTGATCTTGTCTTTTGCCGTTTCTATCGGCGTGATTATGGCGTTTTTGATGCCGTTCCACACCGAGGATGTCACGGACTTGATGCTGTTCCAGACACCGGATATGGTGGACTTCACTGCATTAATAGCTCCGCTCACCCTTGAAGATATCGCGGACCACACCGTGGAAACAGCTGATTTTATGGCGTTCCATACGGTGGACGTTATCGACTTGATTCCGTTCCAGACAGCGGAGACGGTCGTTTTTACGGTGTTTACCGCTGCGCTTACCTTCGCGGATATCGCGGCCCATGCGGTTGCCATAAATGAGCGAATAGTCGTTACAATTGGAATAATGACCGATTTCACCGCATTTATTGCGGTCGATACGGCTGTCTTGATCTTGTTCCAGACGCTTAATACGGTGTCCTTGCAGTTTTCCCATATAAAGCGGAATGGCAGGGTGATAATGTTAAACGCCGCGCTCAGTATGGAGCCGACGAGCATTACACCGACCTGTACCGCGTTTTTAATGGTGTTCCATGCAGTAGAACAGAAGCCGGAAATTTTCGACCATGTTTCGGAGAAGAACGAGGCGATACCGCTCAATGCGCCTTTCAGCCATTCTACAGTTGCAAAAAATGCGGTCTTGATTTTATCCCACAGATTAATCCAGAAATTCCGGAAGCCCTCGCAGTTATTCCACAAATAAACGAAGCCGGCCACGAGTGCCGTTATGCCGATAATTATAAGCCCTATCGGATTCGCCGCCAGTACAGCACCGAAGGCTTTGAATGCGGATACTGCGCTCATTATGCCGCTTACTATTGAGCTCCATTTGAATGCGGTCACAGCAGCGGCTATACCGGCCATAATGGTAGCCAGCGTCGGCAGATTATTGAGAATCCAGTCAACAGCCGGTGCTACCGCTGTATTAACGAAGTCCACGGCGGCTTGTGCCACGGGTATAAGTTTATCGGATATCGGCCGTACCACTTCCGCTTCGACCGTTCTGCCGAGCTGTGACAGCGAGCTTTCGAGCGTGTCATATGCGGCTGAGTCCAGCTGTGCCATAGCGTCGGCGGTGCTGTCGATACCGCCCTGTGTTTCCATGAGTGCGGCCACGGTGTCCGCGCCGAGATCCTCAAACATGGTTCCGAACAGCCCGACTCCTGCCTGATATTGAAGCGTCGCGTCGTCGCAGTTGACGAGTGCTTCCATGATGGTATCGACTGCGGCCTGTGCCCTCTTGCCGCCCTTGCTGAATTTATTCATAGCCCAATCGGCATTAATTCCGAGCGATTCCAGATATTCCTCCGCCGAGCCGTCGCTCATACGGATGTTGAACTCTTTCACGGCGTCGCCCAGCTTATCCACCGACCATGTGCCGGCCTCGGCACCGTTGAGCATCATGTTAAACATATCCTCGGCGGAATATCCGGCCGTGCGGAATTGTACCGAATACTCGTTGATGGTGTCGAGCAGGTCGCCGTTTTGGTCGAGTCCGTTCTGTGCGCCCTGTATGACGAGGTTAAACGCCTCGTCGGACGTGATGCCGAACTGATCCATAAGGGAGTTGGCCGCCCTCATGCTTTCGGTGACGTCGAAGCCGAAAACGTCTTCGAGTGCTATTGCCTGCTTTGTAACCTTCGCCAATGATGCGTTGTCGAGGTTGTCCGTCATTTGTATAACGGTGGAGAGCTTTTCGGAAACGTCGCCGAGGCTTTCGCCGTAGTTGGCGTCGTATACCTCATACATTACGTCCTCGAAGCCTTTCATTTCCTCGGCGGTCGCGCCGGTCTTCGCTTCAAGCATGGCGAGCGCGTTGTCACCCTCGAATGCCAGCTCTTTAAATGCGTCGATTGCGGCACTTATCGCGTCGGCGGCAAGGTCGGCAATTGCACCCTTTAAGACGGTGAAGCCGCCGCTTGAATTTTCGGCTTTTTCGCCGGCTTCATCCAGAGACTTGCCGAGCTTTTCGGCCGCGTCTTCGGCGGCGTTGAGCTTTTGTTTGTTTTCGACCAATTCCCCTGACAGGCTGTTGATCTTGGCTTTTAGCTCTTTCGCCTCTTTGGAGTTCTTGCCTTGCGTCAGCGCAACGTTGGCATATTCGCGGCGCAGTGCGGCGAGCTCGGTTTCTTGGCTGTTTATCGTCTTTTCGAGCTTTGCAAAAGCGTCTCCGCCGTCGTCCTGTGCGGCAGTCAGCTGCTTTGTCGCACGTTCTGCGGCTTCGAGCACTTCTTTGTTGTCGCCGAGTTCGTCCGATACCGTTTGTATACGCTTGGCGAGCGTCTGCGCTTCCTCGCTTGCTTCCTCGCCCTGTGCCGCATATCCGGCGTAGGCGCGTTGCAGTGTCTGTAATATATCTTCCTGCGCGTCCATTTCGGCGAGCAGTCGTGTCGCCGCGTCAGCCGATTCGAGCGTCTCGCTTGACAGCTTGTTCAGTTCATCGACCGCGCGGTCGAATGTTTTCATAAGTGACGGGCTTAATATGCCCGACAATTCGATGGTAGACTCTAAGGTCTTGCCTGCAGCCACGGAGTCTCACCTCCTTGACTTGTGATGCTTCGTAGGCTTTTTTGGTTTGTTTTGCTCAGCGCGTTTCCGCTCTTCCGCTAAATCCTCCGCCGCTTCCGCATACTCGACCACGAAGTCGATCAATCGTTTTCGTTCGAGCTCGGTTGTGCTTGTGTGGTAGATTCGGGCGTAGTCTCGGTAGGCTCGTCGGAGTCGTTTTCCGGTGATTCCTTCTCCGAGCCGAGCATAAAATTTCGGCCGATGTGCATTACTTCGCGCAGGTCGCCGCCCTTCATGCGCTCAACGTCGGAAAAATCATACTCCGGATTTACGGCGACGATTGCCGCGAAGCCGAGGTAGAGGTGAAGGCCGAAGTCGAACTCGGCCGCCGGTGTCAGTGTCGTGTTTTTCATGCCGGCCGCTGTTTTGCGCTTTGCTTCGGCGGTCGCGAAGAGAATGCCGTCGATCTCGTTTGCGTCGTAGGTGACTTCGGTCACGGGTTTACCGTCAATTTTAATCGGGTTTTTAAGTTTCAGAGTTTCCATGCGCTTTGCTCCTTTCGGTATTTACAAATAAAAGCCGCCGTATGATTGCCGGCGGCTTTCGATATTTCGTTTAAAGCAGGTTGTTGATCTGCGTCATGTAGTCCTTGCCGTCGACGCGGAGTATCTGACTCAGACGGTCAACACACAGGATTTCCTCGCCGTTTGCGAACACCTGAATACGTGTAACGTTATAAGTGTTCTCATGCTCGGGTGCGCTGCCGACTTCGACGCCCGTTCCCGCGATCGTTCCGGGCAATGTGCGCACGAACGCCTTGCAGCCCTCGACTTTCTGAGAACCGTCGGACTTGATGACATCCTGAACCCAGCGGAACTCGAAATTCTGCTTTTCGAGGCGGTTCATACGGCTGAGTCCCTGATCTATGCCGATCTTGGTTATTGCCAGCTCCATATTTTCGAGCAGGCCGGGAAGTGCCACGGTCATGTTGCCCATTGCCTTTACGTCGGCGGTTTAAAATTCGAGACCGGGCAGGGTGAAGTTTACGTCCTTTGCGACAAGCACCTTGTCGGCGTAAACGGTGTCGGCCACTACCTCACCTTTGATATCCATCCATGTTGCCATTGTTCATACCTCCTTATTCTCCGAAGAAGGCGGCGAAGCCTTCGTCGGTGTAGGTTACGCGGGCGGTGCCCGACTTGAACGGCGGCGTATTGGTGACGTTGAAGTTCCACACGAAGTCGCCGTTCATCATGTCGCTGACCGGGTTCTCCGATTCGATGAACTCGACGGTCGGCGTGCCGATGAGAGCACCGATGCCGCACAGGGTGTCGAGCTTTTCGCGCTCGGCGTTGAGGATGGTGTCCTTCTCCTGCGGAGTCATGGGCTTGTCGATCTCGGTACCGTAGTCAAGCTGGAACTTGTTGGTGATGTGCATCAGCATACGCAGGTTTACGTCGAAGATCGAGCGTGCGTCGTGGTCGCCGTTGTAGGTGAACGCGGCGGTATGCGGGCCCCACAGTACCCAGCGGCTGCCCCAATATACGGCGGTGGTGATGCCCTTTTCGTTTAAGGTGTTGCCGGTCTGCTGGTCGAAGCCCTTGGACTTCGAGGTCTCGCCGAAATACTGCGATACCGCCATGATCTGCTTGTTCGACGGAGTCTCGAACGGTATGCTGTCGTGGCTCAGGTCTACGCGGAGCATGGTGGTCTGTCCGACGGTAGAGAGATGGTAAGCGCGGCCGGAGCCGTCCTTAACCTGCGGCCAGTATACCTTCGAGAACTCGGAGGTGTAGCCGTTTGCGTTTTTCCACGCGATAGCTTCTTCGAGCGTGTCGATAGCGTCGCCGGTTGCGCTTTCGAGCGGAATGTCGGCATTGACGAAGCCGTCCCAATGGCCGTTGAGCTTCTGCACGATGCTGACCATAGCCTTGTAAACGGCGGGCTTATGCGACCAGCCGGGAGCGGCGAGCATATTGAGTACCGCGTTGTGGTACTGGTAGAGCAGCTTCAGCGCGTGCAGGCCGTGGTACTGATTGTCGGCGGTAGTCTGACCGATGATGTCGCCTTCTTCGACCTTGGAGACGTCCACGGTGTTATAGGTACACGAGAGCGTCGCGTCGTTGCCGGCGAGCAGCTTGACGATAACCGCGCCTTTGGCGTAATTGTATTCGAGCGTGTAGTCCACGCCTTCCGCCTTGTCTGCGATTGCGAAAGTATCAAGAATGATGTCGGTACTTTCGAACTCCGCGCGGGAATTGGTGAAGGTCAGCTCGGCGGTGGTCTTTTCTGCCTTTCTGTGCGCGTCGGGGTCGAGCACGTTTACAATGTAAATCGGGCCGACGTTGCCGACGGTGTTGTCGAAGTGAGAAGCGAATACTTCACACAGGGTGAACGATGCCCAGTCGTCGCAGTAGCCGACCTTTGCCTGAGTGTCGCCGATGTTGGCGAGTCTGATAGGCATATTAATGAGATTCTTTTCAGCATAGCCGCGCACGAGGTTGATCGGAGCAGTGCCGATATAGGCCGCCACCGAGTCGGTCTGCTTCGCGGGCGTTACTTTGCTGGTGGTTATCTCACCATATGCGCCATGAAGGTATGCCATTTGGTGTGTCCTCCTTGTTTATAAAAATTCTTTGTATTCCTCCGGAACTCTCCGTACCACGCCGCATTCGAGCGTGAACGTGATCCAGTTGTGCCAGTACGGGTAGTAGTCCCATATGTTCCCCTCTTCGGTGAACAGTCCGTACTTGATGCCGGACTCCTTGACGAGCCGGTGCCCCGCTATATACTCCGTGTTTTCAAGCTCACGCAGTACAAGGTCGGCAAAATTGAAGGCGTCGCGCCAGCCGTCCATGTTGCGCGTGTACGACTGCGCCGCGCCGTCGTTTGCCGTGTGGTAGATATACCCGACCTGCGCCGCCTTGGTCGGCGTTGGGTGGAATATCTCGTCGCTGTGAAGTCCGGGATTCCAGCAAGCAAGACAGAGCCGTATCTGCAGCTGCCGCTTTTTCGCAAGCAAGTCGTCGCTGCCCTCCATGAGCTGTGCGCACACCGAAGGAATGGGAGCCGGCACGGACGGCGGGAGTCTGTCCTTGCCCGGCACATAAAGCGGAAAGGCCGACGGATGCACAAACTCCACATTATACTCGGGGTCGTTGTGGCGGTCGTTTGGCAGCTTAAAAAATATCTGCGGACAGATACTCTCGTTCAGCCATTCCACTATTTTGTCAATGCTTTGTACCAGTGTCATGCCGTCCCCTCCTTAACCGGTCCTGTTCTGACTGAGAGCCACCTCGACCATGCCCATGTCTTTGCCGGAGTTTACTATGAGCATTTCGCGGCCGTCGAAGTTCAACAGCCGTCCGGGGTCGAGGTCGTCCGGGAAGTCGGACTCTTTGCCCATCAAAAGGATATCGGCCTCAACGAGACCGATTATCTGCCCTTTTTTTAACTTGTTGAGCTGGTCGTTATCCACCACGACGGCGATTTTCACGCCCTCCACGCGGTGAAGCTCGGCAAACTCGTCGAGGTTCAGGAACACAGCATCAAGGTCGGCACGCACCTGATCTTTGAAGCCCATCGTCTATTCCTCGATAAGCAGGCCGCTTTCCCGCTTATCATCATCGTAAAGTTTTTCGGGGGTCTTGGTCGCCTTGCGTCTGGATTTCGGACGGGCTTCTTCCTCCACCTTTACGGCCACGCCTGCCGCTATCAGCTCCGCCTCACGGGATGCCGACAGCTCGAACGGCTCGGAGTTTTTGGTCATAGCCTCCACACCGTTTTTCGTTTCACGGCCGTATGTGCCTTTGATGATCTTAATCATGGGTGTGTGCCTCCTTATTCGGGGTCGGCGGCGTCAAGCTCCGGCAGTTCTTCGCCGTCGTCCTCAAATTCCATAATAGCCGCGATATAGTCGGCCTTTTTCTTGCAGCCGCTCACGTCCGCGCCGATGTCACCGGCGAGGTTTTTGAGCTGTTCGATGGTCATAGCTTCGAGCTGCGACTCGTCGAGCGGTTTCGGTTCGTCCTCGGGAACAATATCGGCCGTGTCGGGAACAATATCAGCTGATTCGGGAACAATACCCACATACTCCGCCACACCGAGCCCGACAAAGCGGGAAGCCTGCGCTTCCTCGCACTCGAAGGGCTTGTCCTCGGGAGTCTTGAGCGCGTAACGCTCGCGGCCGTTCGCGTCGACGAGGTTCACACCGCAGCCGCCGCGTATGATCTTAATTAATGCCATGTTCCTGCTCCTTTCGTTACCGCTTAAAGAACGTCAGCGGTGATAAACGGGTTTTCGTTGTTCGGGATGCAGAGCGGCGCAGACGATACCTTGACTTCGCGCACTTCGCTTTCCGCTTTTGCAATGTACTTCGGCACGTTCTGACCGGTATAGGTGTGGAACTGTCCGTCAGCCTGTTCGAGCTGAGTGATAGCACCGTAAACGGTGCGACCTGCAGCCGGTGCACCGACGGCGATCTTACCGGCCGGTACGTACGACTTGACGGTACCGTCGATTTCGGTGTAGGTATCCTCGTAAGAGAGAATATCCATCATGCGGCCCTTGCAATTGAGACGCGCGATCTTTACCGCACCGTTCGGCAGAGTGGTCGGGTCTACGCCGCCGATCTGATAGTTGCGGTTGTCGAGCAGACGGATGATCCACTCATTATTGAGAATGATGTCCGCAACGTCGGGAGCGACAATTGCTTCGGTCGCAGGCAGGCCGCGAGAAGTGAGAAGCGAAGCCATAGCCGCAAGGTCGTTAATGATCTGCTTGCCCGACGCTTCGGTGGTGTCCCACTCAGCATTCGGGGTGTAAATTGCCGGGTTTGCGTCGCCTTCGTAGTAGCGGACTTCCTTCGGCTCGTACTTGCCGAGGTCGTCGGCGTACTCGTGCATGATGCAGCCGTTTGTGAAGATGACTTCGGCAGCCATTGCTTCCTTACGGCGGGCTATCATGTCGCGCAGTTCGTCAATGTCGCCGAGGATCATAACGCCCTGACGCTGTTCGGGGGTGAGCTGAGAGTACAGAGCTTCACCGAAGCCGCGCTTGGTAAGGTCGTCAATGGTGAGCGGACGCTTCGGCGCGATAAGTGCCGGTGCGAACTGTTTCATGGTCGAGCCTTCGCGCATGATGGTGATACCGCCCTTACGCGGTGCAACGTACGGAGCGGCCACCTTTGAGCCCTTCTTGTACTCTACGAGTACGTCGGTGGTCGCGAAAACGTCGCTTGCCGCATTGGTCGGGAAGTAACGGTCAAGCAGGAAAGTATGAAGCGACGGCAGCTGCTCCACGGATGCCAGAAGAGTATGAGTGTCGTAAATATTGAACGGCATTGTTAATACCTCCTATTAAAGTTCTACCGCGTCGGAGAGAAGGATGCCCACGGAGCGCAGTGCTTCCTTGTCCGCTGCAGTGATGGTGTAGCCGTCAGCCACGATAAGCGCGTTTGCATTGAAGTGGCCGGTACGGTATGCGACTGCCACAGTCTCAGATGCGGTGTCGATATCGTCGGCGAGGATTGCGTTTGCCTTGCCGGTGGTCGCGGAGCTTATCATCTTCATGCCGCCGTCAGCGGTTGCGAGCAAGGTGCCGCGCTTAAGCACGCCCTGACCGGCAGCCACTTCGACGTGGCACGCTTCCGCGCCGGGGAAAAGGCCGTGGAAAAGGTTGTCGTAACCTACAGAGCCGATAGTTTCGTCAAGTCTTGCCATTACTTTGTACCTCCTTTGGTGTTGGTGTAGGCAGCTACGACCGCGTTAATGTCGGCCGCGTTCTGTTCCTGTGCGGTCACGGGTGCGCCGCCGTTCGGTGCCGCCGCAACAGCCGCCGCTCCGGATGCCTGACCGTCCTGCGCATAGTTTGCGAGGAAAGCCTGACCGGATGCCGCGCTCTGCTGCATTACGCGGAAGCAAAGCTCCTGTGCGGTACAGCGGTTTTCGCCGTACTTTGCATCGTTTACGAGCTGTCTGTTGGGGATGGATGCCGCGATTGAATCAATCGCTTCGAGACGCTGACGCTCTGCGGTCACCGCGTCGTCGGTGGTCTGAGTCTGAGCCGCTACAGCCGCAGCCGCTGCCGCCTGCTCGATCTGCGCTACCGCTTCGGGATGCGCCGCTCTCAGTTCTTCGGGTGTCATAGGGTGTCCTCCTTCTTTGTTGGCCGCGTTTGCGGTCGGTTTATTATTATTCACTGCCGACGTTGCCGCCGGGGGAGTGACGTTATTTACCGGGATGCCGCCCGGCACGTTGTGCATACGCTCGATATTGTGGCGTATGCCGTTTACAAACAGCACCTTTTTATCGGCACTCATGCTCATTGTCGGGTCGTTTTCGTCCTCTTTGAGAACGTTGGCGAAGCCCTTGTCGATTGCTTCACGGCCGGTGAACCATGTCTCTTTTGTCATCATGGAGCGCAGTGCGTCGACTTCGATGCCAGTCTTGCCGTTGTAAATCTCCGCGACCGCCCTCTCGGATGCGTCCATAGCTTTCATGAGCTGTTTCATATCCTGTATATTGAGCGCGTCCCAAAGGTAAACGCTCACGCCGTGAATCATGATAAGTGAGCCGGGAAATACCGTCACGGTGTCGCCGGCGCACATGATAACGCTCGCCGCGCTTGCCGCGATACCCTCCACTATCACGTTTACGTCACCGGTCAGCGACTTAAGCGCATTGTGGATAGCGATACCGGTATAAAGGTCGCCGCCGCAGCTGTTGAGCTTGACGGTGATCTTCGCCTTGTCCTTGACGAGCGCAAGGTCGTCCATGAAGCCTTCGGGCGTGATGAAATTGCCGGGGATAGGTTCACCCGTCCACCAGTCATACGGCCGCTCGCTTAAAACGTCGCCGTAAAGCGTTATTTCGCCCTCGTCGTCGCTGACGCTTGCCACATTCCAGAACTTAGGAGCGGCCGCGACAGGCTGAGCCGGAGCCGCTGCCGGCCCCATAAAATAGTTAAATTTCGCCATTTTCAGTCCCTCCCTTAATGGCTTGCTTGATCTGTTCCGCGAGTACGAGGCTGCGCATAGCCTCCATACCGCGACGGCGTGCGTTTTCGGGGTTGTGCGGATTGTTGCCGCCGTCGTCGCCCTCTACCTCGGTCGTACCGTTTCCGTTTCCGGATTGGTGCGCGTCGGGAGCCTCGCCGCCGAGCTTTTCGTTTTCACGCACAAGCTGCTCGACGTTGGAGTCCCATTGTCCACC
Organism: Clostridia bacterium; assembly: GCA_017632155.1. Next base: position 24,987 of record JAGBRZ010000112.1, read on the forward strand.
GTTGAGCTTGATGGTCGACTGCGCGTGCGTGCTGAATCCTTCGGAGCACGCCAGTATCTCCGCCGTGATCTCCTTCACGGGGTCGAGCTGTCCCTGCGACGGACCGAGCCATTCACTGCCGAGGTATGCTTTGCGAATTGCCGCGTTGTCGAAAAAGCCCGGCGCGTAAATACGCCCACGGGCGACGGCTTCACTCATCCATACCTCATAAATCGGTCGGCACATATCGTCCGCCAGCCATTCACGCCGCATTTTAAAGGACTTCCACGCCTCCAGCAGAGCCGCACGGCTCGCGCTGTACGAAGCGTTGAACTTTTTCAGCAGCAGGTCGGCCGGTATTTCGAGCGACGCGCCGAGCTGTGTGCTGATTGCATTTACAAACGCCTCGAAGCCGCCCGCCGGTCGTTTCGGGTCGGCGAATACCACATCCTCACCCGGCTGCATCATGTTGATTTGTCCGGGTCCCATGTGGTACTCGTTCTGCCCTCTCGGCTCTCCGTATTCTTCCACCTCATTCCACGGCATTTCATCCGTGGGTGCCTCCGTTTTAACGAAGGCGGTGAACGACGCTTCGATAACAGCCGCCATGAGTTCCGACTCGGTATACCGCCGTAATTGTAAAAGCGGCTCGATGATCTGCGCAAGGTAACTCACGCCTCGGTACTGGTCGGGCCGCTCACTATCCATGATGTGCAGGACGTTCGGCAGTCCCGTATGCTCCTGATACGCCAGCACCCGCGTCCAATCGGTCTGCGCCGTTCCGACCTCAAACGGGTATGTACTGCGGATATGGTACGCGACTACCATGCCGGCCGCGTCTACCTCTACGCCGTCATATATCGCGTTGCCCGTGTCGGGGTTCCGTCCGGTCGTATAGTTGACCGACGCGCCGGTGGCGCATTTTATCGGTGTGGCGATACGGTCCGACTCAATGAGATGCACACGGAGCGCATACGGGTGTCGGGCGTTCGTCTCGTATTGTTTGAGTACGCCGATACAGTCGCCGGACAAAAGCCACGATATAAGGGCGAGCTGCTGCAGTCCGTAAAAGCTGTTCATGCCGGTAGCGTCGCACGCACTCTTATCCTCGGCCCACAGTGCCCACTCCCTCTCGGTCGTCTTCTGCCATTCTTCCGCCTGTTCGGGCGTAAGTCCCAGCACGTCGCGGTCGATGCGGCTTTTGAGCTTAAGCCCGACGCCGACGACGTTTGTACGGTTCGTCTTAATCGCCGACGTAGCAATAGGCGCGGCCATGTACAGCATACGAGCGCGTTGGCGCATGGTATAGTTGTTAAAATCTATATCCTCGCGCGGTGAACCGCTCGCCGCCGTGAAGCCCTTGGTCGCGTTCCGCTGCCAGCTTGCACCGGCGTCGCCGTAGCCCTTGTTCATCGGCCGGACGCTGTTCGGTATATACAGCCCTCTCTCTTTGTCGTATCTTATTTTTCTCACCTCCCTCGTTATAATGAAAAACGGCAGGCCGCGCGAGAAATAAGGAGCAAAAAACTCACGCGGTGTCTGCCGCAGTAAAGCCGGTTGCCCGGCGTTTACCCTATTTAATTATCCCCTCGGGACTACTCCCACGGCTCGGCGACGCTTATCTCCGCTAAGAAGCGCGGCCAGTTCGTCGATCTCCCTCTCTAAGTCTGCAATTTCACTTTTCAGCTGAGCGAGGTCGAGCCGCGTGAGGTTTCTGCTCCCGATGGTATATGACTGCACCTGACCTTCGAGCAGTGCAACGTATGCCGCACGCGCGGCGGTCAGTGAAGTACGCCTAAATTCGAGACGTTCCTGTATCTCTGTTCTGCTTGCCATGTGTTTAACTCCTTACCAATTGTCGAGGTAGTCTATCGTGGATTTCGGCCGACTCGGTGGCGGCTTCGGTACTGCCGCGACTCTCGGCTGTTTCTTTTGCGGCATATTTTTAAGCCGCTGCTCTACCGCCAGTGTGTCGGGGTTGATGATGCGGAAGCCCGCCAGCGCGTAGTTGCGGCAGTCAAGAGCCTCGTTTCGTGTATGTCCGGGGAGCTTTACCCATGCCCACACGTTGCCGCGCTTGGTTTGAGTAAGCTCCAATTTTTCCGACAGCAGGCCGTTAAAATAATACGAGTCGTAGCCGTATGTTTCCCCTCTCGGGAAATGGCAATATTTCGGCCCGGCTTCCTGTACCTTTAATGCTGACATGATCGAAGCTTTTCCGGCGTCTACGCCGAGGTTATATAAAAAGCAAGTGATTTTTTTGTTATCTCTTATCGGCACTTTCGACGGCGGAGTAACAAATGGTATTCCGTCGCCGCCTTTGCCTTTAATAGCAAAAACGCGCTTGTTTTTGCGTTTGCGGCATTCCTCGTATACGTTCTGCGTGTAGTGACCGCCGGAGTCCACGCAAGTAATGGATATCCGCAGCCCTCTCTCCGAGTCCTTGAAGCGGTACACATGGTCGATAACGTCGTCAAGCTGCGCCCACACTTCGGGCGAGTCGGGTTTGCCCATGATGTAGCCCTTTTTTATGCCCCATGTCTCGTCATAGTGACCGTGGCCGACCACCTCATATTCCAGTCGGTTGTCCTGCGTATCGACGCCGCAGGTGAGAACGAGCACACCGTCGGGAAGTTCCACCGGCGAGCCGTCTTTGTTTGTGCCGTAGTCCTCGCGCCGTGCGAGCATGGTGTCCTCGTCGGCAAGGTCGCCGCGATCCTCCCACAGCTCACCGAAAAGCGTATTAAACGTAACTTTCAGCTCTTCGGGGTTGTCCTTTGTATCTAAAAACTGCATTACGATACTCTCCCACGACTTCCACGGCGAGGAAAAAGCATTGAGCCAATACGACACGATGCCCTGCTCATACGCGGCCGGGTTGCCGGCTATCCATTTCGCAGGCTGCCGCCGCATGACGTCCTCGGTCGAGAGACAGCCGCAGTGCGGACACGCCCACGATATCGGGCCGTGGATGGTATATACCTTTTTGCCGCGTACCTTGATGTGCGTATGCTCGAAGTGTATGCGGTCGAAAATGATCTCGCCGTATTCGCCGCACTCCGGGCATTTATGGCACCACCGCTCTTGCGTCCCTCTCAGATAACTTTTTTCGATATTGGACGCGCCTTTAATGGTCGGCGTCGATACCTCTATCGACTTCTTATTGTAGAAGGTCGTCTGACGCGCTTCGGCCAGTTTCCACGGGTCGCCCTCGGTTCCGGCCGATACCGTCCAGCGGTCGCGCTCGTCACCGATGATATACCGGGCAGGCGTGGACGCCAGAGCCGCCGGAGCATTCGAGCCGGCAAGCATCAACATACCGCCGGGGAATGCTTTCTGCAGTATGGTGTTGCCGCCGTCCCTCGTCTTGACGTCCGAGACCTTGGCTTTAAGTCGTGGGCAGTCGCGTATCATGGGAGCGATACGCAGGCGTGAGAACTTCCGCGCTTCGTCGAGCGTCGGATGCACATATAAGATGGTGCCGGGGTCTTGGTCGATGATATAGCCGATTGCGTTCAGCTCCAGCTCCGTCTTACCGACCTGAGACGCAGCCACCATTACGATGTTCGTCACCTTCGGATCGGTGAAGGACTGCATCGGCTTTTCAAGATACGGAGTCCGCGACGTGCGCCACGGTCCGGCCTCGGCTGAGTTTTCCGGCGACAGGCGGCGGTGCTTGTCTGCCCACTGTGCGACCGTCAAGTCCTCCGGCGGTTTGAAGTTGCGGATAGCCGGAGCTATTGCCGCGTTTAACTTCCGAGTATCTTTTTTACTCGTCGGGGTCTTCATCGGCGAAGGTCTCGCTCCATCCCTCTCGGTCCCGTACCCGCCGCTTGTA
>JAGBRZ010000113.1 GCA_017632155.1 Clostridia bacterium
CTACGTTCATTCAGATCATTCGCTTCGGCATTCCCACGTCGCTCTCCAATTTACTGGTTCCGCTATCCAATCTTCAAATCACTCCCGCGATCAATTCTTTCGGAGTAGCCGCAGTTGCCGGAAACTCCACCGCAGCTTCGATTCAAGGGATCGCAAGTACATTCTCAAGCGGTTTCTCCATAGCAACCACCACCTTTGTGGGACAAAACATCGGCGCAAAGCAACCGGAGCGCGTCAAACAAAGCTTTTGGCTTCTGCTCGGCTTCAACTTTCTCATCACGGGAACTCTCGGTGTCCTTTTTTACCTCAGCGGAAGGTTCTGGTTGGGAGTGATCCTCGGAGCTTCGGAAACCTCAGCAATCGAATATGGAATGATACGCTTGTTTTACGTCTGCCTGTTCATCTTTGTTCTTGCAATCAATAACATCCTCTCCCATGCCCTTCAGGCATTTGGCTACCCACTGTTCACAAGCATTTCCAGTATCTCGATTACCCTCGGCTTCCGAGTCCTTTGGATGCTGCTGGTCTACTCCAAGTTTCCTACCATCAACACGATTATGCTCTGCTATTTGGTATCTTGGGTCCTAAGTATGATCCTTTATGCCACTTTTTTCACCGTGGTTTACAGGCGCTATACAAAAAAGGGAATCTGCAAAAAAATATAGGTTTTTGGAAATCTTTCTACAAGGAGAGCTTTGAACTTTTGATTGACATAACAATTCGCCGAGAGTAACCATTTGGTCGCTCTCGGCGGTTTCGTTATAGACTAATTCACAATTTTATGATATAATTATAAAAAAGCTCTTGACCTTACAGTTAACTATAATGTTATAATGATACCGAAGGAGGCGATGACATGATAAAAATAGGTGATTTGGCAAAAATTTGTAATGTCAGTACGCAGACCTTGCGGTATTATGATGCCGAAGGTGTACTAAAGCCGGATATTACCGATTCATCAAGCGGCTACCGATTTTATTCGATCGATGCCGTGGAAAAGTATAAAACGATTTTGTTTTATAAGGATCTCGGCTTTTCCTTGGATGAGATCAAAAAAATACAGTTGGCAACAAACGAAGAATTGCGAGATATTCTGCAAAAGAAAAAAGCAACCTTGTCTGAATCTATCGAGAGATTTAAGGAACAAATCAAAACAATCGACAGCATCTGTGAAAGGAGCATCCAAAAGCCGGTTTTGTCGAAAATACTGCTTTTACCTTTTGAAAACGATGCGCAAGTGGTTGGCAAATGGCAACTGTGTGGCAAACTCCTTAATGAGAATGACTTGACATTTTTGGAAGACATAAGTACTGATATCGCTGACAAAGAGATTATATTTATGCCGGGGGGAGCCTTTGCTTGGAAGTATTTTTGGACAAAAGGTACACTTTATAGAATTTCTCCGAAGTATACGTTTGCTATTCCGAATTCTTATAGAACAGTAGAGAAAAATGGCGCTCGCTATATGATTGTTCAGTTTATGAGTAACGATTGTATTGACAACGGAGAAGATACGCTGATGCTTTTATATCGTCAAATCGATAATATCGCATATACGGAACACCAAATTCGTCCCAACATTGATAAAACAGACCTTCCATTTGTCGATGATGAATCGGTTCGTGGCGAATGGGTGGTCTTAGATTACGTTCCAACGATCTCGGATTTCAATCCGGATTCTCAATGCAGCGAGAAAGAGGATATTTATGCTGTAGACATTAACTTCTTATCTCGCGGCATCTGCACAAGAACGATTCGTTCTATGTCAGGAAATGTAAACTATATGCTCCGCTATACAAAAGGCTTTGTGCTCAACGATAAAGAAATGACCGCCGAAGAATATCAGATCAAATCAATAAACGGCAAAGACTATCTTTTTGTGCAACACAAGTCTGGAGATTATTTTTACGGGGGGGTGACTCCGCATTGGTATGTTTTCGAAAGAAAGGATCATTGAAATGAAAAATAAAAATAGTGTAGAGCGATATTTTTATCAAAAAGATTTTTCCTTATTGGAAATAGTATTAATAATTATAGCGATTATTTCCATAATTGTAGCGACGTTTATTGAAGGTGGAGGACCTATCGGTCTTCCGGCTTTATTAGCTTGCGTTGTTGTTTTTTACATCTGTCGTCAATTCAAAATCAAGGATAATGACATCAATAAAACTCTCAAAAAAATAATGCAAGATAATAACATTGAGTGTTCCGAAAGTACTATTGAATGTTATGAATTAAAAAACACGGTAATAAAGAAAATGAAGAACGGAAAATTTATTTCTCCAAATTATTATATTACCGACATCATATTTTCGTCAGAGGAAACTCTTTTTAATATTTATAATATTGACTTAATTAAGAAATCCGTAAAAATGAGTTCCCATCGTATAAATTGTAATGATACAATTACTCTAACAGAGGAAACAATAAAAACCAACACAGGATTTACCAAAGTGTCTTACCTCGAAATTGAGAGTGGTTGTGTAATTCCTATTGCAGTCAATGATTATAAATCTTCTCAATTAGTACAAAAAATTTGCGACAGACACAAATAAGATAGTAGTGGGAGAAATATAAAATGACCTTACCAAAAGATTTACAAACATATTGTAAAAAGAAAATCTTAAAACATGCCATTCCTTGCGCAATTCTGACTTTCGCTTTTGCAACAATATTGATCCTATGGGGGAATATTATTTTCAATACGGATAACAAGGCATTTCAAGTATCATGTTATATTGTCTTTATGATTATTCCGTTTGCTATCACGGGCGTTCCTCACAAACTGATTGATTCAACTTATTACGGAACAGTAAAAAAGATTGATATTGTCACGACAGCGGATAATGATTCTTCCGTTAAACCTACCCGTGAGCATTTGTATCTCAAGAACACCATTTATTTGAGTATTGAAAAAACGGATGGCAAGATCATTTATAAAAAGGCATATAGCGGCAAAACGAAATTACAACAGAATTTGAACACGTATCACGAAGGTGATTTGGTATTTCATCTTTATGGAACGAATGCCGTTGTAGTTTTACCTAATTCCACGAGTACTACCGTTCATTGTGCCGTTTGCGGCTCTTCAAACAACGCAGATGACGATAGCTGCCGTAATTGCGGTCATTCGCTAATAAAGAACATCTAACAAACTCCTCAACGAAGCGGTTCGGGTTTGCTTGTTTGGGAGAAGCCGAGGGGAATCGTTCTTGGATTTTGCGAAGCATACTTCAGACTCCATTCTTTTTGCTTCGCAAAATCCTTCGGTCACCGTCCTCAAAACAATTCACCGGATTGTTTTGAGGACTGCGTTCGATTCCCCTCTCTTTCGTTTTTAGTCAAAACAAGAAGAAGGCGTACTAACGTACGCCTTCTTCTTGTTTTGGTGGAGCAAGGCTCACAATATCCGAACCGAGTCGAGCGACTTCGGCAGCTTCTTCACTTGTCATAATAACAATGGGTTCATCACGGAACGTGACCGTGATTATGAATTTATCATCGTCAAGCACGATGCCCGTGACGAGAGCATCTACAAGGCGCTCTCTGTTGCGTTCAATGGAAAGGTCAAGACTACGGAAACGTTCAAGAACGCATAGAATCTGCTCCTTGCTGAGTCGCGGCACCTTGTTTTGCTCTATGACTATTGACTCCTTCAAGGTTTCTTCTTCTGCCTCTAATTCCTCAAGACGAGCCTTGGTCGAGCGTGTGACCAATCCCTGCTCAACTGCCTTAATAAGATTAACTATAGATTTTTGAACTTCTTTCAATTGAGCCTCAAGTGCAGGAACAACAACATTATCCTCTTCAAATAACTCAAGAAGCTTGTCTGCCATTGCTGAAAGGGTAGCATCATCGTTCAAAATGATGGTCAGACCTTTGATAACCTCGTCCTCTATCCACTCTTTGCGAACCGCTTTTTTATCGCAGCTTTTCTTACGTTTAGCAGAAGCACATTTATAATAACGATAAATATTTCCGTTTTTCTTTTGTCCGCTTTCACCAACCATCATCGTCATGCACTTACCGCAGAACAATTTGGTAGAAAGAATATAACTCTCTTTGCTCTTGTTGTGAGCAGGTGCGTGTTGATTCTTTTTCTTCCGTTCTGCTACCCGATTGAAAAGCTCTTCGGAAACCATTGCAGGAATACCGTTGGGAATAATAATCTCTCCGAAATGATATTCACCCATATACATACGGTTTGTAAGAATGCTGTGGATACTGTTGTTCCCAAACTTTGCGCCCTTTGAGGTTTTCAAACCTCGTGCATTCAGATCGTCAATAATAGATTTGATGGCTTCTCCCGAAGCATATCGTTCGTATATTTCAACCACGATAGGCGCAAGCGTTTCGTTGATTTGGTAATTGCGGTTTTCATCGATTACAAAACCAAACGGAACGTGGCTACCGTTGTACTTACACTTCAACGCATTTTCTGTCATACCGCGCGTAATCTTCTCGGCAAGCTCCGCCGAATAATATTCCGCCATACCTTCAAGGACAGATTCCATCAGAATGCCACTTGGACCGTCAGCAATTGCCTCGGTAGCCGAGACCACTTTCACGCCATGCCTTCGCAGTGTTGCTTTGTGTCTGGCTGAGTCATAACGATTACGAGAGAATCGGTCGAGCTTCCAAACGATGATAACATCAAACATTTTCTTTGAACTGTCTGCAATCATACGTTGGAATTCAGGGCGGTCATCTGTTTTGGCAGATAGTGCGCGATCAATATAGTGACCTACGATTGTGATTCCATTTTTCTCGGCATAAGCCGTATTCTCACGAATCTGCCCCTCGATAGACTCCTCGCGCTGATTATCCGAGGAATAACGCGCATAGATTACGCCTCGCATCGATTCATCTCCTTTCTGCTATTTATGATATATCCGTTATCATTTTTCTTGAACAATTTCATATAACACATCCAAACTTTTGGAACCTTTGTATTTAGAATACTTGCTCCATTTTTCAATGTGTTCGTTCGATAATGCAATCATGTTCTGCAAGTACTTGTCCACATCATACCAAATTTCAGGTGCTTGATTTACATTTTCAAAAAGCATTCCATATGCAAAGCCATTCCTTTTACGAACAAGTGGTTTCTGCGGCAACATGCTTGTCATAGCTAATTCGTGGTATATCCATGGAGATTTAGTTTGCTGATGACCGTCCTTTATGTTTTTTAGTTCGTCGGACACTCTTATAGAATTTGGAGTATTCACAAAAATAATACACTCACAATTGTCAATCATTTCGGTTAATGCAGTGGTTAACATTACATGAACATGTGCGGTAGAATAATTTCTCTGCTTATAATTGTAAGTGTTGGATTCATCATCGTGGCAATACTTATTATCAATTTGTCTTAACAAATCATCGCAATATCCCCATGAACACGAATCAATAAATGAGGTAAGTCCAAAGGTATTATACAACCAGCCTGCAAAGGCTATTACCTCGTCCTCGTCTTTGTGCGAGTGCGAAAGGAACACATCAGCTTTAATAATAGAAAACCAATGATCTTTTAAGGTTGTACCATCAATTTTACCATTGTCGAATATAAAGCGATTCAATGCCAATTGAGATTCGTCCTTGAATTTATTATATAGTTCCTTTCCTTTCGTCAAATGACTCTTTAATTCGGAATGGTAAAAATCTGTGTTAATCTCGTAATTAAACTTTGAATACATAAATACTCCTCCATTGTGATTAATAAATTGTCAAGATTTTTCTACAATTCCTATAACCCTACCGCAACAGTAAACATTATCGTTCTCACCGATACGAATAGGCTTGTACTTTTCGTTATGTGAAATCAAGCACTTGTTGCCACGTTCCTTAATGTAGACTTCACCATTGACAACAAAGATACCAACCTCACCGATATCAACGAAATCACACTTCTCAACGAAAACCTTGTCGCCATTGTGATAGGTAGGCTCCATACTGTCACCGGAAACAGGAATAGCGTAATCGGCTTCCTCTGCCTCAGAGCATTCCTTAACCAGTATTTGCTCGGGGATTTCATTCTCAAGAAAGTTACCCGTACCGGCAGAGGCAGGATAATTATAGAAATCTACCTTCAGCATACGAGGCTTTGGCTTCTTCATAGAAAGTCTCACGCGCTTATATTCGCTGTCGATCATATAATCAACAACCTCTTTACCGTGCTCATCAAGGGCGCGGTATTTTTGTATTGTATCCCATTCGGCAGCGGTTGTACGTTGAGCCATGGACTTGCATCCAAGCAGTTCATCTGCAGATATATCGAGAATGTCACAAAGCCTTACCAGCTTATCACAATCAGGGCGACCTATTCCTTTCTCCCAGTTATATATTACGCTGCCTGAACTCTCGCCGAGCTTTTCTGCGAGTTGTTTTTGTGTCATGTGTCTAAGCTCCCTATATTTTCTTATCTGAGCTCCAAGAGTGTCCATATGTGAAACCTCCGATATTTATATTACGCACCTATTATACCATAGGATTTTATATTTGTCAACACAAAAATCCAAAAATATTATAGAAAAGGGCTTGACAATCCAAGAATGTTATAGTATAATATCAAATACCCAACGATTTTGGAATATGGGGGCGATCATACTTATGGTTTTGGATTTGAAAGTGCTATGAAGGAAAAACGAACAAACTTTTTTATGGTGGATAACCGTATATTCGAATATGACCTGAAGCCGAGAGATATCGCGGTCTATTGTTTTCTTTGCCGTCGTTTGAATCGGGAGAATAACGTTGCATTTCCATCGAGAAAAGACATTGCCAAGGGCTGTGGTATCAAGAAAGAGGAAACCGTGGACAAGGCTCTGAAGGTGCTTGTGGAGAAAGGCTTGATCGAAAAATATCACCGCCATACAAATGCCGGAGATTATGGCTCCAACATTTATAAACTAAAAGAGATATCAGGTGGTATTGAAAATGGGGGCTCTAACAATAAGACTTCTACCATACTTTATAGCTGAAGAATATACTATAGATTTAAAGGAGAGTGTGAAAGCACTGTCGATTACGGATGAGCGCAGGGTGTGAATTCGAGGCTTCGGCACACACCAACCGACTTTTTTCTTCTGCATTTATGGTGATTTTTATAAAATAGACCGATTACGGTGTACACCGAGAGAATACGGACTTTCAGCGATTTTGAGAGCACCAAACGATGTGTTGCCCGATGAGAGCCGCGCCGTTGGGAAAATCGCAAATAACGCCGATGAAGACCGAGGCTTTTTTGAGCAAAAACGGGGGTGCTTCTCACGGAACGTAAAAATAGGAGGTTTTTGAAAAAACATGATCACAGGAATTAAGAAAACGCATAAAACGACCGAGATATATTTTGATGAGGCTGGCGAGTGGACAACGGTCATCACCTACAACACAAGCCTCAAAAAACGATTACTTACGTTCTCGGAAAAGCACCCGGAACTGTGCGAGATGTTCAGCGATGACGAGTGCGGATGTCTTTCCTTCCGTATTGATAAGAAGTGCTTCACCTATCGTTTGGTTGAACCGTATTCAGATGAACGAAAGGCAAAGGCGCGGGAGAAGATGCAAAAGCTAAATGCGAAGAAATAAAAATGCAGCTGTCACCTATCATGCTGTCACACCATTCAAAATTTGATACGCATAAACAAAGAAAAGCCCCGCGCGTGGCGGGGCGAGGATTATTTGCGATAACCGCAATTTTTAGCAACTTTTACAAAGCCCATGCGCTCGCAAACGGCTACCCCCAGAGGTGAGTCATCCTCGTCTGAGTTAGCGTTTCCAATGGTAGCATTATTTTTCAAACAAGTGTCAATCGCATACTTCCACATCAAATCAATAGTTTTTTCTTCATTTGCTGAATTAAGTGTAAAAATAGCGCCAATATCGTATTTCCTGAATTCACGAATTTGGTCAAGTGTAGGCATAGCAAGGCAGATAAGCTCACCGTTTGCAAATACGCCCATCGGTTTCATTCCTGCGTTGCCTTTGCCGTTAAAGCATATCTGAATTGCTCTAACGTGACAGTCGGCACATCCGCCACTTTGTTTGAACGCCTTGACTTGCGGCATATCCTCTGCAGTGAGCAGGCGGATCGACAATCCATCATATTCGGGAACTGAAATAGAATCATTTGGATAGATCATATCGTATCCGTAGCGGCAGGTCAAACCGAGCTTGGCTACCTCAGCGTCAAATGCCTCCCATTCTGTATCAACAGATCTGCGAATAGAAAATCTCGGATTTGAAAGTTTTGCGAAAAGCTTCAAATAAGGAAGTGCATCTTCTTCGTTTTCACAAATCAGCATTACTGCGGGATCGACCGAATTGTAATCCGACACATAGATAAAATGCTCAAGATTTTCGGGATTGCCGAGCGTAAGGATTTCTGACTCTGCAACAGTCATTCCCACAATATCCTCAGCATACTTCAACGGATTGTGAGTAAAGCAAAAATCAAGAGCAAGGTCAATGTCCGACACCTTTAATTCGGGAAAGCTTCGTCTAAAATGGCTGATTGCAATTTTGCCGGAAAGGTCGTGCCAAGTGACTGCCTCTCCCGAATACTTTTCACGGTATTCACTCGGCGTGATACTGTAAAAGTTTTTGAACGCGCGGGTAAAACTTTCGGGGCTTGCATATCCGAAGTCAAGAGCAATTTCAAGTACGGTCTTTTGTGTTCTGCGAAGTTCAAGTGCGCTTCTCGTGAGCTTGTAAATGCGAGAGTATTCTACGGGGCTGTATCCCGTATGCTGTCTAAAGATTGCATCAAAGTAGGTGAGTGAGAATCCTGCGTTGTCTGCAATACTCTGTAGCGACAGATTGTCTTTGGGATTCTTTTGTATGAATCCGATGGCTTTGTCAATTAAATTCTTGTTTTCCATAAAGTCATCTCCTTTCTGTGCTTACATTTTAGCATACTGATACGGCAGTTGTCCTTGCAGAGATTATTGACTTTTATTATATCACAGATGCTCGTTAAAATCAACTTTCCCGACGCTTGCGTCTGGGGCAAGCATAGCGCGTGGACGTCCACGCACAAAATCGGGCGGAAGCCCGAACCCACTATCAGCAGAGAAACGGCACGCACATAAGCCTTCCTCCGGGAGGAAGGTGGCACGCGGCAGGGGTTCCCCGAAGCGAATGAAATGAGCTTTGGGGGTTCGCTGCGGTGCGTGACGGAAGGAGCCCGCGTGACTTTAAGTTTTCGCAAATTTCGTTGTATCGCGCTCTCCCTCAGTCGCTTCGCGACAGCTCCCTCCCGGAGGGAGCCTTTTCGTATAGTCCCACCGATTAAAAAACACCACCAAAGAAGATCCCTTGGTGGTGTTAGTTATTTTTCCGCTAAAGTTGCAGAGGAGAGGGCATTCCGTTTTTTATTTTATTTAACTATCATCATAACAGCAGTAAGTATCGCGAGGAATCCGAAGTTGAACGCCGAGAAGGTCAGCATATATTTCAGCGTCTTTCCGGGATTATGTCTTACGTATTCCTTGAAGGTAATAAGGCTTGCAAGAGATGCGATAAGCGTTCCCGTTCCGCCGATATTGACGCCAACGAGAAGATCGGCGTAGTTCTCGGTAAACTGCGACAAAAGGATCGCCGAGGGCACGTTACTGATGAACTGACAGGAAAGCGTGCTGACGAGGAGCGTATTCTTATCGAGAAGTCCTGAAAGAAATTCTCTGACAAGATCGATGCGCGCCATATTTCCCGCGAAGATAAAGAAGAATACGAAGGTCAGAAGGAGCCCGTAGTCCACCATCTTGAGAGCCTTGCGGTCGGCAAAGATGAGAACGGGAGGGATTATAATCTAACCCGCGAGGTAAGGAATGCCTCTGAAATCGATCGCGATCGAGAGTGCGAAATGAG
>JAGBRZ010000114.1 GCA_017632155.1 Clostridia bacterium
TCAAGCTTGTCCGCGCCCTTCAGGTTCTGGAGGGGGAAGAGGATGTTCTGCTTGACGGTCATGTGGGGGTAGAGTGCGTAGTTTTGGAACACCAGACCGACGCCTCTGTTTTCGGGAGAAAGCGCAGTTACGTCGTCTTCACCAAAGAAGATCTGTCCGCCCGTGGGCTTCTGGAGTCCGCTGATCATGTAAAGAGTGGTACTCTTTCCGCAGCCGGAGGGGCCAAGAAGACCGACAAGCTTACCGTCGGGGATTGTGAAGGTGAGATCGCTTACAGCAACGACCTCTTCGTTTGATTTCTTGTTTCGACTCGGGAAAACCTTAGTCAGATTCTGCAAAACGATTTTCATGATCTTGTAGCATCCTTTTTATTGAGATATTAAGATTTACGAAATGTATTTGTCGCGCGCGGCGTTTTCCGCGTGGAGTTTATTTTTGTAGGCGAGCAGTTCTGCCTCGCTCTCAAAAATCATTTGGGAGTTAAGATCGACGGCAACCGTTGCCGCCATCATATCGTGGATGGCGGAATTCGTTTTCGAAGTTGCAACGAGCGCCACCTGAAGCAACGCCGCACCCGCCAGAATAACTGTGCCCGTCATACCGAGATTGCCGAAGATTATCAATATAAAAATATATGCGGGCAGAATGGTTTCAACCGTGCATTTGCCGAGTACGGTTCGCACGAAAAGCGCAAAGGTCGATACTTTCACGCAGTCCTGTCTTACAAGACCGATGCCGAACACTTTCTTGCCGACGGTCTGCCCATTTTTCATTATAAGCGGAACGATAAACTCGAGGAGAAGATATGCGGCAAGTATCGAAAGCGAGGTTATGATCAAGGCAAGGTTGACGGTCATATTGTAAGCCTCAATGGCTTCCTCGTTTTCATTCATAAGGCGGTTGACATCCTCATACACCTTCTGCTCTTCCCTTGTGAGCGCGGAAAATTCCTCGGCGGAAATATCAAAATCGATGCCGTATTCCGCCTCGTATTCTTTATAAATTCGGTCAAGCGTTTCCGAATAGCTGTCATAATCAAGTATAGCCGAAAGCGCAAAAGCAACGCCCGTGATAACGATCGTCAGCAGTATCAGATCGAGAATATAGGCGGAAATGCGCTTGAGTATATTAGCCTTTTGCAGATCACAGATCATTTTTTGCCTCGTAAAAATTTATATGGCCAAACAAAGCCACTATATATTATAATATATTTATAGACAAAAATCAACACCTTTTGAGAATTATTTTATTAATAAAACTTCTCCGACGGTTGAAATATTGAAAAAACTGTGATATAATGTAAGAAAAATACTGCGAGGCAGAAATATGAAAGAATTTATTTACAGTAATAATATACCCGATACGCTCGAGGGGGACGTTGTCGTTGTCGGCGGCGGTCCCGCGGGACTGTGCGCGGCTGTTGCTGCGGCGAGAGGCGGCGCAAAGGTCATCCTTGTTGAAAAAAATGCCTTTTGCGGAGGTATGGCGACCGCAGGTATGGTTGCTCCCTTTATGACCTGCTATGACAGCGGCGGCGATAAGATGCTCATCCGCGGACTTTTCGAGGAGCTCGTCGAACGCCTTATTGCCGTCGGCGGCGCTATCCATCCTTCCAAGGTTGAATCCAAAACCGCTTTCACCTCTTACATAGACAAGGGACACGTTCACGTCACCCCATTCAAGGCAGAAAGCCTCAAGATCGTGGCAGACGAAATGCTCGCGGAGGCGGGTGTTAAAATCCTTTACCACACCCAGCTCGTTGATGCGGAAACCGAGGGTGACCGCGTCACCCGCATCATCGTTGCAATGAAGGAGGGGCTTGCCTCCATCCGTGCAAAAGCCTTCATCGACTGCACGGGTGACGGTGACCTTGCGGCTATGGCGGGCGCGGAATATACCGTTGGTAACAAAGAGGGCAAAATGCAGCCCGCAACGATGTTCTTTACCGTCGGCGACGTTGACGTTTCAAAGGTCGATGCCGACATTGCAGAAAACTGGGACAACTTCTACCGCAAGGACGGCATCAACTACCGTTCTCTGCATTGGTGGGTCGCCAAGGCGAAGGAAAACGGCGACTGGCCGCTTGACCGCGTTTCTATCGGTCTTTTCCGCGGCGTTGAGGAGGATGAATTCAGCATCAACACCTCGCGTGTTATGAATATCGACGGCACAAAGTCGGAAAGCCTCACCGAAGGTGAGATCGCGGGGCGTCAGCAAGTCCGCATCATCTTCAACTTCCTCAAAAAATACGTCCCCGGCTTTGAAAATTCGCGCCTCATCCTTTCAGGCTCGACTCTCGGAATCCGCGAAACGCGCCATATCAAGGGTATCAGAACCCTTTGTGTTGACGACGTGCTCGGCTGTGTAGTCCCCGAGGATTCCATTATGCTTGCGGCAAACTCGGTTGACGTTCACGGCAAGTACGGACCCAAGAGCAACGAATACATCACCATTCCCGCGGGCAAATGCTACGGCATTCCCTACGGCACCATGATTCCGCCCGCATTTTCCAACCTCGCGGTTGCGGGCAGACCGATATCCGCCGACTGCGAATCCGCGGGAGCGATCCGCGTAATGCCTCCCTGCATGGGCATCGGTCAGGCTGCGGGAACCGCAGTTGCAATGTCTGTTCTTGAGGGCACCGATCTCCGCACACTTGACGTAAACGCTCTCCGCGAAAAGCTCCGTGCGGCAAACGTTATGCTTGAGGCGTGAAATTGATATGAATAATAAGAAAAGACGCTCATGCCTTGCCGCCCTCCTCTCCTTCCTTCTTTCGATCGTTCTAATCGCGGCACTTTTGCTTGCTATACCCGTCACACTGCTTCGTTACGTGCTGACCGACCGTAACATCGAGCTCATCGTTGATCACGTTATCGACAGTTTTGAGATCGATAAGATCGAATTTGAAACAGAAGACGGAGCAAAAAATATTTCCGGCATCATATATGACGCCACATCCGAGATCGAAGAGCTTGACGGCATAACCGAGGAGCATATAAACGAAATACTCACTAACGGAGCAGTCAAAAATTTTGCCGCAGATATTCTCAAGCAATACGGCACCGCACTCAAAGAAGGCACAGAACCGATTGGCTTACAGCCCGACCTGATCTATACCTACATTCAGGAAAACCGCGAAACTATTGAGGAGCTTGCAAAAGAAGCCGGATACGAGGGGGAGATCCCCATTGAAGCACACAAGGAAGACATAATCTCAAACCTTGAATCCGCAATTGGCAGCGAGGGAATAACGGTTGAAAACCTAATCGAAAATAATGATGAAAATGCCGAGCTTTTTGCAATGCTTGAAAAAGCACAGAGGATATTCTCTGACGATGCACTCTATCTTGCTTGGGGAATCGTTGCATTTATCGCAATACTTCTGTTCCTTATCAACCTCGGCTTCTTCGGCAGTTTTTGCCGTTCGGGAGGAATTCCCGCATTCATTGCGGGCGGTATTTACTCTCTTATCGGACTTGCCGTCACACCGGCTTTATCACTTGTTGAAATACCCGAACCTATGATAGCATCCGCAGTCGATTTTACCGCCGGATTTATCGGAGCTCTGCTTATGGATATATCCGTCCCGGTGCTCGGAGTGGGACTTGCGCTCATCGTGATCTCATTTATCTCCGATGCCATTGCGCGCAGAAGAGGAAGCTAAAAAATAACGGAATCGATCACCGATCGATTCCGTTATTTTTATTTTCCGAATCCTTGAGCGTCAATGTCACCGGAGCCCGGGCGGTTTGCCGCAAGCCACGCTTCAAAGAGCTTTTCAAATTCGGCGGACGATGTGCCGTCCCCCGCATTTTTCAGTATCTGCGCGGTGGATTTGCACACGTTGCCGTTGTTGTAGAATATGCTGTTTACCTGCTCGCCGTCCGAGGCGTAGGTCAGGTTGCCCGAATTGAAGCGATCCTTTACCTGCGAATCATCGCCGCAGACAGATTCATCGGTTTCCGCCATGATAAACAATATCGGAACGCCCGTGTCGAGCCCGCTGTAAGTTGACGAGGGCAGACCGCAAACGGTGATGTCCACGCCGAGATATGCAAGATTCTCTGCCGCAGTACCGTAGGGCACCATGCCAATCAGCTTGCCGACAGAATCCTTCGCGTGGAAAGCGCAAATTGCGGCATCGACCAGCTTGTCGTAGGAATATTTCGTTTCCTTAATGCCCATACCGTTTTCCTCAAGCTCGATATGCTTGGCGGTATATCTGTTGTTCCATTCCTCGCTCGCGCCGATGACCTCACGCGGATGCCCCTTGAGGATAATGTCGTGATCCGCGCCGTAGAGTGAATAGGCGAACTTAAATGTGAAGATATAGTCGATATAAAGGTCGAAGCACTCCGCCTTCATCTGTGCAACGATCTCTGCGGGTGCATCCGCGGGATAGTTCGAAGCATCGTTTATGACGGAAAGAAGTATCTCATAATCCGATTCGCTTCCAAAAAGAAGCGGATTTTTGTACTTCTCATCGAGCACGGCATAACTTTCGGGGATACTTCCCTTCTCTCCGATGCCGCCGATGCCGTATTTTGCATCCGAAGCGAACTTGGGATAATAACCGTGGCGTGCGCCGATAAATACGAGCTTTTCCTCGGGTGCAGCCTCATCCGCGCGGGTGGTTCGGGTCAGCGAAGCATAAGTATTTTCGTAGTAATCGCCGTACATCAGAGTCAGATAGTCGGATTTTTGCTCCGCATTCAACTCATTTATCTTCTCCGCGATGGTCATAAATCGGAGATTTGCCGAAAATTCGGTCGTATTTGCCTTGTCACCGATGCCAAAAACGGGTGCAAGATCCGTGTCGCGAAGAATACCCGCGACGTTTTCGCCATCCTGAAGCCAATAGGTAAAATTGGGCAGAACCGAGAGTGCGAATGCGGTGGGGAGGCTGTATTTGAGCGCCTCATCCGAGTTTTTGTTGTCACGCTTCGACATTACGGTGTTGAAAGCGGGGCCAACCTCGTTGAGAAGCGACAGGAATTTATCAAGCGGAGACATTTTTCCGTCAAAGAAATACTCGCGCAAGGTCTTATACGCTCCCGAGCCGTCCTCACACATAATAATGTGGAAATCCTCAATGGGAATTCCCGCATTTGCGGCAACTGCGGCGGCACGCAGAGCGGTTGCATCCTGGGCGTAGATATAGAAAAAGCTGTTTCCCTCAGCCTCGCGGAGTTCCTTCACCTTATCGACCATAGCATTGAATTCGGTGGAGGTGAACCCGTTGCTTTCGTTGCTTTCGGGATCAAAACCCGTGTTGTGGAAATTATAGATCTTTTCAATGCCGTTGTAGGTCTTGCCCCTCTCGATGATGGCATAGGTTTCATAGCCGCTGCCGATAGAGTCAAGCGCGGCAAGCACGGGCGGAACGGTGGCAAGGGCGAAGATGATGTTATAGATCTTCGCATCGTGCTCGGGAGCGGTAACGACTCCCTTCTCCGCCTCGGGCAGATAGCTTTCCTCGGGCAGAGGAAGCGCGGTGT
Source organism: Clostridia bacterium (assembly GCA_017632155.1). The sequence goes on from JAGBRZ010000114.1 coordinate 5,502, forward strand.
TTTCGATAACTTCGTTTTCGTTGTTTGTATTTTTATCACCGTTGTTTCTGCAGGCAAAGAGGATGGGAACGACCGTTGTCAGCGCAAGCAGAAGTGCGGCGATTTTTACTGTTAGTTTCATAATTCTCCTGTAATTTGCGATTGTAATTGCGATGTTTTTGCGAACCGAGATAGTATACCACAAAGTACCCTCTCGGTCAACCTTTTTTGCTCAAAGTTTTAGAATTAGGTCGAAATTGGTTAAAAATTGTCTAAAATTCCTTAAAATTGTTGGGTTCTTTCGGTACGCAAATGGGAAATCTCTTATCAAAAATTTTTGTTGACACACATATATTATTATGATATAATAAAAGTACAATAATGTAAAGGAGGCATCGCCGATGATCAAAAAAATTATTTCCATTTTTCTCGCGTTCATTTTTCTGTTTTCCGCCCTGCCCTCCTGCACCGATGCGACGGGCGAGGACAATACACCCGAAACCGAAACGATTCCCGAAACGACCGCGGTCGAAACCGATGCAACTCTTCTTCATTCATTCATTGCAACCGGAGGTGTCGAGGTAGCTTGGCCAAAGGAAAAAGATTCGTGGTTTGGAGTCTATCTCCCCGACAGGCTGGTAAACGGTGAATTGCGCCCAAACATAAACGAGGGGGAAACCGTTGAGATCGTTTATGAAGGAGAGATCACAGCCCACGAAAGAGAATCCTACGGCGTTATTAAAGATCTTCATTCGATAACACTCGTCAACGATCCGCGCACATATGGCGGCATTGATTACGGTGTTGCCGTTTTGCGATCATTGCCCTTAAGCTACAGCAATATCAAAGCCTCCGAGGCAAATTTATCAAACGAACTTCCCATGATCCTGGCAAAAAGCAGTGCCGAGCTTTATGAATACGCGTACACCTACTTTTTCTCCGAACCCGTCTTTCGCGGCACTTACACCGAAGAGCAGGTCGAAAATGCAAAACGCTGGTCGGACAGATTCACGCTTCTCTCCAACTACAACGATGACTTTTTTGACCAAAATGATCTGCTTATACTATTTATCAAATCAGGCTCGGGCGGCGCGCGATATGACGTAATCGACATCGCACCTCAAGACGGAGTGCTCACTATCAATGTTGCGATGACCAGAGAATACAGCACTTGCGATATGGCTTATTGGGTTTACTTCATTTCTCTTCCCAAAACTATCACAGCGGTAACATCCGAATATACGAACGCCTACACTAATCTCGCTCTCTATTCTAAATCCCTCCAATACGGATATATCGGCACCGATATAAGGACGAAGGCTTTGAATTATACGGGAGAGGATCAGCCTTACTATACTCCGTGGATCTTCACGGCAGAAAGCGAAGATGATCTGAACGCCATCTTTGAGCTTATCAGGAATCCGAGCGAGGTCGGTGCTTTTGACGACGATAACGCAAAGAAAGCCTACGATTTACTTTTCGATCATATAAGCAAAGGCTACTTTGAGAGCAACGCCCTCATCGTCATCTACCGCGCCGCAGGCTCGAGCGGCGACGCTTTCAAAGTCTCGTCGATAACTACCGCAGGGGACACCTTGACGGTCGGTATTTCACAAACAGAGAGCGGCGTTACCGGGGATATGTCGGGCTGGTTGTTCGTCGTCCCCGTTCACAAAAACGTATTAAAAAACATCACCACATACGCGGCAGAATAGTTTGTTAACAAATTGTGACTTTTGTGTATAACCCTTGACAAAACTGTGATTCGGGTGTATAATCATTGCATAATTATTCAGCGCTTTGAAAGGAGTTCCGAAATGGCAAATATTCTTATGAATACTCGATTTTATTATTATTTTAGCCATACGGGCTGCCTTGCAAAGTGTGAGTGCGCAGCATAACCGATATGGTTTTGTTGCCGTTCATTAATTTGAATGCATAACAGCCCGCAATCATTTCGCCACGTCGGCGAATCTTTGCGGGCATATTTTTTTGAGGTATGAAAATGTCGAACGAACAGAAAACCCTGCTCGAAGAAGCAAGAGAACAGATAAATCGAGTTGACCGCGAGATGGCGCGTCTTTTCGAGGAAAGAATGAATGCTGTCCGCAAGGTTGCAAAGTACAAGATGGCGCGCGGACTTCAGGTGCTCGACCCCGAGCGCGAAAAGCAGGTCATTGAGCGCAACTCCGCTCTGATCGAGGACGACGAGCTTCGAAGCTACTATATCAGCTTCTTGAATGAGAGTATGGCGATCTCGCGCAAGTTCCAGCACCGCCTTATGGAGGGTCAGCGGGTCGCATACAGCGGCGTTCCCGGTGCATTTGCGCATATCGCCTCGGCGCGCATCTTCCCCGATGCCGTTTGCGTTCCATACGGCAATTTTAAGGAAGCTTACGATTCCGTCCTCGCCTCCGACTCCGACTGCGCCGTTCTTCCCATTGAAAACAGCATAAACGGCGACGTCACGCAGGTTATGGATATGGCTTATATGGGAAACCTTTATATCAGCGGGGTCTATGAACTCCGCGTTGAGCATTGTCTGCTTGCGCTCCCCGGCGCATCACTCGACGATATAAAGACCGTCATCAGCCACGAGCAGGCGCTCGGTCAGTGCTCCTCCTACCTTTCGGCTCACAAATGGACACAGAGGGGCGCGGTCAACACCGCCGTTGCGGCAAAGGAAGCGGCAGAGGCGGGCGACAAGACGGTTGCCGTCATTGCAAGCGAGGAAACCGCAGAGCTTTACGGTCTGCGCGTGCTTGAGCGAAAGATCAATGAAGGCACCAACAACGTCACAAGATTCGCGGTTTTCACCCGCGAGCCGATCATACCCACACCCGCAAACAACCGATTCATTATGTTCTTCACCGTCAAAAACGAGGCGGGAAGCCTGATGCACGCCGTTGAGGCATTCGGCAAGAACGGCTTCAATCTCCGCGCCCTCAAGAGCCGTCCCACAAAGGAAACCAACTGGGAATACTACTTCTATGTTGAGGGCGAGGGCACCATCGCGGACAAATCGGGCAGAAGAATGCTCGAGGACCTCGAGGAGGTCTGCGGAAAGATCAAAATAATCGCATCGTTTGACAAAGATATTACTCTGTAAGGAGAAAAATATGATCATCCCCGTAAAGCTCGGCGAAGCGAGCTACGATATAGAGATCAGCCGAGGCGCGATCGACCTCGCGGCTGACAAAATAATGAAAAAGGACCGCAAGGTCTGTGTCGTCACCGACAGCGGTGTTCCGACGGAATATGCAAAAAAGCTTCTCACCTCTCTTGGCGCGGGCGCGATACTGCACGTCATCCCCGCAGGTGAGGCAAACAAGAATTTCGACACTCTGCAAAGCGTTCTGCGCACTATGCTTGAGGCGGGATTTACCCGAAGCGATGCCGTTGTCGCACTCGGCGGCGGCGTTGTCGGCGATCTTGCGGGCTTCGCGGCGGCGACTTATATGAGAGGAATCGATTTTTACAATATTCCGACAACCCTTCTCTCGCAGGTTGATTCCTCTGTCGGCGGCAAAACGGCTGTCGATCTCGACGGCTACAAGAATATGATCGGCGCTTTTTGGCAACCGAGGGCGGTCTTCATCGACCCCGATCTGCTCACCTCTCTTCCCTCCCGTCAGATCTCGAACGGTCTTTGCGAGGCGCTGAAAATGGGCGCAACATCCGATCCCGAGCTTTTTGAGCTCTTTGAGAAAAATGATGTTATTTCAAATCCCGATTTGATCGAAGAAATTATCATAAAAGCAATCACCGCAAAGCGTGACGTTGTTGAGATAGACGAGCGTGAGGGCGGGCTGCGTAAAGTTCTCAACTTCGGGCACACACTCGGGCACGCCATTGAAAGCTCTTGCGGGCTCTCTCTTCTGCACGGTGAATGCGTCGCACTCGGAATTCCCCCGATGTGCGAAGGTAAGGTAAAAGAAAGACTTAAAAAAGCACTTTCGAACATCGGTCTTGACACCGAAGCGGCAAAATATATTACCGATAAAAATTCTATTCTCACGGCGCTCGCGCATGATAAAAAAAGTGCATCGGGCGGCGCAGTAAACGCAGTCATTCTCAAAGATATCGGGAACTTTGAATTTGTAAAGCTCACACCCAAAGAACTTATTGAAAGATTGGATTAAAAAATGAAAAATTCATTCGGAAACGCAATAAATATCTCGCTTTTCGGCGAAAGCCACGGCGCGGGAGTCGGTGTTCTCATCGACGGCATCGCCCCCGGCATCAAGGTCGACGAGGATTTCATAGCGCATCAGCTTACCCTGCGCCGCCCTTCGGGCAAGATCTCAACCGCACGCCGCGAGACCGACGAATACATCATTCAAAGCGGAGTTTTGGGCGGATACACCACGGGCGCGCCGCTTTGCATTTTCATTCCCAACACCGACACGCGAAGCCGCGACTACACCCCCGAGCTTCCCCGCCCCTCCCACGCGGATTTCACCGCGCACGAGAAATACCACGGATTTGAAGACTTTCGTGGCGGCGGACATTTTTCGGGCAGACTGACAGCCGCGCTCGTCGCGGCGGGAGCAATAGTCATTCCCGCTCTGCGCGAAAAGGGCATCTACATCGGCACTTGCATCAGTCAGATCGGTCAGATAGGAATTTCGGAGGTCCCGACAGACCGCGAGGGTCTGCTTGCGATTGCCGAAAGCGATTACGGTCTTACCGACGATTACGCCGCCTCAATGATGAAGGACACGATAGAGCTTGCCGCAAAAGATGGTGACAGCGTCGGCGGAGTTCTTGAAACCGCAATCATCGGTCTTCCCGCGGGACTCGGGGAGCCCTGGTTCGACGGCGTTGAATCACAGATCGCGCGCGCCGTTTTCGGCATTCCCGCAGTTAAATCGGTTGCATTCGGCGCAAAGGATATTGAAACAATGCGCGGCAGCCGCGCAAACGACGCCTTCACCGTGAAGAACGGCGAAATTGTCACCGCAACCAACAATTCGGGCGGAATTCAGGGCGGAATCACAAACGGTATGCCCATCATCTTCCGCACCGCGATCAAGCCCACTCCCTCGATCTCGCAGAATCAGCTGACGGTAAATATGCAAACTCGCGATGAGACCGTGCTGAGTGTCAAGGGCAGACACGATCCCTGCATCGTTCCGCGCGCGAGAATAGTCCTCGACAGCGTCGCCGCCTTGGTCGTTGCAGATATGCTCACCGTCCGCTACGGCTCGGACGCTCTCACGTCAAAATGAAATACGGACTTATAGGCGAAAAGCTTTCGCACAGCTTTTCAAAAGAAATACACGAATCCCTCGCGGACTATACCTACGAAATACGCGAGCTGACGCCCGACGAGGTCGCTCCCTTCCTTGAAGCGCGCAAGTTCGAGGGCATCAACGTGACGATTCCTTACAAGGAAAAAGTCATTCCCCATCTTGATTCTGTCAGCGATGCCGCAAAAAAGATCGGCGCGGTCAACACGATCAAGAAGCTCGATGGCAAGCTGATCGGTGACAACACGGATTTTTACGGTATGCGCGAGATGATCCTCCGCGCGGGCATTGAGATCGGCGGCAAAAAGGCTCTCATTCTCGGCACGGGCGGAACCTCGAAGACCGCAAAAGCGGTGCTCTCCGACCTTGGCGCAAAAGAGCTTATCACGGTTTCGCGCCAAGCAAGTGAAAATACAGTAACCTACGAAACCGCGATCGCGCTTCATTCGGATGCCGAGATAATCGTCAACACCACACCTCTTGGAATGTATCCGAAAACCGAAGGAGTGCCGATTGATATCGCGCATTTTCCGAACCTCTCGGGCGTGATCGACGCGATATACAATCCTTTGCGAACGAATCTCATCCTTGAAGCCGAGGGGCGGGGAATTCCCGCAGTTGGCGGACTTATGATGCTGATCCTGCAAGCGGCAAAGGCATCTGAAATTTTCCTTGGTAAAAAAATTGGTGACAAAGAAGTTGAAGCGGTTATCAAAAACATCTTTAAATCGAAAGAAAATATAGTCCTCATCGGTATGCCAGGAAGCGGAAAATCCACCCTCGGCAAGCTGATCGCGGAGATGACGGACAGAGCCTTCATCGACACCGACACAGTAATTGAAGAAATAACGGGCAAGCATCCCGCCGAGATCATCCGCGAATCGGGTGAAAACGCTTTCCGCGACATCGAAACGCAAGCTGTGCGCGAGGTATCAAAGAGGAGCGGAATCGTGATCGCCACGGGCGGTGGAATCGTTAAAAGATGGGGAAACATTCCTCTTCTCCGCCAAAACGGCAAGATACTTTATATTGATTGCTCCACGGACGAGCTTCCCGTCACCCCCGACAGACCGCTTTCATCAAGCCGCGAGGTTATCGAAGAACTACACCGCACCCGCCATCCGCTTTATACCGTGGCGGCAGATGCAGTCATCGCAATATCACATAATAACGAACTCAAAAACAACGCAAATGAAGTTTTAAAAATCTTTTCGGAGATGATAATATGAAAATTCTTGTTCTCAACGGACCAAATATTAATATGCTCGGCATCCGCGAGCCCTCGATCTACGGCAAAGAAAACTACGCCTCTCTGCTTGCGAAGATACAAAACTATGCCGCAGTGCGTGGGGTCGATCTGAAAGTTCTCCAAAGCAACCACGAGGGCGTTCTTGTTGACGCCATTCAGGAGGCTTATATGAAATTCGACGGAATCGTCATCAACCCCGCGGCATATACGCACACATCGGTGGCTCTCCTTGATGCTCTCAAAGCTGTCGGCATCCCAACCGTTGAGGTTCACATCTCGGATGTGTCGAAGCGCGAGGCTTTCAGACAGATCAGCTACGTCCGCGAGGCTTGCATCGCAACGATCTCGGGTCACGGCACAGACGGCTATCTTGAAGCAATCGATTTGCTGATCGAGCATAAAAAAGCAAAGAAAAATGAAAAAATTTAACGTAAAGATTGCCCCGTCGCGCCTTTCGGGATGTGTTACGGCACCGCCCTCGAAAAGCATCTCGCACCGCGCACTCATCTGCGCCGCGCTGGCAGACGGCGAGAGCGTGATCTCGAATCTCGCATTTTCGCAGGACATCCTTGCGACTGTCGACGTTTTGCGAGCTATCGGAGCAAAAATTAAGAAGATCGACGATTCGACGCTCAATGTCCTTGGAATCGACGGAAAACCCAAATCTCTTTCCGTCCTTGAATGCCGAGAATCGGGAAGCACGCTTCGATTTATGATTCCGATCTGCCTGCTTTCTCCCGATGAATTCAAGCTTTCGGGAAGCAAAAAGCTTCTCTCACGCCCTCTCAGCGTATATTCGGATATTTTCAAAGTTCGATATTGCCGTCCCCACGGCAATACTCTTACACTTTTGGAGGGGGAACCAATCAAATCGGGCGAATACCGCCTTCCCGGCAACGTCAGCAGCCAGTTCATCACGGGTCTGCTATTTGCCCTTCCGCTCTGCAGAGGCGAGAGCAAGATCATCGTTGAAGGCGATTTCGAAAGCGCGTCCTACATCGATCTGACGCTTGATTCGCTCCAAAAATTCGGCATAAAAGTTACTCGGGAAAATAATATTTTCTATATAAACGGCAACCAAAAATACACCCCCGCAAACGTAAATATCGAGGGGGATGCCTCGAATGCCGCGTTCTTTGAGGCGCTGAATCTCATTGACTGCAAGGTTACCGTTGCGGGTCTTAACCCAAGCAGTTTGCAGGGAGATATGGTCTTTAACAAGCATTTCGAGGCACTTAAAGCCCATTCATCCGAGCAAATTGATCTTTCGAATTGCCCCGATCTTGCGCCGATTCTCTTCTCTGCCGCGGCTCTTTTGGGCGGAGGAAGCTTCACCCACACAGACCGTCTTCGCCTCAAAGAGAGCGACCGCATTTCTGCAATGAAGGAAGAGCTTGAAAAGTTCGGTGCACGCATTGAGGTCATCGATGGGCAAAACGGCGGAACGGTCAACGTGCTGCCCGCCGAGCTTCACGCCCCGAAGGTTCCCCTCTCCTCACACAACGACCACCGCATTGCAATGAGCCTTTCCGTCCTCGCCCTCCGCTTCGGCGGCGAGATTGAGGGTGCGGAGGCAGTAAGAAAAAGTATGCCCGATTTCTTCGAAAATCTCGAAGCCCTCGGCGCACACATCACAAAAACCGAAACAATATGAAACTTACAAAAGATACAAAAATACTGATCGTCGGCCTTGGACTTCTCGGCGGCTCATATGCCATGGCGCTGACAAAGAAAGGCTACACGGTCAAAGCACTCACCCGCTCGCAATCGAGCATCGACTATGCGCTTGAAGCAGGCATTATTGCCGAGGGCAAAACGGGCGTTGATGCCGACATGATCGCAGAGGCAGACCTGATCGTCTTTTCCGTCTACCCGCGAGTGCTGATCGAGTGGATGGAGCAAAACCGTAACCTTATCAAACCCGGCACGGTGCTCACCGACGTCACGGGCGTCAAGGGCTACACCGTCCACCGCATCCAATCGATGATTCCCGAAGGCGCAGAATTCATTTCTGCGCACCCGATGGCGGGCCGCGAATGCCTCGGCGTGCAGAACGCAACCGACGAAATTTTCAAAAAAGCAAACTACCTTGTCGTTCCCACAGAAAAGAACACCGAGGAAGCCTGCATCCTTTGCGAAGATCTTGGCCGCGAGCTCGGATTTGCGCGTATTTCACGCATTTCCGTCGACAAGCACGACGAAATGATCGCGTTCCTTTCTCAGCTGACACACGCAATAGCAGTCACGCTGATGTGCTGCAACGACTCGCCCGACCTTGTGGATTACACGGGCGACTCCTTCCGCGATCTTACGCGTATCGCAAAGATCGATGACGCAATGTGGAACGAGCTCTTCATGTGCAACCGCGACGAGCTTGCAAAGCAGATGGACATATTTTCCGAAACTTTTGAGAAAATGCGCAAGGCTCTCAAAGAAGGCGACACGACAACAATGCGCCAAATGATGCGTACCTCTACCGAAAGGCGAAAATTATTCGATATTAACCCCCAAACCAACTCAAAAGGAGATAAATAAAAATGAGCCAGATGTTGAATATGACTTTTAAGCACAAGTTGCCCATCCCGATGGACATCAAGGCGCAGTTCCCTATCACCGCAGAAATGCAAGCGGTCAAGGAAGCACGCGATATTGAGATTGCAAAAGTTTTCAAGGGCGAGAGTGACAAATTCGTCCTCGTCATCGGCCCCTGCTCCGCAGATCGCCCCGAGCCCGTGCTTCAGTATATCGAAAAGCTTGCTGATATTCAAAAGAAAGTTGAAGATAAAATAATCATAATTCCCAGAATCTACACCAACAAGCCGAGAACCACCGGCGACGGATACAAGGGTATGCTCCATCAGCCCAACCCCACAGAGGACGTTGATATGCTCAAGGGCATCATCGCTATTCGTGATCTTCACAGCCGCGCTCTCCGCGACTACGGTATGGCTTGCGCCGACGAGATGCTTTACCCCGACAACTACCGTTACCTCAACGATCTGCTTGCATACACCGCTGTCGGCGCGCGTTCGGTTGAAAACCAGAAGCACCGCCTGACCGCAAGCGGAATTGACGTTCCCGTTGGTATGAAAAACCCCACAAGCGGCGATATTTCTATTATGATGAACTCGATCACCGCCGCACAACACAGCCACACCTTCATTTACCGCGGTTGGGAGGTTCAGAGCCACGGCAATCCCCTCGCACACGCCATCCTTCGCGGATACGTTGACGGCTCGGGCAAATCCTACCCCAACTACCACTACGAGGATCTGCGCGACCTTTGCGAAACATATGCAAAGACCAACCTCGCCAATCCCGCCGTCATCGTTGACACCAACCACGCAAACTCGGGCAAAAAGTGGGCGGAACAGCCCAGGATCGCCAAGGACATCATCCACTCCTGCCGCAAGAGCGAAGACATCAAGAAGCTCGTCAAGGGCCTTATGATCGAAAGCTACCTCATCGACGGCGCACAGAAGGTCACCGACGAGGCAAGCTATGTCTGCGGTCAGTCCATCACCGACCCCTGCCTTGGTTGGGAGAAAACCGAAAAGTTGATTCTCGAACTTGCCGAGGAGCTTTAAGAGTAATCAGTGGTTAGTGGACAGTGGACAGAAAGATGCGAATGA
>JAGBRZ010000115.1 GCA_017632155.1 Clostridia bacterium
TACGTTTTTTCTGACAATTGTATGCTTTGTAACGGCATCCTTGATCGGTATTCTGACGTGCGCCGGATTCTGCTCCAAAAATAAGGCGATAAGAACGATTGCGAAGGTATATAACGGGATCATTATTAAGATACCGCCGCTTGTCATGCTGATGCTTTTTGCTCTTATCATTATGGGTGAGCGAAACAACGGTTCCATCCTCATAGCTTACATAGGTTTGTCACTCTTTGTTGCGGCTAATCTTACGGGCGTATTTTTCGGCGGTGTTTGCTCGGTTGCAGATGGTGAAATAGAGGCAGCTCGTACCATTGGAATGAGCAAAATGCAAACATTTTTTCACATTATGCTCCCTCAAATCATTCAGAGCATCGTTCCCGTGTATATGTCAATGTTCGTGATGTGTATGCAGATCACCAGCGTTGCGTCTGTAATCGGAGTAAAAGAGTTCTTAAGTACCACTGACGGTATCTCCAATGCTGCCCTTGGCATTGTGCTTTCGATTGCGGGATACTTCCTTATCGGAACACTCGGTGATTTTGTTATAACAAGAATGGGAAAGAGAAAGCATATCAAATCCAAGGATTATCTTGAGAAATCGGAGGTGAGATAAGATGAGTCTTGTAGAAATCAAAAATCTTACCAAGCGTTTTGGGGATAACCTTATTTGGGAAAACATTAACGAGAATATTGAAAAGGGCGACGTTATCGTTATCGTCGGCAACTCCGGTTGCGGAAAAACGACCTTCCTTCGCTCACTCAATATGCTCGAAACGCCCACCTCGGGACAGATATTCATTGACGGTGATGAGATCACAGCCAAAGGTGCTGATATTGACAAGATCCGCCGCAAAATGGGTATGGTGTATCAGAGCTTCAATCTTTTTTCTCACTTGACTGTTCTTGAAAACGTAATCAAGGCTCCAATGCTTGTGAATAAGATCCCCAAGGAGCAGGCAATCAAGGAAGGCATGGAATACCTTCGTATGGTTGGTATGCAGGAGAGAGCCGACTATATGCCCTCTCAGCTTTCGGGTGGTCAGAAGCAACGTGTGGCTATCGCCCGTTGCCTTGCAATGAAGCCCGAGATCATTCTCTTTGACGAGCCCACCTCGGCTCTTGATCCTACGATGGTTGACGAGGTTCTCGCGGTTATCCGCAATCTTGCCAAAAATGGTATGACCTGTGTAATCGTCACGCACGAAATGACTTTTGCAAAGAACGTGGCAAGTAAAATCATTTTCCTTGCCGATCGTGGCGTTTATGAGGAAGCTTCTCCTTTGGAGTTTTTCAATCATCCGAAACGGGAGAAGACGATTGCCTTTGTCCGCAAGCTGAAAACCTATACATACGAATCCACCGTAGAGGACATTGATATTTATACCGTTCTCGCACAGGTTTCCTCTTATTGCAGTAAATACGCATTTGCACCCAAAGTTGCAAATCGTGTTCGGCTTGTCGCAGAGGAACTGCTGACAGGTCTTCAGCCAATCGGCGGAGAGGGAATAGTAAATCTGACCGTTGCCTATGAAGAAGCAACAGGCAAAAAGGAAGTTGTCCTGCGCCACAACATCACAAATAAAGCCTTCGTGGTGCTGGATGAGCTGAGCGAAATGATTATTAAGAATTGCGCCTCCGATACTAAGTACGATAACGAAAACGGATACAAGGTTTTGACAGTTTGTATCAAGGAATAAACAAAAATTTTAGAAATTAGGAGAATCAAAAAATGACTATCGAAAA
>JAGBRZ010000116.1 GCA_017632155.1 Clostridia bacterium
GAATATCAACTGCCGTCTGCGTCTTGTATGTAGTTACGGTTTCTCCCCATCCTTCAGGAGGTATATAACACATAAACATCTGCCAGTCTTCAAGCTTGGTAACGGTTTCCGCAGTTGAAACAACAATTTTCTGCTCAAAGAGCAATTCAAGCGCAAAGAACAAACCGGTTGAAATCGCCGCACCGCCCGCAAGAGCAAATCTCTTGAACAACTTCATAAGTAAGGGCATAAAAAGTACACCGACAATGATCGCTATACTTATAGGCGTATACGGAATGATGTATTTGGGATAGTTTTCTTTCATTACCGTTCCATTGGCCAGCATATCGGTAATCACCCTAATTCCCATCGACAACGGGTAATACGAAGCTATCAATACGCCAAGACAGGAAAACAGATAATATCTGCTAAATGATTTGTTTTTCATCTTTACACTCCTTTCATCCTGCGTTAGTAAGCAGTACATAGAAGATGAATCCAATCAGCGCAACAAATACCACGAGGGAAACCCATGTTAACTTTCTAAAAGACAGTATATTTTCAATTCGAGTACGAATTCTCGCGCCGCCAAACGCGGATGCAAAAACCGTTGGTCCTTGACGACATTCCAACAATGCAGATGCGTACTCTTTTGCGCGGTCAGAACCAATCTTTACAAGAGCGCGCTCATCACAAGATAATTCTAAATCTGCAAGTAACGCTCTTAAAAATATCCATGCTATCGGATTAAACCAATGCGACGCAACAACCATAAAGGCTATCATTCTCCACAGATTATCAAGACCGCGTATGTGCGCCTTTTCATGTTGTAAGATTAACTCAATATCTCTATTCTTATACGATACCGGAAGAATAATCCTGGGCCTTAATATGCCGTAAACCGCAGGCGATGTAACCTTTTCTGAGAGATAAACATTTTCTTTTAAGTGAGTTGAATCCTTGATTTCGTGCATCGTTGTAGCGTATATAATTATCAACATCAAAAGAATAGACAGAGAGACAATGATCCAGATAATCGAGGCCACGCCGAATATGTCATCAAGGATATTGACCTTATACGTTATCGGAAAATAACTGTTCGCAGCCATAACACTATTCATCATTGAAAAGGCTATATCCTCGGTGGGCTGAAACACCACGACCGTCTTGGTAGTGATTTTTGATAGCAGGGTCATTAGGCTGTAAGGACTGTTCAACCCCAAAGGAACCGTCATTCGCAGAAATGGAACCAACCAAAGAAATACCATCATTCTTCTCGGTATCTTCTTTATCAATCTGATAAGCATAACAAGAATGCCGGTTAGGGCTGCTGTTATGCTCATATTGAATATCCAATAAAAAACTTCCTGCAGCATAACAGTCACCTATTATCAATCAGCTTGCGCAACTCATCGATTTCCTCATCGGATAACGGCTCATCCTCAAGCAAGGCAGAAAATAACGCCTTGCGGGACCCACCAAACACCTTCTTTATGAGTGTCGTAGCTTCAACCTTTTGCATTTGATTTTGAGATATGAGAGGCGTACAAATAAACCCGGGATCTTCGCGCAGAATAAATCCCTTTGCCTCCAGCTTTTTGATTACCGTATAGGTAGTATTCTTATTCCAGCCAATTGTTTCAGCTGCAATTAAACTGATTTCCTTTGCAGAAATGGGGCTTTTAGCCCATACGATCTCCATCACCTTAGCTTCACTTTCAAACAACTTATCCTGCATAACAAACCTCCACAGACTATTCTTATAGTCTATACTATCACAATAGTCTGTGTTTGTCAATACTTTCTGAGTATATAGCAAAAGGCGCCGCATTTCTGCGACGCCTTTGACTTATAGATTATTTTGCTTTGATAAATCCGCACCCAAATATTCCTGCCAGGAGTGCGGTGATGATAACACCGATCACTGTGATGTAGTCAAAGCCGAATATCAGGGGCAAAAGGGACGCTGCAGTTGCGAAGCCGGACACATTCAAAATAGCGGTGTTCAATTCCTTACGCGGTTTAAAGAGGTATATAACCACCAGTACAAGCAAAACACAAGTCAGTATGGCAGTGATGAACGGACCGAAGTTTGCATATCCGAATGGTGTCAGACTGAAATAGGAATATGTTCTGCGCCACGGCTCGCCTTCAGGATTAGCAAAGTTCAACACAACTCCGTAAGGCAGAAGTTCAAGTATTAGAGTAGCAAGAGGTAATACAACGAAGAGACTCTTTTTAATCTTCATATCGTCGCCTCCTTATTTCAGTTCGGTGCCACCCCATTCAACAACTGTAAAGCCATTGCGTTCAGGTGCAATCAACTCCTGCTCGGGCAGATCTACAGCGGTTTCTAATGCCTGCCAAGCCATAAATACACGAATCAGCGTATCAGGAGCAGGATTTACCTTAAGCTGTGCTGCTTCGGTGTAAATATCAGTTTGGAAGGAAATGATGTTATACTCATTCTGTTCCATCAAAGGCAGCCAGTAAACGATGAACTCATTGGCTTCACGGCGAGTAAGACCGAGCTTATCAAGAGCATCCTCAAGGAACGCTGCGGTATCTTCTCCCTTAACACAGAATCCTTTTGAAAGGTCATACTGCGCGTAGGTTTCGCCCTCCCAGTAGAGGTAATTATAAGTCTGTCCCTTGGCATCAACAAGAGTGCCATCGGGAGACGCTGTTACCGTCCAACCATTGTTATATGCCGGATAGGTGCAGGTCAGTTTGCCATCAAGCGTCAAGTCAACAGACACTTGCATTTCTTTTTCAGGATAGAGATAGATAACCGGTTTATAATCTACTCCGGGTTCCGGTTGCCAATCGCTTACTTTTATCGTTTTCATATCGGCTTCAACGTGCCTTGTTGCATCGTCATAGTAAACATTTTCATAGGTACACGCCACTTGATCACCAACACACCATTCGTCAGAAAGAGTACCGTTCACCTTGATTTGATACGGCATATCTATTGCAGTTACTGCGAAGAAGCAATTGGAATATATTTTGGTTATTACAATGTGTTCGCTGATATAATCATTACTCTTCTTTGTGTTGTCTGATTTTTGAAGCCATTGCTCTGTATATTCTAAATGACGAAAATCATTCGATAGAGACCAACTTGTTGCATGAACCTGAGCCGGATAAGATTCCATCACGCCACCAGTATAGATGACCTTTACCACACTGCCAACCTCTACATCGATCTTTTCAAGTCCTGTTGTTCCAAAGGAAACCTTGTCAGAACTCATTAGTACAGCACTATTCTCAACCGGTTGTACCGTAACAGAAGAGCCATTGATTTCAAGTATGGTTGCGATGAAAGAGTGCTCTACGTTTGGTTCTTCTTTGTACCATAGGTTATCAATGGAACGGAAGTTGTTAGGAAAGAAATACACCTTAGTGGCGCTGTAGATGGAGCCATCATCGGTCAATCTGTTCCAATCCACGATCTTGTAAGTCAAAGCCGTGTATTCTCTCGTTCCACCATCTTTATAAACACCCGTTGGAATGGGTATCACAAGAATAGCCAATAGAACAACTATTGCTATAGGTATCCATATCTTCTTTTTCATTGAGGCACCTCCTTATTCACCGTATTCTACATTGATGATTTTACCTTCGTGTGTAACAGTAAAATCTTGATTTCCTCCGGCTGTGTTTTTCTTTGAGAAGCTGACGGTCCAAAGACCTTTCTCAGTATCAAATCTTGCGCTCGTCTGATTGTATTCTACGGTAACTTCTTTTTTTGCAAGGTCGATGATCTGCTGTTCGGTTAAAATATTATCTGCAATCTTGACAGAACTGAGAATTTGCATTGCTTCATCACCATACTGACTCCACCATTTATCGGCACCTTCATTCATTGCAACATAGGAGCCGGGCATACCTCGAAAACTGATAAAATCCCAAACTTTCTTGTTATCATAGGTACCTTGCCAAGCCTCATATTCTCCGACAGTAATTTCCTTTTCTTCGAGACCTGTACCGCAAACACCGAATGCAGTATAGTACCACATTTTGATTTTACCTTCGGTCTGATCGGCAGGCCAGAAAGTAATGCAGTATTCGTTGGCATTGTTACCGCGTTCTATCTCATAATTCCAGTTGTAAGGGATGGTAAGTGTAATGTTTGAATACGCTCCCGACTCGTACACGGTGTTCGGTTGAGTCTTGGGATTTACACCATCCAAATAAACGATCACATCAGACTCACTTGGAACAGTGATATCTTGCTCCGGCTCAATTAAGATATGCCACTCAGCCATATCGTCAGTACCAACTTCGGGAACAATCGAATCTATATTGATATAGCACACATTATCTGTACCCATTATGACCGATTCTACTTTGTGACGAACTGAACCACTGCCTTCCTCAAGAAGCACTATTATGAGACTCTGTTTTTCAAAATACGCTTCATCATATTTATCGCAAGCATCGAGAAAACCAATAGTAGTATCCGAGTAAACCTTTTCATGACGTCCTAAGTCATACTTGTCTTTATTAGCATTGTAGTAATTGTTTAGTTCATCAACAGAGCGAATAACCTTAACAACGGGATATTTAACATCTTCGTGATAACCATTCGTTCTAATATATTGCACATCATAATCAACAGGAGAACCATCTGGAACTCGCATACTATCAGGCAGGACACCAATGCCTAATACTTCATCAGTAGGTTTATATGTGCCATCACCTTTAGAAGTGCGGATGATATAATATCCTCCGGTTTGGGCAGGATATGATTCTTCAACTCCGTTATGGAACAATATCACCTTATCGCCATTCTGATAACCCTTAAACAGATCTGCGTCATTAGTGCAATCAGAAACCCGCATTGCCATATCGTCGTTGTCAATCAGATAAGTGCCGTTGTCTGCAAAGTACAAGCGACCGGTTGTAATACTGTATCCTTGAGTACTCAATATGGCACCGAACGCAAAAACAGCAGCAGCGCAAATAACGATTATTCCACACACAATACCTACAGGTAGTATCCATTTTTTCTTTTTCATATAATCACACTCCTTTGTTTGATCAGAATGGTTTTACTTTTCTTTAAACTCTATCCACTCATTTTCTATGAGAACAACTACCATTGCATCATCAAGAATAGCATAAGGAGTTCCTAACTCTCTGTTAAAATTTGCTTCACCATCTTTATTTGGTACACCATTTTTAGCATAGGATGTAGTGTATTGAATAGCACTTTCATCTACTTCTACACTTATGGCATTGTTTGTTGAATAATAAATTGTTCCATTTACCCTTATTGCTGCTTGCAAATCTTCGCCCTTAGATTTACAACAGCCGACAAGTAAAAATACAAATACAAAAACTACGAGCAAAATTAAGCATCTTTTCTTTTCCATAGGACATCTCCTTTCTCAGTCTGTTAATCCGAGAGCCAACTTCAAATTAGCGAGTTGTTCATCGTTAAGAATAACTGTTCTATTAAAAGAAATATCTTTCAGTATGTTGTTATCCAAAAGATAAACTCTATTGCTACCATCTGCAGCGTTCATTGTTATGGTATAACTATGGCTATCCTTGGAGTTGTTGGCAGATTCTTTCGATTCATCATCCGAAGTGCTTTCTTGAATTACTCCTGACATATCGTTGCCGGCATCTTGGTCCTCGAACGCAAGAAATACATTCTCATATACATTAGTTACGCCTGATGAATCAGTAATTTCAGAGTAAAAATCTGAATCATTATCTTTCACTTCGATCGATAAATATATATGCTTTCCTTCTGCACCATCAGCATCATTTGTGCTGCCGTTAAACCCTATTTCTTGCTCTGCGCCAGCATCTTTTTCTGATACAGGAAGCATAGCGGGTAGGATCATTACAGACCACACGGTAAGAATCAAGCAGAGAGGGATACACAGAGCCAAAATGCGATTGCGGTTTCTCTTACGCTCTTTTATTCTGTTTTCACTTCGGCGGAATACTTCCGCTTTTCTTTCTTCAAAATTTCTCATAATAACAGCTCACCATCCTTCCCAAGAATGATGCGAAGTTCCTTTTTAGCACGATATAAAAGGTTGTCAACCTGTTTGCGGTTCTTTTTCATAACCTTGGCCACCTCGTCATAAGACAAGTCTTCAAAATATATCAAGTGAATGACAACACGCATATCATCCGGCAGGGAGTTCAGAGCGTTGTTTACCACACGCTTTCGCTCGTCTGCAAGGACAATTTCTTCTAATGTTTCCTGTTCGGACGACGCCTTGTCTGCCTCAGTAAGCTCTACAAAGTCAATAACCTTGCGGTGCTTTATGTAATTTAAGGCACGGCTGCGACCGAGCATAAACAAATAAGTTTTCAGCGTTACCTTGAAATTGTACCGATGCTTATTAACCACCAGATCTGAAAAGGCATCAATGGCAATATCTTCGGCTGCGTGGACGTCATGCACATAACGATCTATGAAGAAAACGAGGTTGTCAAACAACTCCTTCATTATTTCGTCAAAGGCACTTTCATCACCATCAAGGAAACGGCGGTAGCTACTTGCGCCGTTATCCATAGATCTTTCCTCCTAACGTGGGATCACGTCTGACCCCTTCACTTATTATACAACTGAGCAATATAAAATTCCTTATAAGAAAACGCAAAAGCCCGTAACTTTTTTGCAAGTTACAGGCTTTTTCATCATCCGTGTTTAGTTCTTGGGTGGGTGGATGCTCCTATAACCGCACCGGGAATTAAATAGATTGTATCTCGTCTAATTCTTATCCAACATATACCCCTTTGCAACTTTAATCCATTTGGCTGATACAACACTATCTTTTCCATCTATTTTGCCTTTGTAGTCCAAATCAATTAGATCTCCGACATTTATATCTTCAACCTGCATTTTTTCTCCTGTAATTTCCTTAATCGAGATAGTATCACTTGCCTTAATGATAACTCTTGATTCTTCATCGTGAATCATGTAGGTAGTGAAATAGGTGCATTTTTCCTGTTCGTTATACTCAATTGATGTCACAACGCCACTAAAGTCAACTGTTTTCGATGGTTTTGTAATCCAAAACATCGTAATTAAAGTAACAGTAAATAAAATCCAGCCCAAATAAGATAGAATCTTTTTCATAGAAACACTCCTCCTTAACGTAACGCATGAAACATAATTATTTGCTTGGAAAAGACACCACAATATTGAGTTTGTCAGAAATGTATTCAGCTCTGATAGTTCCATTCATTCGCTCGGTAAGCAGCTTTGCGATTGACAAACCGAGTCCCGTTGATTTTCTTGCTGAGTCAACTGTATAGAAGCGGTCAAAGAGTTTACCCACCTCAACCGTATTCAGCTCCTTTGCGGTGTTGGAAAAAGTAATGCTACCATCTTCATCAAGTGCAACCAAAAAATCCCCGTCTGTGTATTTGATTGCGTTATTGATAATATTACTGAATATCCTTGTCAACGCAGTAGAATCCAGCCTACGCCAAATCGGTTTTGCAGGCAAGTGAATATCGGGTGTGATACCTGCCTCGTGCAATGCACCCTCAAATGATATGAGCGTTTCTTCCGCAACACGGCGCATATCCACATTCTCATAGGCCATTTCCGGGGTAGAGGATATTACCGAGTAGCGGAACAGTTCCTCGGTAAGTTGTTTTAATGTTTCCGAGCGGTTGCGGATCTGTTCGACATATCTTTTTTCGTCTGCAGGTAGGTCTTTCTTTTCCAATAAGTCGAGATATCCCCATATAGCAGTTAACGGCGTTCTCAAATCGTGAGAAATGTTTGTAATAGCATCCTTTAATTCCTGATCTCCGTTTTCATAC
>JAGBRZ010000117.1 GCA_017632155.1 Clostridia bacterium
GAACTTTGGAACAAAGTAGTAGGCATTCCTGCCGAGCGAATCGTTCGCCTTGGCAAAGCCGATAACTTCTGGGAGCACGGATCCGGTCCTTGCGGTCCCTGCTCGGAGATCTATTTTGACCGCGGCGAAAAGTACGGCTGCGGCTCTCCCGACTGTAAACCCGGTTGCGACTGTGACCGCTTTATGGAAATCTGGAACAATGTATTCTCTCAATTTAACAACGACGGCAAGGGCAACTATACCGAGCTGGCACAGAAAAACATCGACACCGGTATGGGTCTTGAGCGTCTTGCTTGTGTAATGCAGGGCGTTGACAATATGTTCGAGGTTGACACAATTCAGAAGGTTATCGGTAAGGTTTGCGAGATCTCCGGCAAGAAGTACGGCGATGATAAGAACAACGATATTTCCATCCGCGTTATCACCGACCACGTCCGCAGCGCAATGTTTATGATCTCCGACACCGTTATTCCCTCCAACGAGGGACGCGGCTACGTTCTCCGCAGAATCATCCGCCGCGCTTGCCGTCACGGTAAGCTCCTTGGAATCGATCATCCCTTCCTTGTTGATGTAGTTGAAGTTGCTATCGGCGAAAGCTGCGGTGCATATCCCGAGCTTTCCGCAAGAGCCGACTACATCAAGAAGGTTCTCTCCATCGAGGAGGAGCGCTTCGACGCCACCATTGATGCGGGACTTTCGATCCTCTCCAACCTCGTTCGCAATGCTCTTGCAGAAAACTCGAGCATTATTTCGGGCGAAGATGTATTCAAGCTTTATGATACTTTCGGATTCCCCATCGACCTCACCCGTGAGATCGCAGAGGAAAGCCACCTCACCATTGACGAGGAAACCTTCACTATGCTGATGACTCAGCAGAAGAAGCGCGCACGTGAGGCTCGCGCAAACATTGGCGGTTGGGATTCTTCCTCCAAGTCACTTCTTGAGAATATTCCCGCTACAGAATTTGCAGGCTACACCGAGGCTACTGCAGAGGCAAAGATCCTTGCCATTATGGCTGACGGTGAGCTCGTTGAGTCTGTCAGCGAAGGCGACTGCACCATCATCCTGAACACCACTCCCTTCTATGGCGAAGGCGGCGGTCAGATCGGCGACAAGGGTACCATCTATGCTGATGGCAAGCTCCTCAGCGTCACCGACACCAAGAAGACCGACGGCATCTACCTCCACCTTTGCACCGTTGCCAATGGCGTATTCAGCGTTGGCGACACCGTTACCGCAGAGATCGAGGCTATGCGCCGCGCGGCTATCAAGCGTAACCACTCTGCTGCTCACCTCCTTCAGGCGGCTCTTCGTACCGTCCTTGGCGAGCACGTTGAGCAGGCAGGTTCCTACGTCAGCGAAAAGATTTGCCGTTTCGACTTCTCCCACTTCCAGGCTCTTACAGCTGAGGAGATCGAAAAGGTTGAAGGCCTTGTAAACGCTCACATTCTCCTCGCTTCCCCCATCGTCACCAAGGAAACCGACATCGAGACCGCAAAGCGCGAAGGCGCTATGGCGCTCTTCGGCGAAAAGTACGGCAAGACTGTCCGTATGGTCAAGATGGGTAACTTCTCCACCGAGCTTTGCGGTGGTACTCATTGCTCCAACACCGGCGAGATTGGTCTGTTCAAGATCACATCCGAAACCTCTGTTGCAGCAGGTGTAAGACGTATCGAGGCTGTAACCGGACTTGGAGTTCTCAAGCTGATTGCAGAGAAGGAAAATCTTATTGCTGAAACCGCACGCGAGCTCAAGGCTCCCAATCCCGCAGACGTTGCAAAGAAGGCATCTGCTACCGCCGCAGAACTTGCAGCAGCAAAGCGCGAGATCGAGTCCCTCAATTCCAAGCTTGCAGCTACCAAGCTTGATTCGCTCCTTTCGGGCGCGAAGGCTGTTGGATGTGTAAACCTCTGCACCGCTCGTTTCGACGGTATGGCTATCGAGGTTGCACGTTCTCTTGCAGACGAGATCAAGGCAAGCCGCTCCGACGTTGTTGCAGTTCTTGCTGTCGCAACCGACGGTAAGCTCAACTTCATCACCGTTTGCGGTGCCGATGCTGTTAAGGCAGGCGCGCACGCAGGCAAGATCGTTTCCGCGGTTGCCGCTGTCACCGGCGGTAAGGGCGGAGGACGTCCCGACAACGCTATGGCGGGTGGACGAGATGTTGCTCTCATTGCTGACGCTCTCGCAGCAGCAGAAACCACACTTGCAGGTATGCTTAAATAAATATAGAATGACCGCAGTGCCGAATTCGGCACTGCGGTCTTCTTTTGATTTTAAGAAAGGATCCTTATTATTTCCGGCTTCATAGCCTCGCAGAATTTCTTCTGACCCGCGGCATTGAAGTGGGATGAATCATTGAAATACGCATTTGTGTTGCCCGAAAGATACACGTTCGCAATTTCAAGAATATCATCAAAAACATCAATATATTCACATTTCTCGCGAGCCTCGCAGAAATCTTTCACCCACACGTTGAGATCCTGAAGCCTTGTCGAAATCTGCCAATACTGAGTTCTTGACGGCAACGGCATATGGGAGATAAAGATAATTACAGTGTCGGGAAGTGCCTCGCGGATTCGCGAATAGAGCTGTTCCTTCGTCTGTTTGCACTGTGCATCCGTATACTTGTGAACGTCATTGTTACTGCACTGAATTATTACCGCTCGGGGTTCATAACGCAGAACGAGTCTGTCAAGATGTTCAAGAAGCGAAGCGTCTGTTGCACCGCCTATTCCGTGATTGAGTGCATCAAGCTCGGGCGCCATATCCTTCTCAAGTGTGGTCCATCTTGTAAAATTAGAAGCGCCGTAGAATATCACCTTTCCCTTGGGCAGATTATAAATACCGCCGTCGCGGTTTTCAATCTCGGTTGCGGAGGTTGCGTAGGACGCGGTATTATCGAACCAATAACCGTAGAACGTGACGTCGCCCGTCACGATATAGCCCTGAGGATCGCAAGGAACAAGTCCGCGTTCATCGCTTGTCCAGCAATTGAACACATTGTTGCCCTCGTTTGCCGTCTTGGGAATATCAGACTTATATATCGTTTTTCCAACCGAATATTCGTAGCTGACATTATCAGATTTCTTGTTGTTGAGAACAAAAGTAACCTTCGCAGTCGCGCCGTTTCCTTCAACACGAACTACATCCTCTTTTTCTTCCTCTTCGTATCTTTCCCAAGGCTTATCGCCCTCGGCGCGTACAAGAGCTATGTCGTCAACGGTAATGAATACGCTTGCGGGTTCATCATTATCATATCCACCGGTATACACTCCAAGGCGCGCGGGATATGCATATCCTTGCGCTATGTACTCTGACATTGGAGTAGACGTATTTTCGCTGTGATAGTAAGCCTCAAAAGGAACGTAAACGTATCCTGCAAATTCATCCGGCACGAGAATAACGTGCTTTGTTGCAAAGGCGTTCGAAGTTTTTACCCATTGAGCGGAAGCGGCATCATAATAATAAGCCTCGATAGTTCTTACTGTCTTGTTATAATAAGAGAAAAAGCTTTGCACATCATCAAGGTAGTTTTCCGATGTCAGCGCATTGTCCGAAGACTTTGACAGAATGATGTTAATGCTGACGGCGGTATGTTTCTTGGTATCGTTCGGATCGGAAATATATGCCGAATTCGGCCATTGAACGCGAGTGGTATCAACGTAAAGCATAATACCGCTATAATCTCTCATATCAGGGCGGTTTTTGATATGAAAATGTGAGCGCATTGAAAGATTTTGACCCGGCTTAGCATATAAATTCAAACCAAGAGTACCCGAGGAACCTGCCTCGATCAAAGCCTTTGAGCAGTATTGGGTACCGAACAATTTGGGAGTTTTATCGCTATTGACAGCGCATACGAACTTTCCGCCTCTCTCTTCCCCTTGAAAATAATTATCAGTATTTTCAAAATCAGCGATAAACTCACCCACAATTTTTGTATTACTGTTTGGAAGCGACTTGGGAGCTGCACTTGAACTGAAATCAAGCACGCTTCCGCCTTTTTTATCATCCGTCACTTTTGTTTCCTCCACGCTTTCTTCGGGAATACTTTCTGCTGTATCTGCTGACGTTGTTTCCAAAATATCTGTGGGTAGTTCTTTGTCAGTTATAACAACAGTTGACTCCTCGGACTCACCGGAAGGTGAACATCCAAAACACCCAAGCAGAATTGAAAAACAAAGAATTATTGCAAAAAGTTTTTTAATCATAATACTTTCTCCTTATATGTAAAAATCGTCTTGCGTAAGAAACTTACGCAAGACGATTCTTTCCTCTGCGGAAGCGATACACGATCGCTTCCGCGATAATAGGAAATAAGAGTGTTGAAAAGCTTCGATTAATCCGCAGTAAGTCCGGAACGCTCGATGCCCTGTACCAGGAAGTTCTGGCAGAAGAGGTACATGATAACCAGCGGAAGGATGATGAGCAATCCGCAGGTGTTTCTGATTGCCGAGTAGTAGAGATTCTGACCGGGATAGTCAGTCGTGAGCGAGGAGGGAATGTCTACAACATCGGGCATAAGCACCGTCTTATTGGTTGTGAAGAAGAGCGTTGTGTAGAAGTCATCGGTCCACTGCCAAGAGAAGGCAAAGAGGAATACGGTGATCATCATCGGCACAGACAGAGGCAGAATGATCTGCAGGAAGGTACGGCCTACGCCGGAACCATCGATGTATGCAGACTCTTCAAGCTCACTGGGAACGCCCATGAAGAACTGACGAAGCATGAATACGTAAAGACCGTTCTTAAATCCAAGTCCTGTGATGGAGAGGATGATGAGAGGCCAATACGAGTTGTTAAGGTTGAATGCACCGTCCTCAACTACAGCCTGAAGGAACTTTGATGTAGGCTCAGCGCCGAAGATGTTGATATTCGCAAGAATATCATTGAGGAATCCGATCTCGCCAACCGTTGCATTACCCGAAAGAAGCTTGATGATTCCGAATATATCGAAATAACGGAAGTTCATAAACATCGAGTACTGAATGGTCTGGTGAGGAACGACCATCGTGAAGATAACTGCCAGGAATACAAGGTTAGCACCCTTGAACTTGAACTTTGCAAGTCCGTATGCTACAAGGCAGCAAACGAAGGTCTGGATAAGCGCGGTGGATCCTGAAAGAAGGAGTGTATTTCCGAATGCCGTGAAATATTCATTCTCGAGAAGAATGAACTTATACATGTCAATCGAGAACTCCTTGGGGATAAGCATAACCGTTACGTCAACGAAGTCATTCTTACCCATAAAGGAACCTGCGATCTGAGTAAAGAAGGGGTAAAGTACGATGTAAGCAATACCGAGAAGCAGGACGAAGCGGACGATATACCAAAGCACACCGCCGACGAAAGCCATGTTGATGAACTTCGCCTTGAGTCTTTCCTTGAGCGGGGTACGCTCAAATTCAACTCTGATCTTATTTTTTGTCTCCTTAGTAATCTGAGGAGCACCTGTCTGTTGTGCGTTCATTGAAATATCCTCCTTTCCTTAGTCTTTCTTCTGATAGAATACGAATGCAGAAGCAATACCTGCTACCGCAGCTACGATGAGAATTACGATCATGAAGTACATCCAAGACATTGCAGAGGAAATTTCCTTACCGCCGCTTGCCTGAGTGTAAACCGTGTCGATAAATTTCATAACCGTATTCTGGTCTGTGGTGAACGAGTCGATAATCGTGTATACCGCGTTAACCAGGATCATCGGGCTTATCATCGGGAAGGTGATCTTCCAGAAGGTTTCCCAACCGGTTGCACCGTCGATCGAGCAAGACTCATAGATCGCGGGAGAGATCGACTGAAGACCTGCAAGGAAGATAAGCATCTGTACGCCGGAACGGTTTACGATATCATAGATGTTGTTGATCATTGTAGCAACGTATTCAACAAGCTCTGTACCAACCTTCATGCCGGCAAAGAGTGACTGAATATCAATTGCGGATACGATCTCTGCCGCGGTACTTGTTTCAGTACCGTCGGCAATACCTTCTTCACCCATTTCGTCCATGATGTTCTGCGATGCGATGGACTCCATAAGACCCGTGGAAATAATAACGGGAACGAAAAGGATCGCACGGAACGCTGCACGGCCTGCCATCTTCTGGTTAAGAAGAACAGCCATAAAGAGCGAGAAAAGGATGATCGCGGGAATGTCGAACGCCAGCTCTTTAATACCTGTTACCAGGGTCTTAACGAAGTCGGGGTTGACGAAGAGAGCTTCCATATAGTTCGTAAAGCCTACGAACTCGGAGATCTGTCCCTCACCGGGAACGATCTGTACTCGGCAGAAGCTGAATACGATCGAATCCCAGATCATAGGAATGTAGATAGCGATAAAGCCAATAAGGAAAGGCAGTACAAAGAAATAACCTGCGCGAGCCTTACGTCTGTCAAGCGACGCGCTGCTGCGGCGCTTTTTGGGAGCCTTGGTCTTCTGCTCGCTGACAACGTTATTAAGTTTCATTTCGTTTGTCATTTTATCCGCCTCCTTTAGTTAATTTTTGCAAATGTGAAGCTTTCGGGTTCCTGGCCGGAAATGACCTTGATACCACCGTAAGTTTCAAGAGTGTAAGTTACTTCGTTGAATTCAACGGTAACTGCGTAATCGTTGTAGTTGAGAAGGAAGAAAGTTCCGCCCTCATATTCAAGGTAAACGATGTTTCCGCTGTCGTCTGTGTACTTGGTGTACTCATACTCGGGAATCTCTTCCTCTTCCTCGGTCTCCTCTTCAACAACCTCGGGCTCGGTGATTACAAGAGAGCCGTCAGCCTTAACCTCTACGCGAAGAGCGTTGAGCTTAAGATCAGTGCTTGTGTTGGGGATAACTGCCTTTGCAAGCTCAAGAGTTTCAATGAACTTAGCCAGTGCAAGATCAACTACCTTGTTGCCTTCCTGGGTGTTCTTAACGGTCTCGTTATAAACGTTCTCGAGAGCACCAAGGAACTGTGCGGAATAAACGCCCTTGAATTCTGCAGAATTGTAATAATCCTTTGCGATGTCAGAATTCTTGAGTGCCTTGTTGAGAGTATCAACCTGAGTGTTGAACGACTTGAAGAGAGTGTTAACACTGGTGATCTGGCTCTTTACATAACCGAATGCGGTGTTGTAATTCTTGAGAGCTGCCTGATACTCGGTAATGATGTTGGGGTTGGATGCGATTGACGCATTGTAAGCCTCAAGCACCTTGGAGTAGCTGTCTACGCCCTCGAATGCCTTAGCTGCTGCAAGATTTGCTGCTGCTTCATCTGCTGCTGCCTGAGCGGTAATAACACCTGCTTCTGCAGCTACGAGCTGTGCGAGTGCATTCTTAAGATCGTTATTGTCGATAATGAACTGACCTCTCTGCTTGGTGAGATCGTTCTTTGCCTGGGAGAGAGTGGTGTACTCCGCGCCAAGCTTACCGCTCTTTGCGTTCTTGTAGGTGTTAACTGCTGCTTCTGCATTCTTGAGTGCAGTCTCAGCATTCTTGTACTCGTCGGTCTTCTTGCAGTTGGTCTGCCACTTGGTGATGTAATCATTGATGATATAACCTGCACCCTTAACAAGACCGTCATTGCCCTTTTCAACCTCGAGAAGAACGTTGGTTTCAACGCCTTCAACAACGGTGGGAACCTTTACCTTAGTGTACTTAGTAGTCATAAGGGTAAGAATCTCGTTTGCAAGCTTGATCTGAGTCTTAGCATCAGCACCGTTGATCTGTGCAACGAGCTCTGCGATCTTTGCATCAGTAGGAGCAACAAGCTTTTCGTACCAATCCTTATAAGTTGCATCCTCAAGATAACCGTCAAGAACCTGCTGGAGCGCGAGCTTCTTTGCGTTTACTTCTGCAACAAGCTTGGTGTAATCGGAGCT
This sequence comes from Clostridia bacterium, assembly GCA_017632155.1. The sequence continues at coordinate 7,855 of JAGBRZ010000117.1, forward strand.
CGAGAAGTATGTCTTCTCCATAGCCGCGATCTTTGCTGCGTAATCAGCCTCAGCATCTGCAAGTGCTGTGTAATCTGCAGCGGACTTCTCATAAGCCGCCTTGACGGAAGCTTCGATAACAGTGCGGAGAGATTCGATGGTCTTTTCGCTTGCTGCAACTGTTGCTACTGCATCAGCGATCTCTGCTGCGGACATATAGTTTTCAAGTGCTGCTGCAGCTGCCTCAGCCTTTGTCTTAAGATCAGCAAATTTTGCATCTGCCGCAATGTAAAGTGCATCAACTGCATCCTGAGCTACCTTGATAGCTGCCTTTGTGTCTACGATCTTCTTCTCGTATTCTGCGATGGAAGAAATGATGAGCTTATGCTCAGCACTGTCGGGATAGGAGATCGAATAAGTTGCAAGAGCCTTTTCGAGGTTGGACTTAACGATTTCCTGAGTGGAAAGCGAAAGGGTGATTTCATCAAGAGCCTTAAGCTTAGCATCAAAGTCTGCATTGCCTGCAAGCTTGGTCTTGAGATCGGACTGTGCCTTAGTGTACTCATCCTTTGCTGCCTTTGCAAGAGCGCTAAGATTGGTCTGATACTGCTTAATAGCCTTTTCAGCTGCGTCCTTAGCATTGAATGCATCTGCATATGCACGTGCATCATCAAGAGAAGCTACAAAGCCGTTGAGATTTGCGAGTGCGTTATCAACTGCGATCTGCTTTACGCTGTAGTCAGCAGAGGTGGTATCAGTAATAGCATCACGTGCTGCAACTGCAGTTTCGTATGCATATACGAGAGTGGGAATAGCGGCAACCTTTGCGCTAATTGCATTTTCCATTGCGAGCTCGAGTGCTGCTTCCTTCTCTGCAATCGCATTGATAGCAGTGATAAGAGAAGTCTGTGCCTTCTGGTCAGCAGAAATAAGCTCTGCACGGAGTTTGTTGGAGCCGGTGAGAACGAAGGACGAGAAGGAGTTATTTGCCTTGTTCCATGCATTTGCAAGTGCGAAAGCATCTTCAAGAGGTGCCTTAACTGCTGCATATGCAAGAGCGTCCTTAACGAGAGTATTCATACCGATTCTTACGGAAACGATACCCTTCTCGTTGATATTAACAGCACCATCGTAGTAACCGCTGATATCCTTGTAGAGCTTGTTGATCTCATCGCTTGCGGTCTTGGAAACGGTTGCTGCGTATACACGACCCTCGAGGAGTGCCTGCTGGAGTTCCTTGCGAGCCTCTTCGGTTGCAAGTTCTTCTGCAAGTGCCTCTTCCTTCTTAAGAGCCTCTTCATCCGCGATCACTTCATCAGCATCGGGAATACGCTCACCGATCAGGAACTGGTGTCCAACGATCTTAGAAAGCTGGAGATCCTTTGTAAGGTCATTAAGGATTGTATAGTACTTTACAACGTCATCCTTAAGGATGTCGTAACGAACGGAATAGTACTTCTGGAGGTTGTAGTCTTCCTTGAGCTCTTCGTAATTTTCATAACAAAGAACGAAGTAAAGACCTGCGCCGTTTTCGATAGCCTTGAGCATGCTGTAACCGATGTTACCTTCCATGTTCAAAGGAGTTCCTGCAAACTCAACGCTTCCGTGGAGAACTACACCAATGAAGGGAACTGCGTTTGCGGAGTTGTTGTAACGGCTGGAGTCAAGAGGCATGTTGAGAATATAGTCAACATACTTCCAGGTGTATGCGTTTGCGCCATCGGTCATAATGAGATCGTAATCTTCATCCATCTTGGAGAAGAGCGCCTGAGTATGCTTCTTGGCGTCATCGCGGTTGTAAGGCTCATCCTCGTCAAAGTCGGAGTTGAGGTCTGTACCAAGGGTACTTACCGAGATACCTGCAAGAGCTGCAGTATCCTCGTAATTCTTGAGGAGGTTGGATGTGAGCTTATCATAGAAGTGAGTGAAGTAAGCGGAGGAGATAGCAAGCTCGAAACGTCCAACGTGTGCCTGACGTGTTGCGCTGTAGTAACGGCGGGACATATAGGTGTCGTTGATCGACTTAACTATATGCTTCTTAAGGTTAAGGCCGTCGAAGAAACGGTCGCCCTGGCTATACGCGAAGTCGAATTCGGGGAATACCTCGAATCCCTTCTCTGCAGAGTAATTAAGGAGATCCTCATAACCACTTTCGCCACCAACGGACTTTTCCCATTCAAGCTTGTAAGGAACGGTGGAGTACATACCGCCGTTTGCATAACCGGTAAGCTTGAACTTGATGTTGTTTACGCCCTCTGCGGAGAGCTCATCATACATAGTCTTGACGTTCTCGAAAGATGTAAGAGAGGTCATTACGTTTACAGGGATGGACATGATCTTCTCGAGAGTTTCGAGAGTACCGAATGTCTCGATGTACATAGGAATATCTTCCTGTACGTCTTCAGTGGTGAGTGCATCAAGCTCGCCCTTATCATAGAGATAATCGCGATATGCATCAGCCATACCCATCCAAGTGCACTCGTAATAATCCTCGATGCCCTTTTCCTCTGCAATACGCTCATCGGTGAGCATAATGTAACGGATCTTGTAGTTACCAACGTACTTACGGGAGGATACAACAGTCCAAGATGCGTTTGCACCAACGGAGATAGCGTTTGCGAGGTTGTAGGAGTCCTTAGGTCTGGGGTAGAAGAGCATCTGTACAGTGTTGTACTTTGCGGAGGAACCCATGTGGTAGTCGGAAAGCTCTGCAAGAGCATCACCTTCCTCAATGATTGCCACAAAGCCCTTATCTTCCTCAACAAGAACTTCCTCAATAACTTCCTCATACTTGTGAGCATCAACGATCGATCCGTCCTTATCAACGATAATGACGTTGCCGTTGTTGTCAATTACCTCTTCGGTAGCAAGCTGCTCAACCTTCACCTCTTCGGTGCGGTGAGTGTTAGAAACGATACCGAATACGGGGTAACGAATTACCTGCTGGTTAGAGCCGGTGATGGTGTTGTAAGCAAAGTCCTGACCATAAACCTTACCGTTGACAACTGTCTGAGACTTCTGAACGAGGTCTTCGTGACGGAAGAGAGTACCCGAACCGTCAGGGAAGAAGTTATAACCGGTGTAAAGGTCTTCCTTATCGTTGAGGTGATAGTTTGCACCTGCACCCATGTAAGGAAGGATGCTTACGTAAGTGAGCTGATAGAGCGACTCGTCAAAACGGAGACCGTTTGCGGGAAGTCTTACGCTCATACCCTTTTCATCAAGAGTGTACTCGAGAGCCATCTTGAAGAGAGGGGGCGACTTATCCTGACCGATGTATTCAGTCAGCTGATGGTCGTATTCAAGCTGTTCAAAGGTGTATGCGGGAATGTAGGTCTTGATATAGCCCTCAACGGTGATAAGCTCGTTACGGCTGATATCGGGAGTACATACCCAGATATCCATCTTCTTACAGATAGGATAGAGAGCCTCCATGGAGCGGCGCTCCTTTTCGGTCTCTGCCTTAGCAAGGCTCTTTTCGGAATAGAATGCGAGGAGCTTAACGAACTTAAACCACTCGTTGTTACCATCCTTGGGGTTGCCTGTGGGGGAGGAGTCCTTAATCATGTTGTTACGCTTCGCCATAGGAAGGTAATCTCTCCAGTTAAGGACGATCTGACCGTTTTCTTCAGACATCTTGTTGACTTCGTCAGCAAAAGGCTGAAGAATGTTTTCTTCGAATCTGTTCTTCTCGATTACACGAGGAACAAGCATTCTCGCTTCTTCTCTACCGATACTGTACTCAACACGGATACCGTTCTTGATATACTCAAAGTTTACCTGTCCACGAGATGCAGCCTCAGCAAAGCTGTTCATCGTCTTATCGGTATCGTTATCAGTATACTTGATAAGGATCTGAGAGAAGAGTTCTTTTCTGATATTTTCGGATGTACCCTTCTTGAGGTCGGTCTCAATACCGATATCATAGGGGTTGGAGAAAAGGATCTGACCGGTTGCAAGGTTTACGGTTGCAACTTCACCGGTGTAATCGTCAGCCCAAAGCTGAAAACCGTCCTTTTCATACATCATTTCCATTGTCGCGAGCTTTTCCTGCTCGGACTTGAAGGGGAGGGTCAAGTACTGTTTGATAGTCTCTTCCCAGTCGATCTCACCGGGGATGGGCTTGTTGTTGTCATCAAGCACAAATATATCCGGAACTGCCGAAGCAGCTGAAAGATCGATAGCAAGGGTACCGAACATCATAATAACAGTCAAAAGCAATGCCAATATTCTTTTCATTATTGTATTTCTCCTTTCCTGTCAGTTACATTCGGTAGCTTATCTCGGTTACGATGTTGGTAATAAAGCTAATAATCTTACCAACAAGGGTTGTGAAGAGGATCGCAACAAACATGATGAATACCATTGCCACGATCGTTCCGAGCGATGTGATAAAGTTCTTTGACAGGGTATAATCGTGTGTTACCATCATACCTACAAAGATCAGAAGAACTGTCCAGATGAACGCGATGGTCACAAGAAGATCTGTGATATCGAGCTCTTCCTTGAGCGCGAAGTTAGTATAAATGGTACAAGGAACAACCAGAAGAACGAGAGGAAGCAGCGAATATCCACATGCAATGAAGATATCCTTGAAGCTGCCTTCACCGTCAAACAGGGTTGTAAGACACCAGTTAGCAACTACCCACAGGAAGAGAGGTACAAGTACACTCATTGCCTGTGCGAAGATGGTGGTGTAGGAATCATAGGGATTTACAAGGTAGCCGGAGCCGATTGCCTGATAGAAGAAGGCAACAACGGTTACAACTACGTAAACGATAGCTGCTCTGAGAGAACCTCTCTTTTCATGCTTGAGGTCCCAAAATCCATCGAAGGGATGGAAGATGAGGTGGAAGCCATAGAGAAGCTCCTCTGTGAAGGTTCTCTTGCCGCCTGCAGTTGCAGCTCTCTTGTTGATCTTTGCAGCCTTCTTAAAGAAGAGGGTTACAAGAACAATGATACCAACGACGAGAACGGGAATGAGAAGAACGTACTTCGCGATCCACTCTTTTCTGATCTCCTTGTAGGAGTCGGACCATCCGTCGGTATCGTAAGCAGCCTCGTAATAAGGAAGTGCTTCCTCATACTGACCGTTACGGTAAAGAGCATCACCGATACCAATGTAAGCAGCGTCGAAGTTGGAGTTTCTCTTAAGGATCTCTTCCCAGTCCTGCTTTGCAAGGTCGTACATACGGTTGTTCTGGTTTGCGAGAGCCTTGATAAGGATATCTCCGTACTCAGTACGCTCGTAAATGGTAATATTATCGGCAGTCGAGTCAAGGATGAGCATCGTACCGTCGCTCATATAGGTGATACCTTCAATACCCTGAAGGTTACCAAGCTGGGAACCCTTATCGCCGAAGGCGAAGAGGAGGTTACCGTTGTCGTCATAGGTAAATACCTTCTGACGCTTTTCGTCGATGATGGACCAGGTGTGCTCAGGACCGACTGCAACGTCAACGATCTTGGATACGCCTGTGGTTGCGCCCTCGGATACTCTACCGGACATATCGATCTCACCTGCGGGAGGCCAGAAGCCGTTACGTGCCATAACCTCGTCACCGGACTGGTTGAGCATCTTAACAGGAGCATAGTCACCGGATTTGGACTTGCCGGTGATAGCCTTTCTTACGTCACTGTCCTTAATGGTGGAGGTAGTAACGAAGATGAAGCCCTTTTCATCGATGGTGATGTTGTTAAACTCAGTAGAAATGTTAGCTGCGGAGAGTTCTCTCTGTTCATCAGTCTGGAACATTCTCCACATTCTGTCCCAAGCAGAGATGGAAACCTTCTGTGCTCCGACAAAGCGGATAAAGGTACCGTCTGCGCTCATAACGATAACACCCTGATAGGTGGTCGAGGATACGACGTAGAGTCTGTTATAATCGTCGACTGCGATAGCGATCGGCTTGTAAACAGCACCCTCATCGAAGAGCGAGGACTTAGGCTGGGGAATGATCTTGATGAAGTTACCTTCTCTGTCGAAGGTTACGATACGGTTCTGGTCAGTATCGCAGACCCAGATGGTATCTGCAGTTACGAAAACACCCTGGGGCTTGTTGAGCTTATCGTCAATACCCTGGTCGTTAACGAACTCGCTGATTTCAAACATAAATTTGTAATAGCGGTCGAGAACTACGATACGGTTGTTGTTGGTGTCGGCAATGTAAACATTATCCTTGTCATCAACCTCGATATCGTGCGGGGTGTCAAGCTCTTTCTCAAGACCCATATCAATATAGTTGATATTCTTGATAGGGGTGTATGCGTCGGGAGACTGAAGAGCGTAACCGTCGATGGAGTAGGTGTAGGTCTGGTAGGTTCTTGCTGCCCCAGCGGGGAGAGCAAGAACAGTTACCATCACGAAAAGAAGGCAGAAAATGCTTATTAATTTCTTCATAATTGCCTCCTTAATCTTTCATACCGGACGAACCCATCGTTTCGATGATGTTCGACTGGGAGATAATGAATACCGCGATCGGTACCATCATCATAATAACCTGGGATGCAGCACTCGCGCCGGCACGCTTGATACCGCCCGCGGTGATCTGTCCAATTGCGTAGTTGAAGGACTTGAACTGCTCGGAGTGAATGTAGATCGAGGAACCGGCGTTCCACAGACCCTGGAAGCAGTAGATGATAAGTGTAAGCCAAGCGGGCTTAACCATGGGCATCGCGATGACCCAGAATGTCTTCCACTCTGTTGCACCGTCAAGTCTCGAGGACTCGAGAACCGAGTCATTAACGTTGGTCTCCATGAACTGCTTCATGAGGTAGAGTCCAAGGGTCGAACCCCAAGCGGGAATGATAAGCGCAAGAGGAGTATCGATCAGAAGGAGTACGCTCATGATGGTGAAACGTGTTACTGCAGTAACAGTCTCGTGGAACATGAGAGAGGTACGAATGGTCTTGAAGATCCACTTGCGGCCGGGGAACTTGATCTTTGCAAGAGAGTATGCACACAACGAAGCAAAGAGGAGGTTACCTGCGGTACCGCAGACGGAAACGAGGACCGTGTTGAAAATGTAACGGGAGAAAGGAACCCACGAGGTGTTCATAAGAACGAACAGGTCGGAGAAGTTGTTCAGCGTGGGGTTCATAACGATAAATCTCGGAGGGAACATCCACAGCTCGTCAAGAGGCTTAAGAGACTGCATGACTACGTAGAGCATGGGGAGGAACATAAATGCTCCGAGGAATGTGAGCATAAGTGTAATGCCCAGGTCACCGCCGACAGAGCGGTTAAGAACGACCTTATGTTTTCTTGTTCTTAATCTTGCCATCTTACTGACCTACCTTTGAGAGCATTCTCTTGACCAGCACGTTTGCGCCGATCATGATTGCGAAGAGTACAACTGCTATTGCGGAACCGTATCCGACCTCGAAACGGGCACCGAGATAGTCGTTGAGGTGATGCATTATTGTCCACGCGCAGTAGTCAACCGAGGGGTTACCTGCAAGAGCGTCAACAACGCCGCCGAAACCGAACGAGCTGGTGATAGCCATGATAGCACCGAACATCAGCTGAGGCTTCATTGAGGGAAGAGTTACGTACCAAAGCTCCTGCCAACGGTTACGGATACCGTCAACGGCTGCAGCCTCGTACATTGAACGGTCGATACCCTGAAGACCTGCGATAAAGGACAGGAAGGAGGTACCGAGCGAGGTCCAGAGTGCAACGACGATACAAAGAGGCATAACGTACTTTTTATCCTCGAAGAACTGGATCTCCTTGGTGATAAGACCAAGGTCGAGAAGGGTTGCGTTTACCCAACCGTAGGAGTCACCCGAGAAGAGAGTACCCCAAATAAGGTAAACCTGACCTGCAATGGAAGGTGCGTAGAAGATAAGAGTTACGATCGCACGGATACGGGGACCGAGCTCGTTGATGAACCACGCTACCATAAGCGACATAAGGTAGGAAACAGGACCTACGATTACCGCGAAGATGAATGTGTTCTTAACGGCGAGAAGGAAGATATCGTCGTCAAGGAAAAGGCGGATGTAGTTATCCAGGAAAAGGAAGTTGGGGATCTGGATCATGTTAAAGTCGGTGAAACTCATAACGATAGATACCACAACGGGCGCCATTGTAAAGAGTGTGAATACGAGGCAGAAGGGAGCGATCATAAGATAAGCTACCCAGTTACGCTTCATCTCTTTCCATGTCCACTGAAGGCGCGTCATATCTTTTCTGGAGACAGCCTTTGTTGTTGCTGTTTTCTGTGACATGAACTTTTTCTCCTTATTGTATTTTTCGGACTAAGCTTGATTACTTCTGGGGGTAGGAAGCCTGATACTCCTTGAGAGCATCTGCACAATCCTTGATGTACTGACAGATATTTGCGAATACTTCAGCATCGGAGCCCGAAGCGGATGCGGTTGCAGCCTTGAGAGCTGCGCCTGCGTCACGGAGAGCCTGGATATATTCATCTGCACAGTAAGCAGTATAGGTGGGAACCGCCTCGAGAGCGTCGGTGAGAGCCTTGATCTCATTTGCATAAGTGCTCTTTGCGCTGTCGGAGAGTGCTTCAAGACCGTACTTGTTGCCGTTCGCATCCTCAAGGATGGTGACCTTTTCGGTTGCCTCGTCTACGGAGTAGCCAAGGATCCAGTCATGTCTCTTGGAAGCGAGTGTCTGTCCGATCTCGAGAGTTTCGAGGTTGAACTCGGAACGCTTACGGTTGATTTCCTTATTAATAGTAGTGATATAAGAGAGGAGCTCGGTTACAGGGTCTGCGTTATCGTTATAAGCGGAGAGGAACGCAAACTTGGTGTAACGTCCAATGATATATGCACCGGGGTAGTTGGGGATGGATGCGAGGTTTCCGAACTGACCCATGAGGTTGGTATATTCCTTGTTGGTCCAAGGCATAGTCTCAAGAGCAGTCATGTTAGCGGTAGCGTGCTTAGCCGAGTCACCGAGGATGGCAACCATTTCGTTAGAGTATTCTACCTGACATTCCGCACCGGAGTGCCACTTCATGAATTCCCAAGCAGCAGGCTTATCGTCACAACCGTTGATCATAACGATGGAGGATACGGAAGAAACCGAAACGTTGTTGAGGTATGTCTCACCCTTTTCGTTGGTCAGATAGTAACCGGGCATAGGAACGAATTCCCAAAGACCGCGAAGCTCGGTTGCAAATACGATAAGGTGGTTGTATGTACCGTTGTAACCCGCAATACCGATGGGCATTTCACCTGTACGGAAACGGTTTACAAAGTCGTACTTATAGGGGAAGGAGTACTGAGTAAACATGTTACACATAGTCTCGAACGAATCAAGAGCCAAGTTGGAATCAAGGTTGATTCTCATACCCTCGTCAGCAAAGAGCGTACCGCCCATCTGATAGAGGAAGATCTTGTAGTCGTTGTTAAGACCAATGGTCATGTTGTTCTCTGCGAGAGTGGTTGCCGCAGCCATAAGGTCATCCCAAGTGTCAAGGGTATCGATTCCAAGCTCTGCAAGGATATCGGTACGGATAAACATCATCGGGAAGCTCTGGGTCTCGGGCAGACCATAGTAATGCATCTTGTTCTCTGCATCCGGGATACCGAGAACGAACATTGCTGCATCGTTGAACTGTGCGTTCGGGTTGACGATGGGTTCACCGTTCTCATCAAGGAGAGGATTGTACTCTTCGTCTACCTTATAATAAAGAGCGAAGTCTGCAAAGCCTTCCATATCCTCGACGGGAAGAACCGCGCCACGGATAGCATAGTTGATAACGCTGTCGTCACCAAGACCGATGTAAACGTCAGGTCCCTGTCCGGAAAGGATGGAGGGAAGAAGTGTACCGCCCGCAACGAGCTTGAGGTCGATGGTGATGCCGGTGGAAGGTGTGAAATCGTTGTTTACAAGGTTTCTGATAACCTGTGTCTGGTCACGTCCGTATGCAAGCCAAACCTCGTTCGCACCTGCAACCTCGGATGCATCAACGGTAGCACCCATACGGTCGTAGTTACGGAAGAAGGACTGGAAGAATCTCTGCATCTCGTGCCAGAACGCCTGGAAGAAGTTGTCCGCAGCGCGCGGTGCTTTTTCTTCGGAGCTCTGGATCATAAGATAGTCGAGCTGGAGGGGCTGGTTCTTTGCATCGTTGACCCAAGTACCAAGGTTACCGATATAGGTCTTAAGACGCTCGAGGTTACGAGCAACCTCGTCCTCATCTCTCGACATATCCTCGAGGATGATGTAGGTCTTCTCAAGGGTAGCAACGTTGGAGGACTTAACGCCCGCAAGAGCAACAAGCTCTGCTGCAACTGCCTTGAGAACGGTGGACTGACGGTAAAGGTCGATGATGGTATCGGGCATTACGCTCTGGAAGTAATAGTCACGATACTGGTCAGGATCCGCACCGGTAAGACGCATTATATTAAGGTAGTCATTGTTGATCGACTGAAGCGCTGCATCGACCTTACGGACGATCTCTGCCATGGTTCCGAGGGAAACCTCAAGGATCATGGTGTACTCAACGCCTGCCTCAAAATAGAACTCGCAGTTAGTGTATTCGATGCTGTTTTCCTCGTCTCCGCTCTTAGTACCAAAGCGAAGAGGATCTGCAAGCCAGTCAGTCGAATAATTGAAACGGAGCTCGCGTGCCTCGTCGAAGGGAACGCCGTTGTAGTAGCCCTTTGCGCCCTCTGCAACAGTGGAATCACTGTAGAGGTAAAGGGTACGGGAAGAATACATACCGTCGGTGATGTTCTGGATGTATCTGGGAATGATCTGATACATACCGCTGTTATCAACGGTGAAAGTGTAGTGGAGACGCTGACCGGAGGTCTGCCACTTGTCGCCGCCGATGGTGTTAAGAACAGTAGCCTTAACGTTCGAAGGGCTTGCTACGGAAGAAGAAGCCTCCTCGATGGGGTATACGGTGTTGGTGGAGGTGTGAGTGGTGTACTCAGCCTCGAGCTTAAGAACCGAAGTACCCTTGGGCGCGCCTGCATACTGAGCGATGTAGTTCGCATAGGATTCGGGTGCCTCGTAGGGGTAGAGGGTAATCTGCTTGATAGCGAGGGGCTGTGCTACACCCTCAAGCGAGATATAATGCTCACCCTTGGAGAAGTAGAACTCGAAGTTGTCCTTGTAGAAGCCGTCAATGTCCTTGAGGCTGTACTGGGACCACTCGGGAGTCTGTTCCATGTTACCGCGGAGCTCATTGCCGTCAATATCGGTACGGTTGTAACGAGTATGACCGTCATAATCGTGCTCATCTGCGGAATCATAGATTGTGGACCATACCTTGGGAAGCGAGATGTAATACGCCTCCTTGAAAGGTACCTTGTCATCAATACGGAAGATACGCTGGATGGATGTGGACTTATCAGCGATGGGCCAATAGTCGATCTTGATAGCGTACAGACCTTCTGCGGGGATGTTTACCTTCCAGGAAACAACTCCGCTGTCGGCGGTGTCGAGCGCGTCGACGCCCTCGTAGGTGTTCTTTCCTACAACAGCAGTGGTCTTATCTGCGATGTAGTCAAGTCCGTTTACCACGATAGCATCTGCACCGGGGGTGTACTCGGAATACTCATCAAGGTATTCTTCGTACGAAATTGTGCCGAGCAGTTCCTTTGCCGAAGCGAGAGAGTTGGATATGACCGAGGGTGCTTTCAACGGTTCTTTGGTAGTATCGTTTGCCGCAACCGATACAAAGAATGTTGAGCAGAAGGTCAGGATCGCGAGGCAAAGAGCAACCGCTCTTTTGAATTTCGTTGCCATAAATGGTTCCTCCTGTTTTGTTTTTGCCTGCACGAGCAGGCGGGTGGATAAATTTCCGCTGATTTAGCGCTGACGCGTTTTGCCGCGAGCCGCTATGCGGGGTGGGAAGCGGAAGACCGCCCCGCTGTAAAAGTTTTTTGCCCGAAAAGAGGCAGCCGTTGGCGAGACTGTCGCCCACGGGCATCAAATTTTGCGGCTCTGCTCCCAGATATTTGGGTATGCGGCAACATTCCAAACGTCCGGACGGCAAAATGCCATAAAATTTATAACGATATAATACCACAATAACTCAAATTAGTCAACAGTTATTTATTTAATTAATTAAAGCAAAAGGAAATTTTAAGAAATTATTTGCTCAACTACTATTTGCGGTCAAGTGATGAGAAAAAACACCTTTTCGTCACTTTTTCATACACTTTTCACATAGTGCAAAATTTGGGTAAATCAAATTTACCAAGTAGTTTCCTCAAAAACTCAGCAAAATGCGCGAATTTGCCTTTATAGAAGCTATACGGCAGCATTATTGGTTTGCAGTTTTAAATATGGTAAATTTAATTTACGTTGACACTTTTGAATCATTGCGCGCGCAACTATTTTTTTGCATCAAAAGTCTTCACAAAAGCCACATTTAAGCCTTGATTTTGAGCAAGCTTGTGCAATTTGCACAAATCGTTCGCAAAGCTCGTTTTTTTGTGACAAACCCTTCCCTTTTTCGCCTTTTCACTTACTTTTATATACATCAATTACATTTTATTACATATTTTTTAAAAACCGATTTTTGCCGTTTTTCTCGTCCGAAAAAGAAGGCTCCGCACGGGTGATGAACCCATTCGGAGCCAAAAATTATTCAATTTTGTTACTTTGCTTCCTCGTTTTTCTCCTCAAAATAGGAGTTTATCAAGTCCGACACCTCTTCATCCGAGATCAACGTTGCAAGATATACCGTTTCATCAATCTCATCGCCGTATTCCTCGACAGCGAGCTCGAGATCTTCGGGAGAAATAAGTATCCAACTCTCGCGCTCGGCAAGATAAATGAGCCTTCCGAAGTACTCAGTCACGATAGCGGATGAATCAAAAGCGAGATAGAGATCGTAATACTTGAATACAGGGAATTTTGACATATCAACGGAAACTCTCTTGCCGGATGCACCGGTTATCTTTTCAATGATATCGACGTATTTTTCAACTACAAGGAAATCGTCAAATACCAAAAGCGTTGCGATGCTGTCTTCTCCTTTAACACCGTCCACCAATTTTCCGGATTTGGTATAAAGGATTCTGCTCTTCCCTTCAACTATGGCGAAATACGATCCCGTTTCATCGTCCAGCAAGCGATAAAGCGGCGCGCCCGTGAGGGCGTTTCCGACCTTGCCGAGATACTCGCCAAGACGGAAGCGATATTCCTCCGCACCTTCAACGCGGCGAAGCTTTACGCCATCGTATTCAATTATATCTAAACCGCCGCAATACTCGGCAACGACCTGATTGTTTTCTTTATATTTTTCAACCGCATAAAGCGCAACTACGATGGGCAGTATCATTAATATCGCAATTACGGCAAGCGCACGCTTGGTCATAGAAGCCACTCCTCTCAAAAGGAATATTTTATATTATTTTATCACGGCAAGGCCTAAAAGTCAAGATATATGTCGATTATTTATCTATATTGCGGCAAATAGAGGATATATTTTTCAAAAAACTCTTGACAAACGCCCCCGTTTGCGATATAATATTATGGTCAACTGGGGCCATTAGCTCAGTTGGTCAGAGCTACCGGCTCATAACCGGTCGGTCCTGGGTTCGAGTCCCCGATGGCCCACCAACATAAAAAGCCAACCGCTTGCGGTTGGCTTTTTATGTTGCTGTTCCACACGGACTCAGAACCCCTTATGTTTCGCAAAGCGAAACATAATAGAGTTCGCGCTACCACCCAATGATACTATCGTACCGCATTATGCGCGAACTTCGGGTTCAGAGTCCCCGACGATTCGCACTTTTTCTTATATAGTAATTGACACCATCTCAAACTTATGCTATAATTATCCTATCAAACAAAGTGAGGTAAACCAATGAAAACCTACTTCCAGGACAAGCTCAAAGTCAACATATACGACTCGCGCACCGCTATGGGCGCAGCTGCAGCTGAGGATATCGCCGCAAAGATCCGTGAACTGCTCGCCGAGAAAGACGAGATCTCCATGATCTTCGCCGCTGCTCCCTCGCAAAACGAGGTGCTCGCTTCTCTCGTTGCAGACAAGACTATCGAATGGAATCGCATCAATGCGTACCACATGGACGAATACATCGGTCTTGATTCCTCCGCACCGCAGTGCTTCGGTAACTTTCTTGACGCGCACATCTTCGGTCTTGTGCCCTTCAAGAGCGTCAATTACATCAAGAGTGACGCCACCGATCCCGATGAGGAATCTGCGCGCTACTCCTCCCTGCTCGCCGCAACCAAGATCGACATCGTCGTTATGGGCATCGGCGAGAACGGTCATATCGCATTCAACGACCCGCCCGTTGCTGATTTCAAGGATGAAAAGCTTGTCAAGCCCGTCAAGCTCGACGAGGTCTGCCGCAATCAGCAGGTCAATGACGGTTGCTTCGCTAAGATCGATGACGTACCGAAGTACGCGATCACGCTGACAGTTCCGATGCTCGTCAGCGCTCCTCATCTTTTCTGCATCGTACCCGCGCCGACGAAGGCTTGGGCAGTACGCGAGACCCTGACCGCCTCCATCGACGAGCATTGCCCCGCATCGATCCTTCGCACACGCGAGGGCTCGATCCTCTACCTCGACCCCGACAGCGCGTCGCTTCTTTAAGCTATGAGAAGGATCATCAAAAGCGATCTGATCGTTCTGCCGAACGGTATTTTTGACGGATTTATCGTTATAGAGGACGGAAAGATCGCAGAAATTACAAATAAAGCACCCGAAGGCGAGATAATCAACGCCACGGGCAATTACGTTATGGCGGGATTCATCGACATCCACACTCACGGCGGAGGAGGCTTCAGCTTCACCGAATCCTCGCCAAGGGAGATCGTGGACGGATGCGTCTTCCATATGACACACGGCACAACCACCATCGTCCCCACCGTCACCACCGGCGCGTTTCCGATAATGCGCGAGGCGGTCAAGAACATTCAGATCGCAAAGCAAAATCCCCTTGCGTTCAACCTGCTCGGAGCACACATGGAGGGTCCCTACCTCTCGCCCGCACAGTGCGGGGCGCAAGCGCCCGACCACATCACCGAGCCGAATCCTGACGAATATATCCCGCTTCTCGAGGAAACGGGCGACACCATAGTCCGCTGGACTTATGCTCCCGAGCGCGACCCCGAGGGTAAGTTCTGCAAGTATCTGACCGACCGCGGAATCATCGTTTCCGCAGGCCACACCGATGCAAAATACGCCGATATGGCGCGCGCGATCGATAACGGATGCAATCTCATCACCCACCTTTACTCCTGCACCTCGACCGTAACTCGCGACCACGGCTTCCGCTCGCTCGGAGTCATCGAGAGCACCTACCTTCGCGACGAGCTCTGTGCCGAGATCATCGCTGACGGCAAGCATTTGCCGCCCGATCTCGTCCGCATGATCGTCAAGATCAAGGGCATCGACAATGTCGCCGCAGTCACCGACAGCCTCAGCGTTGCGGGATCGCCGGCGACCTGCGGCGTTATGAGCGGCGTTGAGTACATCATCGAGGATGGCGTGGCAAAGCTTTCTGATAGAAGTGCGTTCGCAGGAAGCGTTGCGACAGCAGACGTACTTCTCCGTGTACTCGTAAACGAATGCGGATTTACCCTCTCCGAGGCATCGACAATGCTCTCGGCAACTCCCGCAAGACTTTTCGGTCTGAATAAGGGTAGACTCGAAGTCGGACTCGACTCGGATATCGTCGTGCTCGATAAAAACTTTGAAGTACAAAAGATCTTCAAGGGAAGCATTTATTCACATAAAAAACAGGATTGAGCCACGGCTCAATCCTGTTTTTATTAAAACTCATCTCTGAAATAACCTCTCGAGCAAGCTCTCTTGCCCTGCTTATCGATAACGGTAATACGGAAGTAGTCGGATTTCTCGTGAAGCTCGAACTCGGCGCAATTGACTGTGCCGCCGTTTTCGTCATACGCGATCTTTGTCTTTCTCGTGTTGTTATACATAACGATTCGGTCAGCATCCGAGGTCTCTACGCGAACGGTCTTGCCATCTTCTATCGAAAGCGAAAGAATCTGAGGTCCCGTCGAGGAATAGCAATCGCCCTTTTCAAACGCGCCGAAAACGCTGTCGTAATTCAGCTCATCGGCTACGAACATCGTAAAGCTGCCGAAGGAATCGCAAAGCGGATGACCGAAGGGGTACTTGTTGTGGTTATCGTCGCCCGCGTGGCATCCGACGCGAACGCCGTTGCGGAGAAGCTTGTCATAAAGCATCTCGTTGTGCTCAAGATAGTTGATGAGATAGGAATCCGTGTTGTCCATCTCAAGGCTGTGCCAGCCTGTGAGCTTGAGTATATTTTCGGGATCCTCCATCGACCAGGTGGGATGATTGAAGGAAACGAGATAACCGTTATCGGTCGCGGTCTTGATATACTCGTTTATGTACTCCATCGTATACTCGCGGGGCTCCTCCGAGCCTACGCGATTGAAGATAGAAGGATCGCCCTTGTAATACTTGCAATAGACCTTGTTGTAGCAGACGTATTTGTCATTATCCTTCTCGCGCGCAAAGAGAGAAAGGTGAACCTCGGGCAGGAAACGGTCACTCTTCGCCTTTTTGTTGGGACGGATGTACGCCTCGTAGCCCGTGAGCATAAGGAACTCATCATCGGTCAGATCATTGTGAGGGCAGGGGAAGCAATGGTCGGTGATCGCAAGCACCTGATATCCCGCCGCCTTGTAAGCCGCCTTCAGCTCCTCGGGTGTAAGTCTGCCGTCAGAGATCGTGCTGTGGCAGTGCATATTGCCCTTAAACTGCTTTTTATCTTTGGAAATGAATACTTTGATAGCCATTTTTGACCTTCCTAAAATCATATTGTTATTATTATAATAAATTTCACTCGATATGTCAATAGAAACCGCCGCCGAATGCATAAGCAAATCGGCGGCGGTTTGTGTAATTACACATTATTTTAACTTACAAAAATACGGACCGCAATAATCTCTCTCGTGAGTTCTTACGTAAGTCCACGAAAAATCTTTGGCAACAATGTAAACATCCCACTCATTAGAATCGTCCAATTCTTTTGCAGACAGCTTTCCAATTTCACAAACATCTTCTATACGCTCCGAAAAACCGATAGAAAAGCGAATAGCTTCGGTATATTTTAGTTTATCAAAAGCCTTTTTCGCAGCTTTTCCGTCAAGGCTCGGCACGTAATCATAGGAAAACAAATGCCACAAGCAATTACCGGATGAAAGGACATGGACTGCCAAATCCTTAAGATCAGCACCTTTGCCAAACGCCGTCAACCACTGCTTATACAGATCATAATGAGGTATCGGAACAACACCGCTTTCAACTAAATCGGTATAATACTTTATCTCTTTTCCGAGTCCCTCCGCAAAATCTATCTCACTTTGCGTACTCTTTCCGATATATCCACCAACATTGACAACAAGGATGGCATCGGATAATCTGATCTTTTCCTTGTGCATCATATCGATCATCTGCGCTTCTTCCTCGGTATAATCGTCTTTGGAATCTCTTGTAAGCTCATTTGGAGTCAGCACGCAGTTGCCAGCAAGTGTCATGATCTCGGCAACCTCTGCCATTTCATTTTTGAATTTATTGCTTCCGCATAGGGTAATTACTTTCATCTTTCAAATATCATTCCTTCAATAAACTTCGCAACACCGTCATCATCGTTGCTTTCCGCAATATGATCGGCTACCGCTTTCACTTCATCTATCGCGTTCGAAACCGCAACTCCGACACCACACATTCTGATCGGCTCGATGTCGTCATAGTCATCGCCGAAATATGCCGTTTCCGAAGCGGAAATATTACTGATATCAAGCATATCCTTGACGCCGTTCCACTTGGTCACGGCTCTGCTCATAATCTGAATCAGACGCCCATTCGCGACCGTATAATAAAGGTCATCGGACAGCATATTTTTGACGGTTTCCAAAGTTTCGGGGCTATCAATGCTTATAAGTATTTTTACTGCTCCTTCTGCCTTTGCAACAGCCGCGAGATCGTCGGAGATGACCGAAAAATAGTCCTCAATCGGCTTGTTTGAGTAGGCTTCTTCTCCCGTTTCAAGTGTTACGCGATAGTCGGGATAACTTTTCAACGCTGTCAATACCCGCTCCGCACTTGCGGGGCAAAGTCCGTATTCCTTGCGGTAATCGCCGCAGATGATCCTTGCGCCGTTGGTTGCCGATATTGCGTCAAAATCAATGATCTCGCAAAACTGCGTCATCGTGCGGTAGGGGCGCGCGGTCGCAACCATCAAAGCTATTCCCTTTTGCTTGCACTTCTTAAATACTTCTGCTGTGTACGGGGATATTGTTTTATCCGTGTGCAACAGCGTTCTGTCCAAGTCCACAACTATTGCCTTAATTGCCATTACTTCAACATCTCCTTTTTTCTATTTATCCGCGCAACAAGCCTATACACACCATATCCAACCGCAAAGCCGAGGGTATTGAGCAAGAGATCGTCAATGTCGCTGACTCGGTCATAGAACGGAAGCTGAAGTATTTCTATCAGAAGTGAAAATCCCGCACCGGCGGCAAGGTTTTTGAGGGGGGTGTCAAGCTCCTTGAACACGATTGGCCAGACGATTCCGAGTGGGATAAACATCGCCGTGTTTCCGATGAAATTGATCAGCGCCTCGGAGAAAATGTCGTAATCGAAAAGATTGACGAGCGGAACGAGATTGATTCTGAACGGGAAAACATTCGTTGCATCGAACACCAAGGGCAGAATAACTCCGTCCACCTTACGAAGCGGGCAAAAAGTAAATCGCGCAACGACTATCAGACAGATATAAACGAGAAGAAGGTGCAATTCGCGTTTGACGTCGAATTTTCTATGCTTCACGGAAAAAAACGTGCGGACGGCGATCCACAACACGCTGATCGCCATAACCATTTCAAGGTAAGTAATTTTAATCATTCGGTCACCAAATAAAGGGAATAAGTCGGTATTTCACCTTTTTCTTGTACTCGCGGTAGCCCTCGAGCTCTTCCTCAAGGAACTTTTCTTCATCCTTGAGCCTTGCGGCGATTATGAAGGGGTACACGAGAAAGATCAAAAACGACCAAATCGAGCCGAGTACGATCGGCATCGAAAGGAACAAAAGCAGAGTCGCGCTATACATCGGGTGGCGCACGATGCCGTAAAGCCCCGTGTCGATGACCTTTTGCCCCTCCTGCACCTCGATGGTGCGGCTGAGGTATGTATTCTCGCGCAGCACTTCGGCATAGAGCATATACGCGATAATAAAGGTAACAGCGCCGCCAAAACACACGGTCATCGGGAGCATAAACCACTCAAAACGCACGCCGAGCCCCGCGACGATAAAGCCGCAGAGGAACATAAGTCCGCTGAGCTTGACCACAATGCTCTGCTTGCCTCTCTTTTCCTTCGCGTCAAGGCGCGAGGCAAGCAGACCGGGATTTTTTATCATCATCACAATTCCCGCGCAGAACATCGGGATGAAAAGGATAGCCATAAGCATCCATCCGCCGAACCAATTCAAGGTTCCTGCAGGCAAAAACAGCAGTAGCCCAACGAGAATGACGCCCAAAAGGAATTTTGTAATTGCTGAAATAAAGAGTTTTACGGTCATTTTATCACCTCATGCCACAGTATCAGACTTCCTTTTCAAAGATCAGATCAATTTCCTCGATATGTCCCGTTGCGCGCTGGGCTGTCGGGATAAAGCCGACGTATCTCCACCCCGCCTCGGCTCTTTTGTCGATTATTGAACGGAAATCATCGGTTTTGTAGAGATGTCCAACGCCGAAGCCGAAGGATTCAAAATAGCAGCTCACTGTTTCGTATTCGTATTTATACATAAAAAGATCTCCTTTTCTGATTGGTCAATATTATAGCAGAAGAATTATCTCTTCCCTTCCCATTCATCCAAAAATTCTGCGATGAAATCTCTCATATACGCATCTCTTTCCTTCGCGATCAACTTCGCCGTGTCGGTATTCATCATATCGGTCAGCTTGAAAAGCTTTTCATAAAAGTGATTCACCGTCGTGGAGTTGCTTTTGATGTATTCTTCCTTGCTCATATTCGGATTCGGAGCTATATCGGGATGATACATCAGTCTGTTGTGATTTCCGCCGTAAGCAAAGGCGCGGGCGATTCCGATCGCGCCGATGGCGTCAAGTCTGTCGGCATCCTGAACGCATTTGCCCTCAAGAGTTGACGGAACGCAGCTTTCCGCGAACGAGATCTCACCGATTATTCGGCATATCTCGTCAATTTTGCTTTCGTCAACATTGTTTGCGGACAGAAAGGTTCTCGCGTTTGCCTTGTCCTCATAAGTTTCGGGCGAGAGCTTTCTGTCGTCAACGTCGTGAAGAAGAGCCGCAAGCTGCACAGTCACAAGATCCGCGCCCTCCGCCTCGGCGATCCGCGTCGCCGCCCGAAAGACACGCAAGGTGTGAAACCAATCGTGCCCGCTGTATTCGTTTTCAAATTTTTCCTTCACATACGCCGTCGCGCGGGCGATTATTTCTTTATGCATACTCGCTTTTACTCCGCTTTTTCAACAGAATTCGCCGCGATCTGCACGGGATAGGATTCCATAATCATTCCATTGTAAATAATACGAACAACGTCGCCCTTGCTCAACCGCTTTTCAGGATCTCCGTCTACCGCTGAATAATGAAGCGAAATCCCTGCGTCAAGTGCCGCAACCGCTTCAAAGCAACCGTCCCCAAGCGGCTTGACGAAATTCGAGTCCATAGCCTCCGCTATGAACCAACGCCCGCCGTCCTCGGTATCTCCGCAAAATTCACATTCCGTGTGATTGTGCTGAGTCAATCCCGAGCTTTCGTTTTTGGTATCGGTAGATAATTTTGGTTCTTCCGATACTCGATTTGCGCAACCTATCAACCCAAGCACGAAGATTAATGCAAAAATCAAAGCAAACAGTTTTTTCATGCAAACAACCTCCATAATTCAATTTTATCTAACAGTTACATTATATCATAATTTTCACAAAAAGTAAATAGGACGGCGGGGTTCTTTACAAATTGAACCGCCCTGTAAAACAACAAAAAGCCCTGCCGAAGCAGAGCTTTTTGTATATAAGAAATAATAAATTATCTCTTGGAGAACTGGCTTGCGCGACGAGCGGCCTTGAGACCGTACTTCTTTCTTTCCTTCATACGAGGGTCGCGAGTCAGGAAGCCTGCTGCCTTGAGAGCGGGCTTGTTTGCCTCGTCAGCGAGAACGAGTGCGCGGGAGAGGCCGTGGCGGATTGCGCCTGCCTGGCCGGAGAAACCGCCGCCGATTACGTTTGCAACGATGTCGTACTTGCCAACATTGCCGGTAACCTCGAAGGGCTGGTTTACGATGAGCTTCATTGTGTCGAGACCGAAGTACTCGTCAATGTCGCGGCCGTTGATGGTGATAGCACCGGTACCGGGATATACTCTAACGCGAGCTACAGACTTCTTTCTTCTGCCGGTTCCGTAGAAATAAGGCTTTGCACTGGTATACATCTTCAATTACTCCTTTCTACTTCCGATCAGTCGAGTACGATGGGCTTCTGAGCTGCGTGTGCGTGCTCAGCGCCTGCGTAAATGTGAAGTCTGGTCATAGACTTTCTGCCGATAGTGTTTGCGGGAAGCATTCTCTTAACAGCAAGCTCCATTGCCATCTCGGGACGGGTTGCCATCATCTTCTTGTACTGAATGCTCTTGAGGCCACCGATGTAGCCGGAGTGGTGGTGGTAGTACTTCTGCTCAAGCTTGCGGCCGGTCAGAACTGCCTTGTCTGCATTGATAATGATTACGTACTCGCCGCAGTCAACGTGGGGGGTGAACTCGGGGCGATGCTTGCCGCGAAGGATGTTCGCAGCCTTAACTGCTGTTCTACCGAGGGACTCGCCTGCTGCGTCGATAACGAACCAACGGCGCTCGATAGTCTCAGCCTTTGCCATGAAAGTGGACATTCTTTTTCCTACAGAATTTTATGGGCATAGTTAGCCCTCATTTAAGACTTGCATATTATACCACATACTTTTCCCCTTGTCAATCCCTTTTTTGAAAAAACTTTTATTTTTTTAATTTAGCACCCCATTTTCTTCGATTTTCTTCGTTTTTTGCCCAAATAGCTCATTCGAACACAGTGCGCCATCACATATTTTTTATCGTTCTAAAAACGAATTGTTACGAATATATTATCCCTGTACCATATAAAAAGTTCAGGAGGTTACACGATGTATCCAAAGTATAAACCCGAAGGATCGCTTATACATACGCCCGAAAACAGAAATTTCACGTCCTCGCTCGCGGGACTCGAGCGCGCAATGATAACAGGCGCGGTGCTCGAGGAGACCGCGCTTCTCTGCGATTCCGAGATGAATCTTCATTTCGATCTCGGCGGCATTGCGGGAATTCTTCCGCGTGAGGAATGCGTTTATTCGCGCCCCGGCGAGGTGCAGAAGGACATAGCCGTTATCACACGCGTAGGAAAACCCGTGTGCTTCCGCGTCATCGGGATCGAAAAGGAAAGCGGCGTGCCCGTCGCGCATCTCTCCCGCCGCCGCGTTCAATGCGATTGTATGCGCGAATATCTGTCCACCCTTATACCGGGTGATCTGATTCAAGTCAAGATAACGCACCTCGAGCCCTTCGGCGCGTTTGCCGACGTCGGCTGCGGTATATCGGCACTCCTGCCCGTCGATTCGCTTTCGGTGTCAAGAATATCGCATCCGAGAGACCGACTTTGCTGCGGAGGCTTCGTATGGGCGGCTGTCAAGAGCGTTGACCGCGAAACGGGAAGGCTCTTTCTGACGCAAAAAGAGCTTCTTGGAAGCTGGGAAGAAAACGCCGCACTCTTCACCCCCGGGCAGACGGTTGCGGGCACTGTGCGGAGCGTGGAGAGCTACGGCATATTCATCGAGCTGATGCCGAACCTTGCGGGGCTTGCCGAGCTCCGTCCCGACGCGCGCGACATCGAGATCGGCGACACCGCCGCCGTATTCATCAAAAGCATCATCCCCGAGCGGATGAAGGTAAAGCTGATACTTATCGACACTCACCAGAACATAGGCGAGCTCGCACCGACGCGCTACTTCATTGATTGCGAAAAGACAACGCATATTGACAGATGGAGATATTCGCCCGAATGCTCGGGAAGGGTTATTGAAACGGTGTTCTGAGTTCAGTCCGTACGGTCTCGCTTCGCGAGAATGATGATCGGCTTCGCCGAATGATAATCCGCCTGCGGCGGAATGATAGTTCGCACTGCGTGCGAAATGAAGGTAGATTTTCGCCTTGGCGAAAATCAATTATATTAAAAGCTCCTTGACCGCCGAGCGGTCAAGGAGCTTTACTATTAATCATTCGAGCGCAGCGAGACTTACTTCTCCGTCAGAGCAACGAACTATCTTAATATTCGCTCCGCTGTCCCAATCCGAGCCGTAGCTCTTATATTTGCTTATCTTGTTCCATTGCGCTATTGTGCCCTCAAAATCCA
>JAGBRZ010000118.1 GCA_017632155.1 Clostridia bacterium
ACGGAATATTACCTTTCTTTGGGAATCAGAACTCGAGCTTGCTCTCGATATAGGTCTTGACCTCGCTCATGGGGATACGGATCTGCTCCATAGAGTCACGGTCACGAACGGTTACGCAACCGTCGGTCTCACTCTCAAAGTCGTAGGTGATGCAGAAGGGAGTACCGATCTCGTCCTGGCGGCGGTATCTCTTACCGATAGAGCCTGCCTCATCGTACTCAACGGGGAAGTACTTAGCGAGCTGATCTGCGAACTCGCCTGCCTGCTCGCCAAGCTTCTTGGAGAGGGGAAGGATAGCAGCCTTAACGGGAGCGAGAGCGGGATGCAGGTGGAGAACTACGCGGACGTCGTTCTTCTCTGCGTCGATAACCTCTTCGTCGTAAGCATCAACGAGGAAAGCGAGAGCAACACGGTCAGCACCGAGCGAGGGCTCAACAACGTAAGGAACGTACTTTTCGTTGGTCTCGGGATCAAAGTACATCATATCCTTGCCGCTGTGCTTTGCATGCTGCGAAAGGTCGTAATCGGTTCTGTCGGCAACGCCCCAAAGCTCGCCCCATCCAAACGGGAACAGGAACTCAAAGTCGGTGGTTGCCTTGGAATAGAAGCAAAGCTCCTCGGGGCTGTGGTCGCGCAGTCTGAGGTTGGACTCGGTCATACCGAGGTCAAGCAGCCACTGACGGCAGTATGCGCGCCAGTACTCAAACCATTCAAGGTCGGTTCCCGGCTTGCAGAAGAACTCAAGCTCCATCTGCTCGAACTCACGAACGCGGAAGATGAAGTTACCGGGGGTGATCTCGTTACGGAAGGACTTACCGATCTGAGCGATACCGAAGGGCATCTTGCGTCTGGTGGTTCTCTGTACGTTTACGAAGTTGGTGAAAATACCCTGAGCGGTCTCGGGACGGAGGTAAACGGTGTTCTTTGCGTCCTCGGTTACGCCCTGGAAGGTCTTGAACATAAGGTTGAACTGACGGATGTCGGTGAAGTTATGCTTGCCGCAGGTGGGGCAAGGAATGTTGTGCTCTTCAACGAATTCCTTCATTTCAGCGTGTGTGAAAGCGTCGATGGGCTTGGGAAGCTCGAATGAGTTCTCTGCGCACCAGTCCTCGATGAGCTTGTCAGCGCGGAATCTTTCGTGGCACTCGCGGCAGTCCATAAGGGGATCGGAGAAGCCTGCAAGGTGACCGGATGCTACCCAGGTCTGGGGGTTCATAAGAATAGCCGCGTCAAGACCGACGTTGTACTTGTTCTCCTGAACGAACTTCTTCCACCAAGCCTTCTTTACGTTGTTCTTCAGCTCAACACCGAGAGGTCCGTAGTCCCAGGTGTTTGCAAGGCCGCCGTAGATCTCGGAGCCGGGGAAAATGAAGCCGCGGTTTTTACACAGAGCGACTATTTTGTCCATGGTTTTTGCTTTGTTGTCCATTTTTTGTATCCTCTTTTTTAATTATAAATTCTCTTGTATGCCGCGAAAATATCGCAGGTTGCCGTTTCGTCAACGACTGTCAGCTCATTTTTGCCGACGGTTTGCTGTCTTGTTACTATTGAAAGCTCGCGGTTATTGGGCGCGTATTTGAAGATGATGTCGATATTATTCTTGAATTCATCAAGTGTGAAATTCGTATCGACGTGCTTCTCCATTTCAGCAAATACAGCGGGTGCGCGGTTATAGTTGGTTATGCTGATGAAGGTGGAAATGAACCTTCTGATAAGATCGGCTGTTGTTTTTGTACGTGAGCCGCCGTCGGTATAATTATTGAACATCAACACGTCAAGTACGCCCTGACCGTCAAGGCGATGCGCACCTTTGGCAATGTTGATATTTATACCGCCTGCGTGATCGACGTATCTCATATCGCAGGGGACGTTATAGTTGATTCCGCCGAGGGTATCAATGATTGCGGGCAATGCCTCCATTGAAATCAGCGCGTAGTTATCAATCGTCATTCCCGTCATTGCGTACACTTTGTTGAGCAGAATATCAAGCCCGTATCTGCCGTAGACCTCGGAAAGCTTTATGTATCTGCCGCTCATATCGACGTATGCGTCGGTCGGGAACACGGTGTAGGTGAACTGCCCTCTCTCTTTATCTGCGTTTATTAGCACAAGTGCGTCGGTTTCGATAATTCGGTAATCTACCGAGTAGAAACCGCCCGAGAAGATCAAACTTCCGTCATCGGCAACAAGCCCGTCGGGGCTTTGATACTTTTCGTCCGAGACAACTCCGCCGGGTTTGGGAAGAGCATCCGCGGGAGGATTAGCGGGCGTTACCACTTCTTGCTTTATTCCGTAAAGCTTTTCAAGCATAACGGGATCATAGTTGACGAAATCGGAGGGTCTGTAATCTGTTCCTATCAACAATATATTGAACGATTCGCCGCCGCTGCCGAATTGGATTCCGATATTTCCCGGACCTTCGTCTTCGGGATTCTCTGCGGTGTCCTCGGGTGCTTGGGTTTCTTCTCCCATTGTGCCGAGGATATTATTTAGTACAAGTCCAACGAGCATATAAGCTATAAGACCGAAAATAACCAACGCAATAAGGAAAGTCAAAACGAAATTCTTTGTTGCGGAAAGCATTGAGTTCCTCCTTTCGTTTTTATATATTATACTATATTACGCCTCGTTTGGCAAGAGGTTCGAGCGATATTATTCAACTCTCTCGCCGAGAATCTTGACATAATGCTGATAGAATTCCTCGTATCTGCCCTCGTCAAGCGCTTCGCGGATCTTTTCCATAAGCTCGTTGTAGAAATAGAGGTTATGAAGCACGGCGAGTCGCATTCCAAGGCTTTCCTTTGCCTTGAAAAGGTGACGGATATAGGAACGGCTGTAAAGGCGGCAAGCAGGGCACTGACAATCGGGGTCGATGGGTCTGTCGTCCTTGGCAAATCTTTCGTTGAGAAGATTGATCTTGCCCTTCCAAGTGAAAAGGTTGCCGTGGCGTGCATTACGGCTGGGCATTACACAGTCGAAGAAATCAACGCCTCTGCGGACCGCCTCGATGATGTTGAGGGGAGTGCCGACGCCCATAAGGTATCTCGCCTTATCCTTGGGCATATAGGGCTCTACCGCGTCAATGATGCGGTACATATCCTCGGTTGCCTCGCCAACGGCAAGACCTCCGATTGCGTAGCCGTCGAGATCAAGCGCGGCGATCTGCTTCATATTCTCGATACGAAGATCCTCATATGTGCCCCCCTGATTGATTCCGAAAAGGAGCTGATGGGGGTTGATGGTATCGGGGAGCGAATTCAGACGAGCCATTTCCTCCTTGCATCTTACAAGCCAACGAACGGTACGCTCTGCGGACTGCTTGACATATTTGTAAGGTGCGGGATTTTCAACGCATTCATCAAACGCCATTGCGATGGTAGAGCCGAGATGCGACTGGATCTGCATACTCTCCTCGGGTCCCATAAAGATGCGCTTGCCGTCAACGTGGGAAGCGAATTTTACGCCTTCCTCGGTGATCTTGCGAAGCTGAGAGAGCGAGAAGACCTGAAATCCGCCGCTATCGGTAAGGATGGGGCCGCTCCAATTCATAAACTTGTGAAGTCCGCCCATTTCATAGATGAGCTTATCTCCGGGACGGATGTGAAGGTGGTAAGTGTTGGAAAGCTCAACCTGGCAGCGGACTTCTCTGAGGTCTTCGGATGAAATACCTCCTTTTACTGCGGCGCAGGTGCCGACGTTCATAAATACAGGGGTCTGGATATCACCGTGAACGGTGTGGAAGACGCCTCGACGGGCTTTGCCTTCCTGTTTCAGAAGCTCGTACATTTTAACTCCTCTTGAATAAATGATCTATTGTATTCTTTGTGATTTCTATTGCTATTGGTCTGCCGTGCGGACAGCAGATGACTTCGGGATTTGCCCTGAGTTCGCGGATGAGCCATTCGGCATATCCCTCGGGGTATACTCTTCCCGCTTTGATAGCCGCCTTGCAGGACGCCTGATAGAGCGCTTTTTCAAAGATTATGTCGGTTGTCAGCTCTACGCCCGAACCGTTTCTGATCGCTTCTGCGAATGATTCGAAAATTGCGGAAACGGCATTGACTGATATTGACGACGGGATCTCGGTTACGTAAACCGTGTTTCTTGCAGAACGGAATCCGAAACCGACGCGCTCAATCTTTTCGCGGTATTCCTCGAGAGAGGCGATCTCTTCGCTCATAAGCATTACCTCGACGGGTACTGCCATTAGCTGTGTATCGCGCTCCATAGAAGTGAGGGCGCGCTTCAGGGACTCAAAGATAAGTCTTTCGTGTGCCGCGTGCTTATCGACAAGCAACATCACGTTTTTATTTTCAACGATTATGTATGAATTAAATACCTCTCCGACAAGTCGGTAAAAACCGCCTTCGACCGGTTCAGCAGGTTTAGCAAACTCTTCGTGCTTGGGTTCTTCAATTTGCAATGGCTGAGGTATGAATTCTTTTTTGGGTTCTTCCTCAACTTTGTTAACTATGCCTTTATATACAGGCGGTGCTCGGAAGACTGGTATTTCGGGTGGTGGAGCCTCGGGAAGCGGGGGCTTTTCCTCGATAGGTTTGGGAGGCTCGGAGATGTCCATTTGCGAAAATTGCGGTGTTTTATCAAACGTTCTATCAACTACTGGGACGAAAGCAAAGTTTGCCGACGGCTTTGTAGAGCTTGTAAAAGCGGGCTTTCTGCCCTCGAGAGAATTGATCTCCGGACGCTCGGTATTCTCGGCAAGCGCAGTTCTCGTCGCGTGATAGATAGCATCAAATACGGGGCGCTCATTTGAAAACTTTACTTCGAGTTTGCCCGGATGAACGTTAACATCGACGGTGTTGGGAGCAATATCAATGTATATCACACAGCCCGGGAACTTCTCGGGGGCGATATATGAGGTGTACGCCTGCTCGATTGCAGCCATTCCCGTTTTGGTTTTGATATATCTGCCGTTGATGAAGAAGTTTTGATAGTTTCTGTTGGCGCGGGGTGTGGCGGGAGAGGTTATGAATCCCGATACCTTGACGCCCTCTCTTTCGGCATTGACTTCGAGGATCGCTTTTGCAAAATCCTTGCCGTAAACGCTTCTTATAACCGATTGACGGTTTCCGTCGCCGCTTGTTTCAAGCTTGAGTGCGCCATCTGAGATCAGTTTAAAGGCAACCTCGGGATGTGAAAGTGCGATTTTTTCGAGTACGGCGCAAACTGCCATTCCCTCGGTAAGATCGCGTTTTAGGAACTTTAGTCTTGCGGGGACGTTTGCAAAGAGGTTTTCAACTATGATAGTTGTTCCATCCGAGGCACCTCTTTCGCTTACCGCACCAACTCTGCCCGAATTGATTTCGATAAAAGCGCCCATTTCGCGGTCGCGCGTTTTAGAAATAATTCGCACATCAGCGACCGAGCAAATTGCGGCAAGTGCTTCGCCGCGAAAACCGAGAGTCATAATGGCCTCAAGGTCATCAGCCTCACGAATCTTGCTTGTTGCGTGACGGCGGACAGCAATGGGCAGATCCTCGGGCTCGATTCCCGAGCCGTTATCCGTTACGCGCATAAAGAGGACTCCGCCGCGCTGAATCTCGACGGTGACTCTGTCCGCACCTGCGTCTATTGAATTTTCAACCAACTCTTTAATTACCGATGCGGGTCTGTCGACGACCTCGCCGGCGGCTATAAGGTTGGCAACCTCAAAACTCAATACGTTGATCTTGCCCATTTTTCCTACCGTTTTACTTTAGTTTCTTTTGGAGCTCGTTGAGGAGCGCCATTGCCTCGAAAGGCGACATATTGTTGAGATCTGCCGCGCGGATGTCATCGATCACGCTATCATTGATGCAATCATCGAGTGTGATCGCGATGTCCTCATCGGGGATCTCTATTTCGTTATCCTTCATTGCCCTTGCGCGTGCCTCTGTTTCCGCAAGGATGACCTTTGCGCGGTTAATTACCTCGTTCGGGATACCCGCAAGCTTTGCTACTTCGATGCCGTAGCTGTCATCGGTGCCGCCTGGCACGATCTTTCGAAGGAATACTATTCCGTCACCGCGTTTTCTTGCGGCAATATTGTAGTTTACAACGCCGTCGAGCTCGTCCGCAAGTGAGGTGAGCTCGTGGTAATGCGTTGCAAAGAGTGTCTTTGCCCCGACCTTTTTGCTTTGCGTATACTCGACTATGGCGCGTGCGATGCTCATACCGTCAAAGGTTGAGGTGCCGCGGCCTACCTCGTCATAGATGATAAGGCTGTTCTTGGTTGCAGAACGCAGAATTGTTGCAACCTCGGTCATTTCGAGCATAAATGTCGATTGTCCCGAAGCAAGGTCATCGGACGCTCCGACTCTTGTGAAGACTCTGTCAACCACGCAGATATCCGCAGCTGACGCGGGGACGTAAGAGCCAATCTGCATCATTATGCTGATTATCGCAACCTGGCGCATATAGGTCGATTTACCCGCCATATTCGGGCCAGTGATTATCATCAGACGCGAGTTTTTCATATCGAGATGAGTGTCATTAGGAACAAAATACGAATCCTTGACAAACAGTTCGACAACGGGATGTCTGCCGTCGCGGATCTCGATCATTTTAGCGTCGTTGATCGAGGGGCAAACGTAATTATTCTTTGCGGCAACTGATGCAAGCGAGCAATAAACATCAAGCTTTGCAAGAAGGGATGCCGTCGACTGTATTCTCGGAGCGGCGGCGGCTACGAGCGCGCGCACCTGCGAGAACAGATCGTATTCAAGAGCGGCGAGGCGGTCGCCCGCGCCCAGCACGGTTGATTCGATCTCCTTGAGCTCTTCGGTTATGTAACGCTCGCCGTTTGCGAGTGTTTGTTTTCTGATATAGTGAGGAGGAACCTGATCCATAAAGGATTTTGATACCTCGATATAATAGCCGAACACGCGGTTGTTGCCGATCTTCAGCGTTTTGATGCCCGTGGCTTCGCGCTCTTTTTCAGCGATCTGCTCGAGCCATTCTTTTCCGCCGCCGAGGATCTTTCGGAGCTCGTCGACGTCTTTATCATATCCTTCTGCAATCATACCGCCTTCACGAACCGAAAACGGAGGCTCGGCGACGATTGCGTTGTTGATAAGCGAGGTAATGTCCTCAAGCGTATCAAGCTGATTACGAAGGGTGATAAGCTCGTTGCCCTGACAAGACGAAAGGATCTCTTTTACCTTGGGGACGACCGAAAGAGTTGAGCATATTGCGCGGAGATCGCGAGCGTTTGCGCTTCCGAAGACTACTCTTGCAACAAGGCGCTCGAGGTCGAGAACACCGTCCATAAGGTCGGATATATCCTCGCGAAGCATATAGCTTTCAAAGAGCTCTGTGACCGCATTTTGTCTGCGGAGTATTTCAGAAACCGAAAGGAGGGGATGCTCGATCCACATTTTGAGCATTCTTGCTCCCGCGGCACTCTTGGTTTTATCAAGCACCCACAAAAGCGAACCCTTCTTCTCTTTTGTGCGCATCGTTTCTGTGAGCTCGAGGTTGCGGCGCGTTGAATAGTCGATCTGCATATATCTGTTGGTTTCATAGATGTTGAGATCTTTGATGTACGACATATCCGAGCGCTGTGTTTCGGCTATATAGGAAATGATGGCACCGAGTGCGTAAATCAGCGGCTTTTTCTGCTTGTCCTCATCGCGGAGAATACCCGCGAAATGTCTTTCTGCGGCAACGGTTGAAGCAATGGGCTCGAAGAAATGAGCACGTCTGTCTTCAATCATAGAACCGATACGCGTTCTGATAAACTCGGAAAGCGAGGGCATAGTTTCAAGCGGAACGTTGATTAAAACCTCGCTGGGCTGATAGGTTGCAAGCTCGTTTTGAATTTCTGTCAGAGCATTTTTGCCATCAAAATCGGTGGCGTAGATCTGACCGGTTGAAATATCTGCAAAGCAAAGTCCCTCACCGTTATCCGAGAAACAGAGCGAGCAAAGGAAGTTGTTCGCTCCTTCTGTCAGCATCTGCGCTTCAAGGACAGTTCCCGGTGTAATGATTCGGACAACGTCACGTTTAACGAGTCCCTTTGCAGTCGCGGGATCTTCGACCTGCTCGCAGATAGCAACCTTATAGCCTTTGTCTATCAGCTTGGCAATATAGCCTTCCGCGCTGTGAAACGGCACACCGCACATCGGTGCGCGCTCGGCTTCGCCGCAATCGCGACCCGTGAGTGTCAGCTCAAGCTCGCGGGAGGCAGTGAGGGCATCGTCAAAGAACATCTCGTAAAAATCGCCGAGACGGTAAAACAAGAGGTAGCCCTCGTATTGATTCTTTATTTCAAAATATTGCTGCATCATTGGAGTCATAATGCAACACCTCTCATTTCTTAAGCGTTAAA
>JAGBRZ010000014.1 GCA_017632155.1 Clostridia bacterium
GAAATCGAGCTCGATGTAGGTGGGCTTATCGGGAGCCATAATGGGGGAAACGCCCATCTCGAGGAAGCCGGGCTTCTCGTACTGAGGCTCGTTGCCGGTGTCCTCAAGGTCGAGACCCTCGTGCGAGAGGTGCCAGAGGTTCTTATCCTTCGAATAGTTGGTCTCGCGGTTGATCTTGAGCGGTACGTTGTGCGCTTCCGCATAATCGATCTCTTCCTCACGGGACTTGATATCCCACTCTCTCCAGGGAGCGATGATGGGCATATCGGGCGCAAAGCGCTTGATGGTCAGCTCGAAACGAACCTGGTCGTTGCCCTTACCGGTGCAGCCGTGACAGATAGCGTCGCAGCCTTCCTTGAGCGCGATCTCAACGAGCGCCTTTGCGATGCAGGGACGAGCGTGCGAAGTGCCAAGGAGGTATTCCTCATAGATCGCGCCCGCCTTCATGGTGGGGATGATGTAATTGTCAACGTAGTCGTCGCAGAGGTCGAGGACGTAGAGCTTGGACGCGCCGGTCTTCAGCGCCTTTTCCTCAAGTCCCTCAAGCTCGTCAGCCTGACCGACGTTGCCCGAGATAGCGATTACTTCGCAGTTGTTGTAGTTTTCCTTGAGCCACGGGATAATAATCGATGTATCGAGACCGCCCGAATAAGCAAGGGCGACTTTTTTGATCTTGGATTTGTCGAGAACTTTCATAATATACTCCTTGGTTTGCATAAATATGCACGATTTTTTGAATACTTGCATATTATACTACATTTTAATGAATATGTCAATACCTAAAATGAATAAAAATGCGGTTTTTATAAAAAATTTCACGTTCCGCGAAGCGGAACATATCGTGCCGCGCCAAGCGGTATCTCGTGTGTAATATATCGCATCGGCGCAAGCCGATATATAACGCGACCTCCGCAGAGGGCGCAATACCTAAAAAAATATATTCTCGCGCACATTGTATCAATATGATCAGTAGTACGTTGTTAATTCTAAAAATTGACATTTCAGAACACTATGTTCGCACTCGCAAAACGGGGTGCAGGGGCGGTAGCCCCTGCAAAAGAAACGATGTCATCCTGAGGAGCGCCCGCAGGCAGCTCTGCGACGAAGGATCTCGTGCTGACCGAGTTGTTCCTCGGTCAGCGCGGTGCCATAACAAGGTAGTATGCTGTGAATTCCCGTACGACTAAAGTAAAACCGCTTTGTTCGCTCTTACTAAAGTCGATATAAACGAAATCACTATGTATTTTTGGAACTACACAGTGATTTTTCATTTTCATATATATTTAGTTTTTTTGGTGCGGTGCAAACCACATCGCCAGCACCGCGACGCGCAAAGAACAATTTGCGCGTCACGAGATCCTTCGGGCGTATATACCTGCGGGCACGCCCTCAGGATGACATCGTTTCTTTCGAAGGGGGCTGCGCCCCCTTCACCCTTGCTTGCAAGTGCGAACATTGCAAACATTGATATAATACGCTATATAAAAATCAGTTGCCGACAAAATGTCGACAACTGAAATGAATATTTATTCAGCTGCAGAAGTAGCCTCGGGGTATGGGCTGGGTATGCTCACCCATACCATTTGCCAGCCGCGCCAATATTTGCCAAGATCTTTGTTTTTCATCAGTACAAATTTGATATCCTCATAATAAATATTTGGTAGCCAGGCTTTACTTTTTGTCCATACCGGAGTTTTCATTGAAAGGTAAATCACCATATAATCGTGATAATCCTCAAATTGTGTCACGTGATTAGGATCTTCATTCCATTCTTTCCACTCATTAAGGCATTCGTCATCGCCCGCAAATCTTACCGACTTAACATCGTAACCGAAATCCAGAGAATTTACAAATTCGCTAAGTATCGCATCAATAGCTGCTTGTCGATCTTCAATCAAATAGAATTCCGATTCACCGTAATCGATCTCTGGGGTTTTGTTTTGCTCATCAATGATATTATAGACAAAAGTGCCACCTCCGACAAGCAACGCAACCGAAAAAACGACAGCTATAACCGAAGTCACGATCCTTTTTAGCATTTTCTGCTTGACTATCCGCAGCGGCAAAATTTTCTTTTGCGCTTCCTCATCCGCGATATTTTCCTCGTCGGTGGCGGTCATCGAAAAATAAAGCTCATTACACTCGGGACATTTGGAAAGATGTGCCTCGACAAACTGCGCGCTTTCGGGGCTTGCCATATTCTCGATATAGAGCGGCAAAAGGTCGCGGACTATGTTGCATTCGTTTTTCATTTCTTTTCCTCCATTCGTTCCTTTATCATATTTTTTGCACGGTGATAGGTGACGCACGCCCAGTTATCGGTCTTGCCGAAGAGCTTGCCGATCTCGCGGAACTCAAGCTCGGCGAAGACGCGCCACATAAAGACCTCGCGGTATGGGTCGGGGATCGAGTGCAATATCCGCCTTATCTGCTCCGCGTGTGAGCGATCCGCCGCGTGCTCGCCGAGGTCGGCTGAGTCGTCGGGCATCTCGTCGAACCCGTCATCGTGGATGCTGACGATCGGCTTTTTCTTTTTTAAGTACTGATAATAGCAGTTCTTCGCGATCCCGCAAAGCCAGACGCGGACTTCGCTCTCGCCGCGGAACTTATCGAGCGAGGAAAGCGCCGCGAAAAACGCCTCGCTCGTTATCTCCTCCGCCACGTGCTCGTCACCCGAAAGCCGCAGCATATATCGGTACACGTCGGAGAAATATTCGGTGTATATCTCCTCGAACTTCATCACCTGCCACCTCCCTTCATCTATTAGTGTCGAAAATGGTGGGAATCTTACAAATTTTTTTATTATTTTTTCGCGCCCTTCGGGCGCGGGATGACAGGAGCGCGTACTTGCCTTCGGCAAGTTGCAACTCTTGCTTGTCGGCTCCCGCCTCCATTTTCCTTCGGAAAACCGCAAGAGCTGCACTTCCCTACATTCGGGAAGTATTGACTCTGTCCAAAATCGAGAAGATATTTGCCTGCGGCAAATTCGCTTCACGATTTTGAAGCACGGAAGCGAAGGCTGAAGCCTTCGCATTAAATCGAGACGCTGTCTCGAGCTCTGTTTAAGAAACTTTTCGAGAAAAGTTTCTTAAAAATCTTCAAAAGCTTTTATTTCGCGCGGCTCTGGCGGTTTTCTGAAGGAAAATGGAGGCGTGAGCCGACAAGACAGAGTCGCAGCTTGCCGCAGGCAAGCATACCTTTCTGAAAAAGGTGGACTAAAACTTTTCCACTATTGTTGAAACAAAATTCACAGTCTCATCTTTCTGTCCACTGTCCACTAACCACTGTCCACT
Source organism: Clostridia bacterium (assembly GCA_017632155.1). The sequence continues at coordinate 3,294 of JAGBRZ010000014.1, forward strand.
AAAAAATGGGAAGCTTCCGCTTCCCATTTTTATATTTACTGCTCAATCTCTTCCATAACGAAAGCTTCGAGTATATCGCCAAGCTTGAGGTCATTGAACTTCTCAAGTCCGACACCGCACTCGTAGCCCTGCGCAACTTCGCTGACGTCGTCCTTGAAGCGGCGGAGAGATGAAATTTTATCCTCGTATACAACGATACCGTCACGTACTACGCGGATCTGCGACTTACGTGTGATCTTACCGTCAAGCACGTAAGAACCTGCGATGAAGCCGACGTTCGGAACGTGGATGACCTGACGGACCTCGATATGACCGAGAAGCTTCTCCTGGAATTTGGGAGCAAGCATACCCTTCATAGCCGCGGTGATCTCGTTGATGCAGTCATAGATGATACGGTAAGTGCGGATATCAACGCCCTGACGCTCTGCGGAATCAAGCGCGGTACGGTCGGGACGGGTGTTAAATCCGACGATGATAGCGTTCGATGCCGCCGCGAACATAACGTCGCCCTCGGTGATACCGCCCGCTGCCGCGTGGATAACGCGAACTCTGACTTCCTCGTTTGTGATCTTCTCAAGCGACTGCTTTACTGCCTCTGCGGAGCCTGCAACGTCTGCCTTGACGATGACGTTGAGCTCCTTGACGCCTTCCTGAATCTGCGCAAAGAGATCGTTGAGGTTGGTTCTTGCGTTTGCCTTGAACTCCTCTTCCTTTGCCTGAGCACGTCTCTGCTCTGCAAGCTCTCTTGCCATTCTCTCGTCAACAACTGCGTTGACCTCGTCACCTGCCTGAGGAACGTCCGCAAGACCGGTGATCTCAACGGGCATCGAGGGAGGAGCAACCTTTACGGTTCTGCCGGTGTGGTCGGTCATTGCACGAACACGTCCGACGGATGTGCCCGCGATGACAATATCACCCGCGCGAAGCGTACCGTTCTGAATGAGGACGGTTGCAACGGGTCCGCGTCCCTTGTCGAGCTTCGACTCGATGACGATACCCTTTGCACGGCGATTGGGGTTAGCCTTATATTCCTGCATTTCGGCAATGAGAAGGATCGATTCAAGAAGATCGTCGATACCCTCGCGCTTGAGAGCCGAAACGGGGATGCACATTACGTCGCCGCCCCATTCCTCGGGAATGAGCTCGTACTGGGTAAGTGCGGTCTTGATATTATCGGGATTTGCAGTGGGCTTATCCATCTTGTTGATGGCAACGATGATCTGAACGCCTGCTGCCTTTGCGTGGTTGATCGCCTCAACGGTCTGGGGCATGATACCGTCATCCGCCGCTACAACGAGGATGGCAATATCGGTTGCCTGCGCGCCGCGGGCACGCATTGCGGTGAACGCCTCGTGACCGGGGGTATCAAGGAAGGTGATCTCCTTGCCGTTGATCTTTACGCGGTATGCACCGATGTGCTGTGTAATACCGCCCGCCTCGCCTGCGGTTACGCGGGTGTTACGGATAGCGTCGAGGAGCGAGGTCTTACCGTGGTCAACGTGACCCATTACGCAAACAACGGGTGCGCGCTCGACGAGGTTTTCGGGAGAATCCTCCTCTTCCTCGAAAAGTCTGTCCTCGATGCTGACAACAACTTCCTTGGTGATCTCTGCACCGAGCTCATCTGCGATGAGGAATGCGGTGTCGAAATCGATGGTCTGGTTGAGGGTCACCATCATTCCCATCAGCATAAGTCTCTTGATAACTTCGCCTGCGGGAGCCTTGATTCTCGATGCGAATTCGCCAACGGTGATCTCATCGGGGATCTCTGCCTTTACGGGAACCTTCTTTGCGGGCGCGGGAGGAGGAGTGGGAACGAATCCACCCTTCTTGCCGTTCTTGCCGCCCTTATTGTTGTTATTGTTGTTATTTCTGTCGTTCTTATTCTGCTGACGGTTATCCTTGCCGCCCTTCTGATCCTTGCGGTTATCGTTTTTGCCGCCCTGATTCTGACCCTTCTGGCCCTGTCTGTTTCCGCCTTCTTTTTCTGCATTCTGAGCAGCGGGGGACTTCTTTACCTTCTGGCTTCCGCCGCGGTCATCACGGATATTTTCGGGAACGATTCCGTCAAGGGTATCATCGTACTTCGAAAGGTCAACGGCACCGCTGCCTCTGGTGTCAACAACGCGTGTTGCCGCCTTGGGGCTGACGGTTACGACCTCGCGCTCGCCCTCGGGGCGCGCCGCCGCACGCATATCGATAGCAGTTCTGCCCGACTTCTTCTCCTGGGGCTTCTCCTGCTTCTTTTCCTGCTTTTCCTGCTTCGATTTTTCGCTGGACGCACTCATACGGGACTCAAAACGCTCGCCCGCACTGCGCGCGATGTTCTGCTTTTCCTGGGGCTTCACCTCTGCGGGCTTCTGCTCCTCTGCCTTGACCTCGGGCTTCTTTTCCTCGGTCTTGGGCGCGGGCTTCTGCTCTGCGGGCTTTGCCTCGGGCTTCTTTTCTTCTGCCTTTTTCTCGGGCTTCGCAGACTTTGCCTCTGCCTTTACTTCAGGCTTTTCAGCCTTGGGCTTTGCTTCGGTCTTCGTCTCTGCGGCTTTTTTCCGCAAAGAGGGTATGCCTGTCACGCCGTCGATATAATCCTCGATACCAACGATCTGATGCGACTTTGTGAGAGTCTCCCAAATCACATCAAGCTCGAAGGTTTCAAGAGCCTTTTGTGTTTTGGCGTCAAGTCCCGCCGCCGCCATAACATCGGTGAGTTCCTTTGTCTTGAGCGAAAGGTCCTTTGCCAACTGATTCACTTTATACTGAGAGCCGACTGCCATATTATCTGTCATCCTCCTTAACGGACACGTAATTCTGAAATTTGTTTATTCTTGTTCTGCGGAAGCTTCTTCCGCCTTCACCTCGACCGCCGATGCCATCGATGCATCGTTTATCGCCATAGCCGCAACGAGCGATTTGCCCGTCGCCGCTCCGATTTCTGCGGACGTGAGATTTGTTTTGATTATTTTTACACCGTAAAAGCTTGCACGGTCAAAGAGTCTTTTCTCGGTTGCCGCCGAATTATCCGAGGCGGTAACGACCAAAACTGCCTTTCCTGCCTTCAGCGCCTCGCAGACGTTCACGGTTCCGCAAACGGCGCGGCGTGCGCGGATGCACAGGCCAAGCATTCCGAGAAGCTTTTCCTTTGGGCTGTTTCCCATCACTTTTCCTCCGCGAGTGCGGCTTCGAGCGCGTCCCAAACCTCTTCCGGAATGGTGACACCGAGATTCGACTCGGCGCGGCGGCTCTTGCGCAGCTTTTTAAGACACGCGGGGTTTTTGCAGATATATGCGCCTCTGCCCGACTTTTTGCCCGTCATGTCAAGGGTTATCTCGCCCTCGGGGGTGCGAAGGATGCGGATAAGCTCTATCTTCGGCTTATGCTCGTTGCATCCGAGGCACTGGCGCATCGGTATCTTTCTGGGCGGCAAAGGATTGTTCTGTTTTTTTGCCATTTTATTTTTAAATCGAAATTATGCGGGTTTGATGTCGATCTTGCAGCCGGTGAGACGAGCGGCAAGGCGTGCGTTCTGACCCTCGCGTCCGATTGCGAGCGAGAGCTGATCTGCCTTTACGACAACGTGTGCGGTCTTCTCGCCGAGCATGGTTACCGACTCGACGGTTGCGGGTGCGAGAGCCGCTGCGATGTACTCTGCGGGATCCTCGCTGTACTTGATGATGTCGACCTTCTCGCCGTCAAGCTCACCAAGGATTGTATTGATACGCATACCCTTTGCGCCGACGCAAGAGCCAACGGGATCAACGCTTTCATCCTCCGAATATACCGCGATCTTGGTTCTGGAGCCGGGCTCACGTGCGATACCCTTGATCGAAACAACGCCCTCCTGGATCTCGGGAACCTCAAGCTCGAACATACGGCGGACAAGTCCGGGATGCGCTCTTGAAATGGTTATCAGCGGTCCGCGAGCCTCGCGGTTTACCTCACAGATATAGATCTTGATCTTCTGACCGATAAAGAATTCCTCGCCGGGGATCTGCTCGGACTGACGCAGACGCGCGTTGCCGGTTCCGGTGAATATAACGACGTCGCCTGTTTCCTCGTCGATCTTGGATACGGTTGCGGTGATGATCTCCTCGCGCTTAGCCTCATAAGCCTCCTGCGCGATCTTTCTTTCCGCCTCACGGATCGCCTGAATGATTACCGAGCGAGCAGCACCCGCAGAAAGACGGCGGAAGTTCTTGGGCTTTACCTCAAACTCAAGGATCTTGCCGACTGTGCTTCTCTTGTTGCGGAGTCTTGCTTCCTCAAGAGAGATCTCGGTTTCGGGATCCTCAACCTCTGCCACGATCGTCTTCTGCTGGAAAACGCGGACGTCCTTTTTATTTTCGTCAATGCTTACGCGAACGTTGGTGTTGTTGCCGTATTCCTTCTTATAAGCTGCAACAAGTGCCGCCTCGATCTTTTCGATCATATACTCCTTGGATATGCCTCGCTTCTGTTCAAGCTCGTCAAGTGCGGCAAAAAATTCCGAATTCATTTTTCAATAAGTCCTTTCTGAATATGTGTGAGGGAATTTACTTAATTTATATACTGTCAAAATCAAACAAAGTTTTCATCTTCGAGATCGCGTCGTAGGGGATAGCGAGCGTTTTTTCTCCTATATCAAGAAGAACGGGCTTTGCGGGATCGCACTCGCCGCCCTCAAAGCCGAGAAGAACACCGTCATATTTGCGGCTTCCCTCAAGAGGTGCGAAGAGCTTGACTTCGACACGCTCGCCCTCGCAGGCAACGATGTGCCAAGGCAGAGTGATGTCACGCTCGATTCCGGGGGAGGACACCTGAAGATAATAGGAGGTGTCGATAGGGTCGGTCTCGTCAAGAATGGGATCGACTGCGCGGTTGACGCGCTCGCAGTCTTCAATACCGATGCCGCCTTCGCGGTCGGTGTCGATGGTGATGCGGAGTATTCTGTCCGCGCCTTCCTTGACGAATTCAAGGTCCCAGATCTCACAGCCGCATTCGTGGACGGTTCCTTCGATCAGGGGGTAGACTCTCGCGGCAACTCCCGTAAGTTCTTTCTTCATTTTTTCTTTTTCTCTTTTTTCTTCTGTTTTTTCAGATTTTTAAGATTCTTCTTTTCCCGCTTGACCCATTTGAGGGTTGCCTTTGCCGCTTTTTCCTCTTTTTTAAGAGTCTTTTTAAAATTCTTGAGCTCTTTTTTGAGGCGTTTTTTGTTTTCAAAATGCTCGGCGATCAGCTCGGGGAGCGTGACCAGTGGGCGCAGAGGATTTTGCGGCGGCTGAACCGGATGCGGTGGCTGCGGCTTTATCGGCTCGAGCGGCTTTTCCGGCTTTTGCGGTTTTTGTGCCTTTTGAGGTTTCATTTTCTACCTCCGAAGCAAAAATATCTTTTCGAGAAAATGAGAGAGGACTTGGTGCCCTCTCTCAATCTCTAATCGTACACATATATTATATCACAATAAAATCAAAAATGCAATACCTTTTAGGAATTTTTATCTTGCTTTTTCAAATATTTTCAAGTTTTTTTGCAAGATTACAGCAAGTATATTGACTTTTGCTGACTGACCGACTATAATTTATAGCACGGGGGTGAAAATTATGATTTCATACGAGCCTTTTTTCAAAACGTTGAAAGAAAAGGGATTGACGACATACAAGCTTATCAATACCTACGGCATCAGCAGCAGTCTTATCGACCGTCTTAAACACAACAAACCGATCACAACCGTCACCGTCAACGACCTTTGCAAAATCCTCGATTGCGGAGTTTGTGGGATTCTTGAATATAAAAAAGATCGGGACGAATAACAAAGTATATCAAAAAACTCAAAACCGCAAAATTTATAAGTATTGACATACTCGGCAAAAAATGATATAATAATGTGACAAAAAACTTGGAGGTATACTCAATGAAAAAAATAAAGATCATTTCCCTTCTTCTTCTGTTGCTCGTGATCGCATCGCTGCTTCTTGCTTGCGATAACCACAGCGACGGTGAAGTGATCGATGACGGACACGACCACGGTGCAGAAACCTATTTTCAGGCAATAATCAGCACCGAGCATCCCTGGAATCCCGGTGAGATCATCATCACAGCAAAGGATCCCAACGCCGCTTTCACGGTTGAAAGCTTCTCCGAGATCAACCCCGCAAGCGTCACCTTCCTGATGAAAACAGAAACCGAATCCTTCTGGGTTATCGTTCTTAATTCCAAGACAGAGGATGACACCGTTGTTGCCATCGACAAACTCACCTACAGAAGCGATCTCAAATCCGCAGTACCGAATTATATTACCGAAGCAGAATAATTCAAAAGAAACCCGCGCCGTGGCGCGGGTTTTCTTTATTTATTTTGCGTTTATTTTCCGCTTTCACCCAAAATTCATTCCATATTCAATATTTTACTATTTACAAATATAAAAAAATATGATACAATATTATAATGTAATATTATAATTGGAGAAATATCGCTTATGGAAAACATAAAAAGCGAAAAGGGAATATTTGAAGGCTTCAAGCCTCGCATTCCGCTTGTGCTGATATTTGCACTCGGCATGCTCCTCGGATCGCTGACTCTTATCTTTAATGAAGTGCCCGCATTTTCGGGCGCGGCGCTGTTTGTGCTTGCTTCGCTCGTGTTTATGACTGCGCGCGAGATTCTGCCCATCGTTGGCATCATCGTCCCCGCGCTCTTCGCCTTTTTGATAACGGGCGATCTTTCGGTCCCCGCTCTTTATATCGGCGTGATGTTCACCGTCGGCGTGACCGTCTATCTCACCATCGGCGGCAGAGTTTGGGCACCCATTGCTTGCGCGGCGATAGCATACGCGCTCGGCGCTGTTGCGATCGATCCGATAAGCGCGCTGCCCGCTCTGATCCCCGCTTTTGTCGGACTTTTTGCCGCGCTGATGCTTCCGCGCCAGGGGTTGACCTTTACTACTGCGGCGCTGACAAGCATTGCGCTTTCCGTGGGGCTTTCGGTCTTCCTTGTTTTGGGCGGTGACCTGAAGGCAATTGCAGACCTTCTTCGCGAAAACATTGCAAGCGTATATGCATCGCTTAATTCCGAATACCTCATCATCACCGAGGAAACGGCGCAGATGCTTGCCGCATACATCATAAATATCTCGCCCGGCTTCATCTTTGCCGCCGCGAGCGCGGTCGTTTTTGTTTCGCTTTCGCTTGCAAACACCCTCTTCCGCGCCTCGGGCGTGGGAGATTTGATCCCCCAGGAGATGGAGAAGATCTCGCTCTCACCGATCAGCGGTATCCTTTATCTTTTCTGCTTCTTCCTTTCGGCGGCATTTATGATCGAGGGCGCGGATTACGAGCTCCACGCCACCGTCACCGAAAACATCATCATCGCGCTTTCGCTGCCCTTCACAGTGCTCGGCTTCCGCGCGATGGGCGAATACGTTTTGAAAAGATTCTCGCGCAGACTTCACGTAAATCCGAGAGCGCTTCGCCTCTTCCCCGTCGTTATCTTCCTGCTGTCCCCCTCCGTGGGATTCGCGCTCTTCATTTCCGCGGGAGTTGCATATTCGCTGACCCCGATATACAGATTCCTTTTCTCAAAGATGAGATCCAAAATAAACAAGTAAAGGAGCTACTTCTGCAATGTCTTCAAACAAAAGCTACGATATCAGCTCTTTTGACCTGACGCTGATGAGCGCGGGCACGGGACTTGTTCTTCTGATCGTCGCGCTTGTTGCGGCGGCGCTGACAGAGATCCCGATCATAACCATTGCTCTGGTTTTCATACTCGTTTTTGCACTTTTTGAGTCGGCAATATGCTACTTTGCCTACCTTACTTACAAAAGGCACAAAACAGAGGAAACGGCAAATTCGCTTGAGCACCTCATAAGCGAGGTTGTAAGGCAGGTCGATTTCCCCTCCGTTATCACCACCGCGGACGGCAAAATGCTTTGGTCAAACAAAAAGATGCTCGAGCTTTGCGGCGCGGCAAATCAGATGGCTTTGGCGGGCAAGAATTTCTCGGTCATGTCGGGCGTTCCGATGAGCGAGATCATCACCGCCGTTGGCAAAAAGGTCATCACAGTTTCGGGAAAGAATTTTTACGCATACTCCTACCTTATGGAAGCCCCCGACCGCGACTATTGGATGACGACCCTTGAGGATCGTTCCGAGCTTGAAGAGCTCGAGGAGCGCATCGACCGCGAAAGCCCCGTTGTTGCCTACATTTCGGTTGACAACCTTGAGGAGCTTACGCAGTACGTTCAGGGCTCATACCGCGAGGCGGCAGCAGAAGTTGAGGAGCTTATCACCGAATGGGCGCAGTCGATTGGCGGTCTTCTCCGCGAATACGACCGAGAAAAATACCTCCTTCTCTTCCCGAAGGACCAGCTTCCCGCCTGCACCGAAAGCAAATTCGACATTCTTGACCGCATCCGCGAGGTTCGCTTTGGCGACGGAAGTATGTCCGTCACCATTTCGATGGGCGTAAGCAATGCGGGTGAGAACTTCAACGAAAGAAACGCAAACGCGCAGTCGGCTCTTGAAACCGCACTTCAGCGCGGAGGCGACCAGGTTGCTCTTCGTAAAGAGGACGGCATCGAGTTCTTCGGCGGCAAGACCAAGATCAACCAGAAGCGCACCAAGGTCCGCGCGAGAGTCATCTCGGACAAGCTCGCCGAGCACATCCGCGCGGCAGGCAACGTCATCGTTATGGGTCACAAGAGCCCCGACTTTGACTCTATCGGCTCTTGCATAGGTATCGCGCGCCTTGCCCTTGCCTATAACCCGAGCGTCAAGATCGTTGTTGACAAGGAAAATCCCAATTTCAAATGTTGCACGCCAAAGCTGATCGAGGCTATGCCCGAATATGAGGACATCTTCATCAGCACGGCACGCGGGCTTGATATGATCCGCTCCGACACGCTTCTTATCATTTCGGACGTTAACAATATGAAGATCGTTGAATCGCCCGAGATCGCGGAGAACGTCTTCAACACCGTCATCATCGACCACCACCGCAAGATCGCGGAATTCGAGCGTGAGCCGCTCATTGCATATATCGAGCCCTCGGCATCCTCCGCAAGCGAGCTTGTCAGCGAGATCCTTGAGATCTCCGCGCTCAGCCAAAGCGCGCTTGGAAGCATCAAACTTTCGCGCCACGAGGCAAACGTTATGCTTGCGGGCATTATGCTTGACACCAAGAATTTCACCAGAACCACATCCGAGCGCACTTTCTCTGCGGCGCTCCATCTGCGCGGCGCGGGTGCAGATCCCGAATTTGCGCGCACCTTCTTCTTTGCCGATCTTGATTCCTTTGTCACCGAATCGAAGCTCGGAAGCGAGGTCCGCCTTTACCGCGACCGCATTGCCATCACCGTTTGCGAGGGCTCGGGCACTCCCGATGACCGCATTGCGGCTTCAAAAACTGCCGATACTCTACTGACGGTTCAAAATATCGACGCCGCCTTCGTGCTTATCCGCACCGACGATCAGATCGCCATTTCGGCACGCTCGAACGGCAAGATAAACGTTCAGCTCATTCTTGAAAAGATCGGCGGCGGCGGGCACTTCGATTCTGCCGGCGCGCAGGTCAAAAACACCGTTTCCCGCGAGGTGCTTGAACAGCTCCGCGGCGCCATTGACGCCTACCTTGACGGGGATAATGACTAATTACTCATCACACAAGGAGATATAAAAAATGAAAGTAATTCTTACACAGGACGTTAAAGCCCAGGGCAAAAAGGGCGACATCATCGAGGTTTCCGACGGCTACGCGCGCAACTTCCTTCTTGCACGCAAGCTTGCAATCATTGCAGATGCAAAGGCACTCAACGAAGCTAAGAACAAGGAAGCTTCCCGACTTCACAAAATTGAAACCGAAAAGACTGCCGCAAACGAGCTCGCCTCGAAGCTTGCGGGCGTTCTCGTAAAGATCCCCGTTGCTTGCGGCGCAGATGAGAAGCTTTACGGCTCCATCACCGCAAAGGATATCGCAGAGGCGCTGAAGGAGCAGCACGGCATTGAGATCGACCGTCGCAAGATGGTTCTTGACCATCCCATCCGCTCCTACGGCTCCTACACAGTTGACGCAAAGCTTTACACAGAAGTTGTCGCAAAGATCAACGTCCTCGTTTGCAAAAAATAAATCTAACTCTTTCGGAGTCCAAAAATGAATCAGGACATTATTAAAAAGCTTCCCTTTTCGATGCTTGCCGAGCAGGCGCTTCTGGGCTCGATCCTCATCGACCCGCCCGCGCTGACACAGATCTCGGACACCGTGCGCGCCGAGGATTTTCATCTTCAGGAGCACCGCCAGATCTACCAGGCAATGAAGCAGCTTTCCCTGCTCAACCACGACATCGACCACGTCACTCTGCTTGACGTGCTTGAAAAGGAAAAGGTATATAACCGCGACGAGGCGGAGGTCTACCTTCGCACACTCGCAGACGCGGTTCCGAACGCGCTCAACATAAAAGACTATGCGCGCATCGTGCTTGAAAAGAGCGTTATGCGCCGCCTGATCGAAACCTGCGGAAACATCAGCGAACGCGCTTACTCCGAGCAGGAAAACGTTGGCGAGCTTATCGAATACGCCGCATCGCAGATGTCCGAGATCGCAATGGGCCGCGACAGCCGCGGATTCGTCACTATGACCTCGGTGCTCGAGACCATCTTCCGCAATCTTTCCATCCTTTATGATGACCCCAACGCCTTCGACGGCATCCAGACGGGCTACGGCGACCTTGACACCACTCTTGCGGGTATTGGTCAGAGTGACCTTGTTCTTGTCGGTGCGCGTCCCGGTATGGGCAAGACATCGTTCTGTCTTAACATCGCGCTGAATTACGCGCGCAGAACAAAGGAAAAGGTTGCGATCTTCTCACTTGAAATGTCGAGCGAACAGCTCGTTCAGCGTATGCTCTCCTCCTATGCAATGGTCGACAGCTACAATATGAGAACCGGACGTCTTTCCACGCAGGACTGGCAGAAGCTTGCAAACTCTGTCGTTGACCTTGCGGGAGTAAACGTTCTTATCGACGACACGCCGAACATTACGGTTTCGGGTATGAAGGCAAAGCTTCGCCGCGAGGGCAAGATCGGGCTTGTCGTTATCGACTACCTCCAGCTTATGCAGGGCGACAAGCACACAGACAACCGTGTTCAGGAGGTTGCAGACATTTCGCGTAACCTCAAGCTTCTTGCAAAGGAGCTTCACGTGCCCGTTATCTGCTGCTCACAGCTCTCCCGTGGAACCGAGGGCAGAACATCGAAAAGACCCATGCTTTCCGACCTTCGTGAATCGGGATCTATCGAGCAGGACGCGGATACCGTTATCTTCATCTACCGTGACGAATACTATATGGATGCAGGTGACAAGAGCAAGGTAGACCTTACAAAGGCGCCCGTTGCCGAGATCATCGTTGCAAAGAACCGTCACGGCTCGACGGGAACGGTATATCTCAACTGGATCGGACGCTACACCACCTTCTACTCGATCGAGGAGAAGCGCGGTGACGAGGAAGCTCCGCCCGATTACGGCGCACCGCCTCCTCCTCCGCCTCCCGCAGGCTAACATAGCTGAAGCAATATGAAAGAATTTTCTCTTTCGCTCGATCTGGGCAAAAAATATCTTCTCGGTCTTTCGGGCGGAGCAGATTCGGTCTGTCTTTTTCATCTTTTAAGACTGAACGGTTATGATTTTTCCGCCGCGCATATAAACCACAATATCAGAGGCGAGGAAGCAGAACGCGACGAGGATTTTTGCCGCGAGCTCTGCGCCGAATACGGAATCGAATTCTATTCGGCAAGCCTCGACGTTCCCGCGCTCGCGCGTGAAAGGGGCGAAAGCCTTGAGGAAGCCGCACGCAACGTGCGTTACGACTTTTTCGATCAGGTGATGCGCGCCGAGGACATTCCCGTCCTTCTGACGGCGCACAATGCAGATGACAATGCCGAAACCCTGCTCCTTTCGCTGACTCGCGGATGCACTCTCTCGGGTGCGGGCGGCATTGCGCCGAAGCGCAAGCTTTCGTTTGGCACTGTGGAAAGACCGCTTCTTGGCTACGCAAAGAAGGATATCGTTGAATATTGTCACGAAAACTCGTTCCGTTTTGTGACGGATCGCACCAATTCGGACATCTCATACCCGCGCAACCGCATAAGGAGCAACATTCTGCCCGAGCTGGGCGCGATCAATCCCGAATTTCTTGCCGCTTTTGCGAGATTTACCGAATCCGCGCGGCTTGACGGCGAATTTCTTGACCGCGAGGCAGAGAAATATGCCGACGAGCTTGAGGCTTCCGTCATAGCAACTCTTCCCCGCCCGATCGCATCGCGCGCCATTGCCATCGCCGCTCACCGCGCGGGCGCAAGACCCGAAGCGATCCACATTGAAGCTATGATCGCAATGGCAAAGGACTGCCGCGGCTCACTCTCGCTGCCCGGATCGGTCCGCGCCGAATACCGCGCGGGACGAATACTTTTTCTTGCCGAAAGCAGAAAAAAGGAGAGCTCTGCATATCCCTCGTTCGAATCCGTAACACTGAATATGGGCGAAAACGAGATTTATCAAGGAAAATTGACTCTTGCTCACGGCAAATTGACAAATATTTCCGCGCAAGTTTACAATTTATCAACATCGGCTCTTATTAATGCTGATAAAATAAAGGGACAGCTTTATGCGCGCCCGCGCCGCGAGGGCGACAAGATCCTCATCCGCGGAATGCACAGAAGCGTTAAAAAGCTGATCTCGGAGAAAGCCTCGCACCTCGAGCTTTCAAAAAGACGTTCACTTCCCGTCATTTGTTGCGGCGAGGAGATCGTCTGGGTGCCCTTCCTTGACGTTGCCGACGGATGGGCGGGCGATACATTAACTATAAATTACCTCATTCGGATCGGAGGCTAAAATGAAGCTTACACTTGAAGACGTAAAAAAGATAACGGCAGGCGCTCTTGAAATCACCGAAAATGACGGAGTATTCTCGTTTTTCCGCTTCGAAAAAGAAGCAATGGATCACTATGCGGGCGCATCTACGGGATTCTGCCTCAAATCAAAGGCAAGCTCGAGCATTCGCCTCGACTTTATAACAAACTCTGACAAATTCGACACTGATTTTTCGGTAAATTACGGCTCAAGCCGCACATACTATTATTTTGATGTCTGCATCGACGGCATCATCCGAAAGCACCTCGGCGAGGAGGTCGCTTGGATCAAAAAGGGACACATCTCGCTTAAAGTTTCCGACTACGTTCCGCACGACGGAAAAGAGCACCGCATCACCCTTTGGCTTCCGAACCTTGCGGCGGCTCAGCTTTCGAACATCGAGATCGATGATGGCGCAACTCTCACGCCCATCAATTATAAAATGAAGCTTCTTTGCTTCGGCGATTCGATCAGCCAGGGCTATGACGCCGCCTTCGCTTCGAAATCCTACGTCAACCGTATAACCTCGCATTTCGACGCCTACACAGTCAATCAGGCAATCGGCGGCGAGAGATTCGTGCCCGAGATACTGCTTGAAAATACAGAATACAAGCCCGATATCGTCACGGTTGCTTACGGCACCAACGACTGGTCGGGAACCGTGAAATCATACTTCCATCCCCGCTGTGAGGAGTTTTTCGCAAAGGCAAGCAAGATCTACCCCGACGCGCTGAAATTTGCGATCCTTCCCATCTGGCGCGCCGATGCAAAATCGGGCAAGCAGAAATATGAGGGCTCCCTTGACGAGGCTTGCAACTTTATCGCAGAAACGGCTTCGAAATACGGCTTCCGCATCATCGACGCACGCCCCTTCCTTCCCCAATGCTCCGAATTTTTCTGGGACGGCAGACTCCACCCGAACGATCTTGGCTTTGCCGATTACGCCCGCGGTGTGATCGCCGAGATTGAGAAATATATATAATGTAGAAAAAGGAGAAAAATTATGAAAAACGACATCGCTTACACTCTCGTTTCCGAGGAAGAAATAGACGCCACAGTTACCCGCATCGCCGCCGAGATAGACCGCGATTACCCCGATCGCTCGAAGGGTCTTCTCCTTCTCTGCATCCTCAAGGGCAGTGTTGTATTTATGGGAGATCTTATGAAAAAGATCGAGCGCCCCGTTGAGATCGACTTTATGAAAGTATCCTCTTACGGAAGCGGAACCGCATCCTCCGGCAAGATCAACATTATGCTCGACCTTCACCGCGCCGATATGGCAAACCTTGACGTCATTGTTGTTGAGGACATCATCGACAGCGGACGCACCCTTTCCTACCTTGTTGACTATCTCAAGCTGACGGGCGCAAGAAGCGTTAAGACCTGCACTATGCTCGACAAACCCTCGCGCCGCGTCGTCGACTTTACCCCCGACTATTTCGGCAAGATCATTCCCGACGAATTCGTTGTCGGCTACGGTCTTGATTACGACGAAAAGTACCGCACTCTTCCCTTCATCGGAGTGCTTAAAGAAGAAATATACACTCATTAATACGAAAGGCAACACACCTCTATGAACAAACGCTCAGGCAATTTCCGCACAATACTGATCTATATCCTTGTTGTCGGCGTTCTGATCTTTATGCTCTCATCCCTCTTCACGGGTACGGGTCAGAAAGCAAAGCAATACAGCGATATAGTCGCACATTTCGAAAACGAAGAGGTCACCGAATTCTTCGTTGATAACGAGGGCATCATCAAGCTGACCCTCAAGGACCAATCCACCGTCACCTACCGCCTTGCATCGATCTCCTTCTTCCGCGAGGATCTCGGCGAGCTTATCGCAGAGCAGCACGCGGCGGGGATCATCACCGCTTATGAATACGAGCCCGCGACAGTGTGGCCCTGGTGGGTATCGATCCTTCCCTACGTTGGAATGCTCATTCTCTTTGCCGTCCTTTGGATCTTTATGATGGGTCAGGTCGGCGGCAAGAACGGCAAACCCGGAAGCTTTGCAAAGGCTCGAGTCAAGACCCCCGCCGACACAAAGCAGAAGATCCTCTTCTCCGACGTTGCAGGTGCAAAAGAGGAAAAGGAAGAGCTTCAGGAGATTGTTGAATTCCTCAAGAATCCCGAAAAATTCGCCGCTCTCGGCGCAAAGATACCCCACGGCGTTCTGCTGATGGGCCCTCCCGGCACGGGTAAGACCCTTCTTGCAAAGGCTGTTGCGGGCGAGGCTGACGTTCCCTTCTTCTCGATCTCGGGCTCCGATTTTGTTGAAATGTACGTCGGTGTCGGTGCATCGCGTGTGCGCGACCTCTTTGAGACCGCGCGCAAGGCTCCCGCTTCGATCGTCTTTATCGACGAGATCGACGCCGTCGGACGCCACAGAGGCGCAGGCCTTGGCGGCGGTCACGACGAAAGAGAGCAGACTCTCAACCAGCTTCTTGTTGAAATGGACGGCTTCGGCGCACATGAGGGTATCATCGTTATGGCGGCAACAAACCGCCCCGACATCCTTGACCCCGCGCTTCTCCGCCCCGGCCGTTTTGACCGTCAGATCACCGTCAACTACCCCGACATCAAGGGCCGTGAGGAGATCCTTCACGTTCACGCGCGCGGCAAGAAGTTCGAGGATGAGGTCGATTTTGAAAAGATCGCGCAGACCACCGCGGGCTTCACAGGCGCGGATCTGCAAAACCTTCTCAACGAGGCGGCTCTGCTTGCAGTCCGCCGCGGCAAGTCGCTGATCGGTATGGAGGACATTGAGGATTCCTTCATCAAGGTCATCGCGGGCCCGCAGAAGAAGTCGATGAAGCGCAACCCCAAGGAGCTTCGCAAAACAGCATATCACGAGGCGGGACACGCACTCGTTTCCTACCTCCTTCCCACACCCGACCCCGTTCATCAGATCTCTATCATCCCCGCGGGCCGCGCCCTCGGATACACCCTCAACGTACCCACAGAGGATAAGCAGAGCGAATACCGCGAGGAGCTGAAGGAAGAGATCAGCGTTCTTCTTGCAGGCCGTGCCGCAGAAGTGCTGACCTTCGGCGATTTCTCGGGCGGTGCATCGAATGACATTGAGCGCGCAACCAACATCGCGCGCAAGATGGTAACACAGCTTGGTATGTCGGATGAGCTCGGCCCCATCCGCTACGGTCAAGGCGGCGGCGACGTCTTCCTTGGCAGAGATTTCTCCGCACGCCAGGACTATTCCGGTCAGACTGCGGCAAAGATCGATGCCGAGATCCACAAGATCGTCACCGATGCCTACGAAGTAGCAAAGCGACTGCTCACCGAAAACAAAGCCAAGCTTGAATTCGTTGCCGAGTACCTCTTTACACACGAAGTAATCGACGGCGACCAGTTCAAGTGCGCAATGGAGGCTGAAGAGCCCACCGTGGAAGCTCTTGAAGAGATCGCGGCTGAAAAGAAGCGCAAGAGCGAAGAGGCCAACGCCCGCCGCCGCGAGCAGCAGGAAAAAGAACGCCTCGAGAAGGAGCGCCTTGACCGCGAAGCCTTCGAACGCATCAAAGCCGACCTCCGCGGAGAGGACATCGATAAGATGGATTTTTCCGAGAAGAAGGATGATGCTGAAAAGAAGGACGAAGAAGAGAAAAGCGATCAGTGATCGCTTTTCGAGTGAACAGTGGCTAGTGGACAGTGGACAGAAAGATGCGAATGATAATTTAATTTTAATATTTGCATTCCATTGTACCGACTGATAATTGAATAAACAAGAAACTCGGATATTAAGAAGTTTAACTTCATAATATCCGAGTTATTGTTTATTTCAGTTTTATATTAAACAATGTTTTAAAAGTACTAAGAAAAATTATTTGCCCGCAACTTTCTGTCCACTGACCACTGTTCACTTGTCCCTCGCAAAATAACGAAAAAACGCAGCGATCAAATTTCGCCATCAAGTATAATCGTCACCCACAAATCTGCGGAGATCGATCTTATACTGCGCGGGAATGCGCGCGGCTTCGGCTTCGTGGCGGGTCTGATGGTCCATTCTGTCATTGCCGAAGTCCTTGATCTTCTGCTTCTTCTCACCGCCGGGCTTCTTGTTCGGGTTCTTTGCCTCGGGGCACTTGTCCGCCGCCATATGCGCGTCAAGCAGAGCCTTGAGATACTCCACTCGCTCGCCGCCCTCGTCATACTTGTTGATATGCTCGGGGCATTCGTCAAAATACGCGTATTTATCGTGAAGTCGGCTGTAGATCAGCTTATCCCCCTCGCCTGCAACCATATAGCAAGCCTTTTCGCCGCATTCATACTGCGAATAGACCTCCGAGTGCTTGCCCGAGAGGATGTCGATGCCGTCGAACTCTGCGGGATCGTAATCGACTCCGAAGATCGAAAGGAGCGTGGGCGCAACGTCAACGAGCGAAACGGGATCGCATCTCTCGCCGCCCTCCATTCCGGGAACGCGGAGGATGAAGGGGATGCGGTTCGCCGAGGAAAGCATCGTGCGCTTGCCCGCGTGGCGGTAGTCGCCAAGGGTCTCACCGTGGTCGGCGATGAAGAGGATGACGGTGTCATCGTACATACCCTTCGCCTTGAGTGCATCGGTGATTCTGCCGATCTGGTAATCCATAAAGGAAACGCAGGCGTAGTAATAGTTTTTCGCGCGGCGGATGTCGTGATCCGTCATACACAGCACGTTGTCAAGGTCGAATGCAGGGGGCAAAAGGAACTTCAGATCGGGCGTTTCCTCGGGCACAAAGGGAGCCTCGGGCATATCACGGAAGAGCTTGTTCCAGGGCGCGGGCGGGCAGAAGGGCGGATGCGGATGGATGAAGGAGGACATCAGAAACATCGGCTTTTCGGGGTCGCATTTCTCGATGAACTCGACCGAGCGGTCGCCGATCCACTGCGTCGGGTGCGCCTCTGCGGGCAGCTGGCTTACCTGGGGAACGTAATACATATCACTTCTCTGACCGTTGTAGTCGAAAACGTTCTTGTAGGGGGAATTTTCTATGTATTTGGTGTAATCGTCCTCGGGGTTTGACAACTCTTCCTGAGTGTGGCGGCTGCCAAAGCCCATAAGTCCGTATCTGTCCCAAACGTGGTGCATCTTGCCGACACAGCAGGATTCAAAGCCCGCCCGTGTGAGCATAGAATAGAATCCCTCGCCCGTGTAGCAGGTCTTGGGGTTATTGTTCGCATTTCCGGTGCGGTTGACGTACTGCCCCGCAAGGAGCGAAAGGCGCGCGGGAACGCATACGGGGGATGGGGTGACCGCGCGGTTGAATATAGAGGCACCGCTTGCGATCTCGTCGATCGCGGGAGTCTGCGCGTAGGTGTTGCCATAAGCGCCGAGAGCATCGGCACGGCATTGGTCGGTCATGATGATGAGTATATGCCTAGGTTTCATTTCGGCCTCCGGGTGATTGATTTTATACGTTTTAATTATATCATTTATTGAAGCGGTTGTCAATATTGCTCAGCGGTAAATGTTTTTTAAATTGATTACAGAGTGTTTGTTTGCGGCGATTCCGAAGTTGCGCGGGCTCCTTCCACCGTTTTCACGGTCCCCCTCCCTCCCGGAGGGAGGCTTAATGGTAAGCGCGAACTCTGTCGGCTTTTCAGCGAATATCGTTTAAGTTTAATCCGTAAAAACCAAATAGGAATATTTTATTTAAATTATTCTGCACTCTTAATGGCGTTTATGCAAACTTTTTCAATAAAATATTCCTAATTTGCTATACAAAATTATAGAGATGAGCTATATTCGCTGTGCGAATAGAATTAGATTGCCAACCAATCAGCCTCCCTCCGGGAGGGAGGGGGACCGCCGCCGGGTTCCCGGAAACGCGCTTGACGCGTTTTTGGGGTTCGGGCGTAAGCGGTGGAAGGAGCCCGCGCAACTTCCGTTTACCGCTTGTTTTATCCCTATCGGATAACAGTATATAAAAAACCGAGCCAACCTTGCGGTTGGCTCGGGGGTAACGATAGCTTTATCTGTCACCAAACATTTCATTAAAAGCAGTATTATACTTTTCGTGCACTTCCAAGAGCTGTTCGTTATTCAGAAGTCCATTCTCGAAGGCTTCGGTAAGGGTGTAGAATTTGCCGTCGCAGTAGACGTTCAAATCATACTGCTGCATCCACGTGAAGGTGATTCCGTTTACGGTTTCTGTGGGACTTCTAACAATGCTGCAGCAATCGGACGCAATAGAAGCTACGTAAACGTCATCAAAGATGCCTTGGAACATTATGCTGATACGTTCATATTTTCCGGGGACATCAGCAAATTTATCACCGTATAGTGCATAAAATTCTTCCTTGATCTTTGACGACATAGTGTAGATCTTGTATATCTCGGCGAGGTTTTCATCTGTAATAATGCTTGACTTATACGCATCGGACAGCGAATAGAAGTTTCCGTGGGCGCAGATCTGAATCTTATTCTCGTTAGGGTAAACAAAAGTGTAGGTTCCGACGATCTCCACGGTGGTTTTCGGTTCATATTCCATGAATTTTTTATCCGCAATAACGGCGTACACTCCGTTAAAGCTGCCGTAGCATCTGAATTTCCAACCGCCGTTGTAGCTTTCCGGATTTGAATGTACGATCTCAACAAGTTCATCGTGAGAAAGCCACAAGGGATATACGAAGCTTGAGAATCCGCCGCCCTTTCTGTCGGACCAACGGATGTTCATAAGCTGCGTAAAGCTCAAAACCGATTGCTGCATTGCTTCATTCAAGGTGTAGAATTCACCTTCGGCGTAGATCCAAAGCGGCTGATCGCTCGGGAAGATGAAGTCAATATGCAGATTGGGATTTTCGGGTCTGTAAAAAATCTTTTCAACTCGCTCGTTCGGCTCGTAGTTCCATCTGTCCGAGTTGATCATTACGGCAAAAACGGGCTTGTTGCCGTATTTTGCATAGCAGGTTACCGAATAGGTATAATCAAACTTGTTCGGATCGGAATCTTTTTTGAGATAATCCGCTATGATCTTGTCTGCTTCCTCTTCTGTGATCGCCTTGGGACTCCATCCGTATTCCACCATAAGTTTGTCGTGGGTGGGCGCGGGCTCGGTTTCAAGCGATTCGGTTGCAGGGGGCTCGGTTTCCTCAAGTGCCGAAGTTCCTTCGCCGACGATGCCCGCGGGATTGCCGCCCGGCGTTCCCGTGCCGAGGGATATTCTTCCGATCAGCGCGCTTGCGAGCGGGATCGCGGCGCCCATCAGTACCGCGCAGGCGGCAAGCAAGGCGGCGTATTTTATCGAGCGGATGATGTTTTTCTTTTGCATTGTGCCTCCTTCTGCCGTCTCGGGGGGCCTCAGCGAGGTGACAAGCTCGGCGACGAAGCGATCATCGATGTGATCGAGCGCGTCGAGCAGCTGACTGTTGTTCATTTTTCTTTCTAAGCTCATACGATAATACCTTCCTTTTTGAGTGCCTGCGCGAGGCGGTCGCGCAGTCTTTTGAGCATGGATTTGATCTTTGAATGTGAAAAGCCCGTTTGCGATGCGATCTGATCGATGCCGGCGTCGAGCCAATAGCGCATCATGAATACCTTTCTCTCGCTTTTTGAAAGACGGTCGAGGAAGGAATTTATCACCTCGCCCGCCAGCCGCGACTCAAAGGCGGCGCAGACGTCGAATTCGTCCTCAAGCAATGAAAGGAATTCCTCACCGACGAGGGTGACATTCGCCCCTCGCTTCCAGGCACCCAGGCCTCGCGAGCGCGTTCTTGCCGCGTTGCGGACGAGCACGGTGATGTAGGCGGGCAGACATTCGGGTTTTTCGGGCGGGATGTGATTCCAGACGGCAAGGAGCATGTCATTTATGCATTCCTCAACGTCCTCGCGGGAGTTCAGAAAGTTGCCCGCGGTGTACTTGCAAAGATTTGAATACTTCTTTTCGATCTCCGCAAGCGCGCGCTCATCGCGGGCGAAGAGAAGCTCTATGATTTTTTCATCTGTCATGGCAACGACTCCTTTCACTTATATTGAAGCGTTCCGTCGCCTGCGGTTGCGCGGAAAATGAAAATATTTTTCATTTTGTAGACTTGCACAAAATAAGGAAGGCGCTTTTGTGCATTTTGCTCCCGCAAATATAATTTTATCATACTTTCCCCACTCCGTCAATCGATTTTTCTTGACAAATGAGGGTTTTGGATATATAATTAAACTAATAAAAACACTCGGAGGTCAAATTATGGCACAGTTATTCTTGCGTTATCCCGGCGGCGTTGCTAAGGCGCTGACTTTCAGCTATGACGACGGCGTCGATCAGGACATCAAGTTCATCGAAATTCTTGACAAAAACGGTCTGAGGGGCACGTTCAACCTCAATTCGGGCAGATTCGCGCCCGAGGGCAAGGTCTATGCGCCCGGCACTATCCACCGCCCGATGACCGAAAAAATGGTAAAGGAGCTTTATTCAAAGGGCGCGCACGAGGTCGCCGTTCACGCGCTGACTCACCCGCACCTCGAGCACATGCCCGCAGAGCGCATCTCCTACGAGATCGTCAAGGACCGCGAAAACCTTGAGGCGCTCTTTGACAAGATAATCCGCGGTATGGCTTATCCCTACGGCACCCACAACGACACCGTTGTTGAAGTGCTCAAGGCTTGCGGCATCCTCTATGCCCGCACCACAGCCGTCACCGGAAACTTCAACATTCCGAAGGACTGGCTCCGTCTGCCCGCAACCTGCAAGCACACCGACCCGAAGCTGATGGAATACGCGCGCAAATTTGCCGATATGAAGGTCACCAAGGACCCGGCGAAGCTCTTCTACGTTTGGGGTCACACCTACGAATTCGAGGGCGACAACAACTGGAACGTCATCGAGGAATTTGCCGAGTTTATGGGCGGCAGAGAGGACATTTGGTACGCCACCAATATCGAAATCTTCGAGTACATCAAGGATTTCGAAAGCCTCGTTTACTCGGTTGACGGCTCGATCGTCACCAACCCCACAGCGCGCACGCTTTGGTATTTCTATAACGGAGAGATCTCCTCCATCGCCCCCGGCGAGACCAAGAGGGTATAAAAATGAAGCTTTTGTTCAAGCAAAGAGCCTTTTCGTGGTTCGACAGCTATGACGTTTACGACGAAGCGGACAACACCGTCTTCACCGTCAAGGGTCAGATGTCTTGGGGCAAGTGCCTCAAGATCTTTGACCGAAATGAAAATGAAGTCGCCACCGTCCAGCAAAGACTCTTTTCCTGGTTCCCGACCTACGAGGTCTACATAGGCGACGATTACGCCGGCTGTGTAAAGAAGGAATTTTCCTTCTTCACTCCCCGATTCACCATCGACTATATGGGTTGGGACATTGAAGGCGACTATTTCGAGTGGGATTACTCGATCTTCGACCCGAGCGGCGACCGCAAAGCAGTCATTTCGAAGGAGCTCTTCAGATGGACGGACACATACTCGATCGACGTCCGCGATCCCGAAGACGCCCTCGCCGCCCTTGCACTCGTCATCGCGATCGATGCGGAGAAGGAGCAGAGAAACTGATTTCCGCGAAGCGGAAATCAAGTGGACAGTGGTTAGTGGACAGTGGACAGAAAGATGCGGACAAATAATTTTGTTTGGTACTTTTAAAACATTGTTTAATATAAAACTAAAATATACAATAACTCGGATATTATGAAGTTAAACTTCTTAATATCCGAGTTTCTTGTTTATTAAATTATCAGTCGGTACAATGGAATGCAAATAATAATATTAAATTATCATTCGCATATTTCTGTCCACTGTCCACTAACCACTGTCCACTCTTATTGCCTCGAAGAAGCAATATATCGCGCAACGCACACTCCGCTCGCCGATGCCTGCGAGAGCGAGTGGGTGGTTCCGCCGCAGTCGCCGATTACGAAGAGGTTTTCGTGGCAGGTCTGCAGGTGGCTGTCAGTGTCGACTTCCATATTGTAGAACTTAACCTCAACGCCGTAAAGGAGGGTGTCGTCGTTGGCAGTACCGGGGGCGATCTTGTCGAGGGCGTAGATCATCTCGATGATGCCGTCAAGGATTCGCTTGGGGATGACGAGCGAGAGGTCACCGGGGGTTGCCTGAAGGGTAGGACGGACGAAGGAATCCGACATTCTCTTTTCGTTCGAGCGCTGACCGCGGATGAGGTCGCCGAAGCGCTGAACCATAACTCCGCCGCCGAGCATATTCGAAAGGCGCGCGATGCTTTCGCCGTAGCCGTTCGAGTCCTTGAAGGGGTGCGAGAAATGCTTTGAAACAAGCAGGGCGAAGTTTGTGTTGCCCGTGTGCTTTGCGGGGTCTTCGTAGCTGTGGCCGTTTACGGTGACGATGCCGTTTGTATTCTCGTTAACGACCGCGCCGCGCGGGTTCATACAGAAGGTGCGGACAAGGTCGCGGAATTTTTCGGTTCTGTAAACGATCTTCGATTCGTAAAGCTCGTCGGTCAGGTGCGCGAAGATCTCGTAGGGAAGCTCAACGCGGACGCCGATGTCAACGCGGTTCGACTTTGTGGGGATGGCAAGGTCATCGCAGACCTTCTCCATCCATTTGCTTCCCGATCTGCCCGCGGAGATGATGCAGATGGGTGCCTCGAAGGTTTCATCATTGGTGTTAACGCGGTAACCGCCCTCGATCTTCTCAACGTCCTTTGCGGGTGTGCGGAAGAAGAAATCAACTGTGGGGGAGAGCTCGTTATAGAGATTTTCGAGCACGATATAGTTGACGTCCGTGCCGAGGTGGCGGACGGAGGCGTCAAGCAGGTGCAGACCGTTCTGCAAACACTTGGTCTTGAGGCTTGAATTTGCGGTGGTGTAGAGCTTTGTGCCCTCGCCGCCGTGCGAGAGATTGATGGTATCGACGTAGTTCATAAGGTCGATAGCCTCTTCCTTGCCGATGTATTCGTGCAGAGTGCCGCCGAATTCTGTGGTTATGTTGTATTTACCGTCCGAGAAAGCGCCCGCGCCGCCAAATCCGTTCATAATGGCGCAGGACTTGCATCCGATGCAGGATTTGATCTTCTTGCCGTCGATGGGGCATTTGCGCTGTGCAAGGGGCGCGCCTGTTTCGAGCACGGCAACACGAAGCTTGGGCGCAAGCTTGTTCAGCTCATATGCGGTAAAGATACCGCCGGGACCCGCGCCGATGATTATAACGTCATAATTTTTCATTGTCTTGCTCCTTTATGTTAAAAGCATATTTTTCTAATTATATAATACCACATAATTCAAAGAAAATCAATGCTTTTTTTCGAAATTTCGTTGACTGAGGGGAAGAAATGTTATATAATATAATAAATAATTATAATTGTTTGTATTATGTGCAGTGCAGACTTCGTCCTCCTCATTCCCCGCTCCTCGCGGTCCCCCTTCTCCGCTGGAGAAGGCTGTATGGTTGGGCGATTGACCGCTAACTATTCAGCGAAGATGACATAGCAATTTAATTTTGCATATCAAATTGGAATATTTTATTGAAAAAGTTTGCAAAAACTCCACTACGAGCACAAAATAATCTAAATAAAAATATTCCAATCTGCCCAAACAAAATTATAACAATAAACGATGTTCGCTGAAGTGCGACGGATACGGAACCAATCCCCCAGCCTTCTCCAGCGGAGAAGGGGGACCGCGAGGAGCGGTGAATGAGGAGGACAAAGTCTGTATTACACAAAAGACAAGCAGAAAAGCAATTCCCCCACGGAGGCACCCATGAAAAGAATTTTTGCAGCAGTTTTAGCAGTACTTATGCTCTGTCCGATGCTTCTCTCGGCTTTGCCGGTTTCGGCGGCGGAGGAAGTCAAGGTCGGATATTCGAGCCCCGCGATATGCACCGATGCGGGCAAGGCGGTCGATCTTTCGAAGGTCGCGGTTCAGTTTGAGTCGGGCACCGATTGCGTTCCCGCGGCACAGCTCACCTGGAAGGACGGCGACAAGGCGATCACTTCCTTCACCCCCGCCGAGAAGGGCGTTTACCCGCTGACGGTCAGCGCGAACAGCAAGACGAAGACCGTCTATGTCGTTGCAAAGAACGCGAATGAAACAGAGTACGTTCTTTATGAGGACGATTATTCGGTATCCCCCGATCTTTCGCAGTTCCGCGTCATCCAGCAGCCCGCGGGCACTACCTTTGGCTATGACGAAACCGAAGGCGCACTCTATCTCGACACCTCGAACGGCGGCTCGAACCACATGCGCGTGCTTCTGCCCGCATATCTCGATGCTTTCGGCGACGCGATCTACTCCGCGCGCGTGAAGATCACAAAACAGACGGCAACATCGCGTTACGGCTCGCTCATCTTCCGCCTGCAGGATCCCACGGGCAAGAAGATCCCATATATGCAGACAGCGTTCAGATACGATATTTCGGCGTCGAACGGACTTGAGATCGCGGAGCGCACCGCGGCTGACGCCTGGAGCGTAACGCAGAAGACAAGTGTTGCGGGCATCAAGGGCGGCGATTATTTTGAGGTCACCGCAAATTTCTGCGGTAGCAAGAGCACCAGCACAGTCAACGGCAAGACATATCTCACCGAAAATAATACCCCCTACAACTCGGGCTCGATGGGCTTACAGGTTCGCGGCGCGCGTATGACGGTCGATTGGATCAAGATTACTGTTAATCCCAACACGGAGATATTTGAAAAGCCCGTCACCCTGCGCGACACGCGCGACCCCGAGTCGAACATCGCACTCGAGCCCGCGCTTATCACCGAGGTGGGGACCGAGGCACAGCTTAAATCTCTCGAAAACACTCTCCCCTCGATTGCAATTTTTGATTGCGAGATGAATTCCTCCTCTATCGGCGTCAAGCTCGACGGCAAGTTCACGAAGCTCGAGGAGCTTGCTCTCTGTGAGCGTGTTATCCCCGCTTACCGTGTTGACTCGCAGGAGGAGGCGATGGCTCTCGGAAAGTATGCATCGTCGCTCGCCGTTGCTGACCTTTATGTAATTTCCGCTGATCCCGCGCTCATCAACGCGGCGCGCGTGAAATGCGATATGATCTACGGAATGCTCGACGTTACGGGCAAAACTTACGCCGACGAGGAGCTTCGCGGCATCGTAATCGAGTGCGGCGCGCGCGGCGCGATCCTTGACGCGGCTGTTGCAACCCGCGATTTCGTTTCGTATCTCCAGGACAGATACCTCGTTGTCTGGCAGGCGGTGACCGAGAAGGACATTTCCGCTGTCAGCGCGATCAACAACGGCGTTCTCGGACTCATCACGCCCGACGTGAAGGCAACCGAGGCTTGCTTCACGAAGTATTATAAAGAAAACACCCTCATCCGCACGCCCGAGATCATCGGTCACCGCGGAAACCCCTCGACACAGCAGGAAAACACGGTTGCCGGCTCGGTCGAGGCATTCAAGCTCGGCGCGACTATGGTTGAAAATGACATCTACCTTATGCGCGACGGCAACATCGTCGTTATGCACGACGGAACACTCGACAGAACGACAAACGGCTCGGGTAACATCGTCGAGCAGACCGCAGAGACCATCAAGAAATACAAGGTCGATGTAAACACAAAGGTGCCCGCAGAGCCGATCCCGCTTCTGAAAGACTATTTTGAAGAATTCAAGGGTACGGGCGAGGTTCTCGTCATCGAGCTCAAGTCGAGCGACACAAAGATGGGCGCGCCTCTCGCAAAGCTCATCAAGGAATACGGCATGGAGCGCCAGGTCGTCATCATCGCCTTCAACAAGGGTATGATAAACTCGATCCGCGCTGCTGCGCCCGATATTTCGGTTAACTTCCTGACCAGCGGCATCACGGCTGACGAAAACCGCAGCCTTGACGTGGCAAAGCAGGTCGTTGAGAATGTCATCCCGATCAACACAGCATATTCGCCCTCGCAGGCGGCGGGCACGCTCGGAATCAATCTTTACAGCGACCTTGCCGTCCGCGGAATCACCCTTTGGAACTGGACGGTCAACGATCAGGACAAGTTCAACTCCTACTTCGTCAGCGGAATTCGCGGAATCACCACCAACTACACCCAGTGGGCGGGAACCCTCGTTGAGAATTTCAATGCTTATTACGGCGAGGACGGCAAGATCGTTCTCGAAGCCACCGCATATAACGGAAGCAAATCGGGCACGTCCGCCGCAGAGCTCGTCGTTATCGGCGGCACGGGTACTTACGAGGATGGAGTTGTCACCCTTTCCGAGGGCGCAGAGGGATTCTTCTTCAGAATCAAGAAGACGATCTCGAGCAGAATTTCATACAGCGTCGTAACTCCCGTTATCCTCGCTTCCGAAATCGTCAAGCCCGAGGAAACCACCTCTGCTCCCGAAACCACTCTCGCTCCCGAGACCGAGCCCGCCACAGAGCCCATCACAGAACCTACCACCGAACCCGCAGAGGAAAAGGGTTGCGGCGGTATGATCTCGCTTTCCCTCCTCGCGCTTATCCCCGCCGTGGTACTTATTATTAAAAAGAAAGAAGATTAAGTATGAAGGAATATAAATTCGATCCCGTCCGCGCTACCGAAGAATGCGTGGAATGGATCAGAAATTGGTTTGAAAAGAACGGCGCAGGTTGCCGCGCAGTCGTTGGCATTTCGGGGGGCAAGGATTCCTCGATCGTTGCCGCGCTTTGCGTAAAGGCTCTTGGTAAAGACCGCGTTTTCGGCGTTCTGATGCCCCGCGGCGAGCAGTTTGACATTTCCTGCTCGCATCAGCTTGTGAATCACCTTGGAATCGAGCACGTCGTTGTTAATATTAAAGAAACCGCGGACGCGATGGACAAGGCAGTTGCCGACGCCCTCGGCAAGAATCTGACTCCCCAATCCTTCCAGAACATCCCTCCCAGAATCAGAATGACCACTCTTTACGCCGTTTCGCAGTCGGTGAACGGCCGTGTTGCCAACACCTGCAACCTTTCGGAGGACTGGGTCGGCTATTCCACACGCTACGGCGACAGCGCGGGCGACTTTTCACCCATCTCCTGCTTCACCGTCACAGAGCTGAAGCAGATCGGACGCTATCTTGGACTGCCGATCGAGCTCGTCGATAAGACCCCCATTGACGGACTTTGCGGCAAGACCGACGAGGACAACCTTGGTTTCACATATGCGGAGCTTGACAGATATATCCGCGAGGGCATCGAGCCCACACCCGAAAAGAAGGCGGCAATCGACCGCAAGCACGAGATTAATCTCTTCAAATTGAGATATATGGACTGCTTTGTTTACGAGGAAAAATGAAGAAATATAAAGCAATAATCACAGATTTCGATCTGACAATAGCTGACACCGCCGCCCTCATTGAGGACTGCCTTTACACCAATGCCGCGCGCTTCGGCTACGATCTTGACCGAAAGATCCTGCGCGACGGCATCGGCTTGACCGCCGAGACGATCTATCTCGACGCGGGCTGCAGCGCCCCCGATGCAAAAAAGCTTCACGATGAATACATTCCCTATTCTGCCGAAACTATGCGCGAGCGGACAGAGCTTTATCCCGGAGTTGCCGAGGGGCTTTGTGCGCTTCACGCAAAGGGCATCACCCTCGCCGTGCTCTCGCTTAAATCGTCCGATCAGATATGGCGTCCGCTTGAGCGTGCGGGAGTGGACAAGTACATCGACTCCGTCATCAGCCCCGACGAGGTGGCGGCGCACAAGCCTGAGCCCGACGGAATCTTTTACCTCTCCGAAAAGACGGGCATCGCGCTCGATGATATCCTTTATGTCGGCGACAGCGTGACCGATATGAAAACGGCAATCAATGCCGGCGTCGATTTCGCCGCCGTCTGCACCGGCGCCATCACCGCCGAAGCCTTCGCCGATATGGGTGCGAAGATTATATACCCCACATTTGCCCAGATGTGCGAAGCATTTGAAAATTAAAATACTTACATAGAAAGGTACGTCAAAATGAGTAACATTCCGAAAGAACTTGACCAGAATATGATCGTTTCCGCCGATGCGGAGGGACTTGTGTGGTATGACGCCGCAAATTTTGATCTTTACGGCTTTGCGGGCATTGAGGGCGACACTTACCGCCGTCTTCCCGCTGACGTTGCAGAGGCTACCAATCCCGGCACCGCGCGCAACGCCTCGCACACCTGTGGCGGACGCGTCCGTTTTTCGACAGATTCGAAGCGCATTGCCATCCGCGTCAAGATGCCCTATATGACCAAATACGACCACATGCCCATGACCGGCGCGGCGGCGTTTGATATGTATGAGGATTTCGAAAATTCGCATCATTACGTCTGCACCTTCCGCTGCAAGATGACGGACACCGACGGCTATACCTCGAAAAAGGCTGTCGAGGGCGGTCAGATCAGATATTACACCATCAATTTCCCGCTTTACAGCCCCGTTTCCGCGCTTGAGATCGGTATCGATGAGGGCGCACAGCTCGGCGCGGGCGCAAAATACCGCGATCTTGCTCCCATCATCTATTACGGCTCCTCGATCACTCAGGGTGCGTGCGCGAGCCGCCCCGGCATCGCTTATCAGTCGATAATCTGCCGCCGCAACGAGATCGACTTTGTCAACCTCGGCTTCTCGGGTAACGCGAGGGGCGAGCAGTCGATGGCGAACTACATCGCTTCCCGCGAAATGACCGCCTTTGTCTGCGACTACGACCACAACGCCCCCACCGCAGAGCATCTTGAGGCAACTCACTATGATTTCTACAAGACCATCCGCGAGGCTCAGCCGAAGCTTCCCATCATCTTCGTTTCCAAGCCCGACTTTGACAACGGTTTTGAGGCAAGTGTGGCGCGCCGCCGCGTGATTGAAGACACCTTCTACCGCGCTCGCGAGGAGGGCGACAAGAACGTCTTCTACATCGACGGTCAGGGTCTTTACCGCGGCTATCACAAGGAAGAGTGCTCCACCGACGGCTCGCATCCCAATGACATCGGTATGATGAAGATGGCGGAATCGATCGGTCAGCTTCTGAACCGCGTTCTGCGCAGCCGCATTTAAGGAGAAAAAGCCAATGAAAAAGATAGTTCTTATCGGCGATTCGATCCGTATGGGATACGACAAATACGTAAAAGAGGCATTCTCCGAAGCTGCAGAGGTCTATTATCCCGCGGATAACTGCCGTTTTGCTACATATATACTCCGCTTCGTGCACGAATGGAAAAAGAAGGGCGAGTGGCCAGATGACGTTGACCTTGTGCATTGGAATGCGGGACTTTGGGACGTTCCCGAGATCCTCGGCGACGAACCCGTTACCCCCATCGATCAGTACGCCGTTCAGATCGCGCGCATCGACAAGCGTCTGCGCTTGCTTTTCCCGAACGCAAAGATCGTTTTCGCGACCAGCACCGCTGTTCAGGAGGAAAAATTCGGCCCCGTTTTCAAGCGTCACAACGCAACCATCGAGGCTTTCAACGCAGCAGCTCTCAAGGCTCTTGAGGGCACGGACACCGTCATTGACGACCTTTACGCCGTCACATCGACCGCTCCCGAGGAATGCCACAGCGACATGACTCACTATTCCACCCCCGCGGGCATCGAGCGCGTGGGCGGCAAGGTGATCGAGTGCATCTCGCGCGAGCTCGGAATCGAGGCGAAGGCTGTCGATATGGACACCTTCTATCCCGAAGCGTATCCCAAGAAAGTCATCGGAAATTAACCACTTGTAAAACTGCGTTTTACAAGTGAAGACCGCGCGCATATCGCCGCTTGCCAAAATCTTCGATTTTGACGGCTCCCCTCGGCGCGCGAGCTCGCCCAGCTCGCCTAAAAGGTGTTTTTTCAGAGGCTAAGCCCCCGAAAAAACGGATTTTATTAATAATTTTATAATCACCTATCATTGAAAATTGAAAGGAGACAATCATGAGTGACATCAAAAAAGAAGCTTATGTTGAAGTAGATAAAAATCTGATCGTCGAAACGGTTTTTCCCGATACCGAGGACGTTAAATTCCATAACGTAAGAAACGCGCCCTTCGAGCTTTACAATCTCTATGGCGAGCAGGATGAGATCTATCGCCGTCTGCCCAAGGCAGTAGCCGAGGAAACCAGCGCGGGTGTAAATAAGCTTGCGAAGGAAACAGCGGGCGTTCGCGTGCGCTTCTCGACCGACTCGGGCTACATCCTCATCAAGACAAAAATGCCCGTCATCGCAAGAAACTCGCACATGACCCTTCTTATGTCGGGCGGATTCGACCTTTACGAGGACACTCCCACCGGCAGCCGCTTCGTCAAGGCGTTTATGCCCCCCTATAAGATGGAGGACGGCTACGAGCAGATCATCCGCTTCGGCAGCCGCAAAATGAGATATTTCACCATCAACTTCCCGCTCCATTCGGTAGTTTCCGAGTTTTACGTTGGTCTTCAGGAAGATTCGCAGATCGGCGCGGGCAAGCCCTACAAGAACAAAAAGCCGATCATCATCTACGGCTCCTCGATCGTTCACGGCACCGGCGCATCCCGCCCCGGACTTGCATATTCCAACATCATCAGCCGCAAGCTCGATATGGACGTTGTAAACCTCGGCTTCTCGGGCAACGCAAAGGCAGAGCTTCCCATTATGAACTACCTTGCGTCGCTTGAAATGAGCCTCTTTGTTTACGACTACGACCACAACGCGCCCAACCCCGAATATCTCGCGGAAACCCACAAGCGCGGCTTCGATATTATGCGCGCGGCGCATCCCGACATCCCGATAATCCTCATCAGCCGCCCGAACGTGGCAACCAACCCCTCGAAGGCAGAAGAGCGCAAGAAGATCATTATCGACACCTACCGCGCGGCTCTCGATGCAGGTGACAAGAACGTTTACTACATCGACGGCGAATCCTTCTTCCTTGGAATGGAGGGCGAGAGCGACTTCGTCATTGACGGCGTTCACCCGAATGACGTCGGCTACTACCTGATGGCAGAGGGCATCGGAAACACGATCGTTCAGGCTATTGAGCGTATGGGAGGCTCCCTTGAGTGAGCCGGGAGGCGTAATCGCGGTTGAAGCTCTCGCTTACCTCGGCGACGCGGCAATGGAGGTGCTCATCCGCGAGAGGCTCGTCCGCTCGGGACTTTGCTCCTCAAAAAGGCTGAATAACGCCTCTCTCGCCTACGTCAAGGCAACCGCGCAGAGTGAAGCGCTCGAGCGAATGCTCCCGCACCTGACCGAAGCGGAGGAAGCCACCTACAAGCGCGGACGCAACCTCGGCCACGGCAAAAACACACCGAAAAGCGCATCCGTCAGCGAATACCGCCGCGCAACAGGACTGGAGACCTTGTTTGGGCAGCTGTATCTTGATGGCGACACGCAGAGGATGAACGAGCTGCTTGACATTGGGTATCCCGACCTGCGGTAGTGAAAAGTGTAAAGTGTAAAGTGAAAAGTTGCGGTGAATTTTCTCACTGCGTTCGAAAATTTTCGATTAATTAAAAAGAAAAAGTTTTGATCAAACTTTTTTAAAAGTTTGCGGAGTATGAGGCGGAGCCTCATTTCAATGTGAAAGCTTCAGCTTTCACTTCCGTGCTTCAAAATCACGAAGCTTTGCTTCGGGATTTTGGACGGAGTCAATACTTCCCGAATGTAGGGAAGTATTGATCTATGTCACCCTTTGCGGCATATAATTTTGTAAAATGAGCGAAGGAGTAAAAACTCCCGCGAGGGGAGTTTTTACTCCTTCAGGAATGTCGGCGGGGCGCCGCCATTCCGAAACGCAAGTTGCAGGGCGTTGCCCCGCACCCCACAAGAGAAACTTTTTTCAAAAAGTTTCTCTTGACTCTTCAAAAACTTCAAACTAAATTTTATTTTGAAAAGGAACAAAAAAATGGCAAATCCTATTATCGAAATCAAAGTAACCAACTTCGGCACTATGAAGGCTGAGCTTTACCCCAAGCTTGCGCCGAAGACTGTTGAAAACTTCCTCAAGCTTATCGAAGAAAAGTTCTTCGACGGGCTCATCTTCCACCGCGTTATCAAGGGCTTTATGATCCAGGGCGGCGGATACAACGCGCAGTTCGAGCACAAGGAGGCTTCCCCCATCAAGGGCGAGTTCGCGGCTAACGGCTGGGTTCAGAATGATCTGAAGCACACCGCGGGCGTTCTCTCTATGGCGCGCACCTCCGATCCCGACTCGGCATCCTCGCAGTTCTTCATTATGCACAAGGATTCTCCCCACCTCGACGCGCAGTACGCAGGCTTCGGCAAGGTGATCGAGGGCATCGAGGTCGTCAACCAGATCGCATCGGTAAGAACCGGTACTCTCGGCTTCTATATGGCAGACGTTCCCCGCGAGAGCGTTGTTATTGAGAGCATCCGCTTGGTTAGTGAACAGTGATTAGTGGACAGTGGACAGAAAGTTGCGGGCAAATAATTTTATACTGTACTATTAAAACACCGTTCATTACAAAGCTAAAATAAGAAAAACTCGGATATTATGAAGCGCAAACTTCATAATATCCGAGTTTTTTGTTTATAAAATTATTAGTCGGTACAATGGAATGCAAATATCCAAATTAAATTATCATTCGCAACTTTCTGTCCACTGTCCACTAA
>JAGBRZ010000119.1 GCA_017632155.1 Clostridia bacterium
AAACAAATATATATGAAAATGGAAAATCACTGTGTACTTGCAAAATTACACAGTGGTTTTGTTTATGCTGACATTAAAATGTGCGAACAAACTGCTTTACTTTTAGTTTTACGGTAATTTACATCAGACTTTTCCGTAATGGCACCGCGCTGCCCGAGGAACAACTCGGTCAGCACGAGATCCTTCGGGCGCAAGCGGCCTGCGGACGCGCCCTCAGGATGACATCGTTTCTTTTGCAGGGGGCTTCGCCCCCTGCACCCCTGCTTAGTTTGTGCGAACATAGATTCCTGATTTTTCAATTACAAAAAATGAGCTAAGTCACCGTTTAGATGGCTTAGCTCATTTATTTTTTTGATTTTCGCTTCAGCGAAAATCTACCTTCATTTTGCCGAAGGCAAATTATCATTCGGCGTAGCCGATTATCATTGTGCCGAAGGCGAGCGGCTCTGACGGTTTTCCGAAGGAAAATGGAGGCGTAAGCCGAGAAGTCAGAGTCGACATTTGCCGTAGGCAAATACATTATCATTCACGCGAAGCGTGACTTACTTAACGTCCGCCGAGAACAGATGAACCTTATCGATTCCTCTTGTTTCATCAAACACAACTGTAAGCTTCTGTGCCTTAATGCCGAGGGCGATCTTACGCAGAGAATTGCGGTTGTTGGTATCAGCGAAGATCTCCTTGCCGTCGGCAAGTACGCGGAAGGACTTGACGAGGGTGTTTGCAACCTTAACAGGTTCAAAATCCTTGCCCGTCATAAGCTTCTGCGCGAAGACACGCATCTTCTTGTTGGGAGTGATCGATTTGCGCGAGAAGTCGGGGTCGAAGACAAGACGGAGCTCGGAAAGCTCTTTTTCTTCGCCAAAGTCGAACTCAAGCGCATCGCCAATGCCCAAGGTCGCGTAGTTGACGGTCATATTCTCGTCGGGGCGCTCGATACCATTCTGGAGGAGTGCGAGCTCTTCTTCGGGAAGGTTGATCTTGGCAGTCTTGGTAAGCTCGGGGATCTCACGGACGGTGCCGGGGAGGTAGCAGCCCGCATCGCGGAGCTTATTCTGAAGGGTCTTAATTTTTGTTTCGTAAACGCCGTGGGGAGTTACGCCTTCGTTTACGCAGATCGAAGCGGCAGTACCCATAGCCTGACCGATGAGGGCGCAGGTTGCCATAACTCGGGTCGATGACATTGCGGCGTGGGTCGCGCTGATGTTTCTGCCCGCGAAGAAGAGGTTGTCAACTTCGTGACCGTAAAGTACACGGTATGGGATTCCGTAGGGCGAGGGAGCGGGATAGAGCTTGGATGCGGGTGCACCGCTGAGATAGGAGCGGAAGCCCGCGGGATTGTGGTCGTCCATCGGCCAGCCTCCGAATGCAACGATGTCGTCAAATTGTCCGCCTGCCTCAATGTCGTTCTCTGTGAGAACGTGCGCGCCGATATAGCGGCGGCTCTCTCTCTTGCCGGGGATGCATCCAACCCATTCAAGAGTCCAGTTGGTTGCGTTGTGGTCACCGTAATTCTTCACGTGATCCCAGATGCCGTATGCGATCTTGAGGAGCTCGTCGCGCATTTCCTCGGCATCGTGAATGCTATCGTACTCGCCGCCGAGCTCGAGCCACCAGAAGTTGGTCTCGTTTGTTCCAAGCTTGTGGGGACGCGCAAGGTATTTGATGTCCTGAACCTTAACGCCCGAAACTCCGGTGCTTGCATCAATGAATTTACCGCTTTCGTCCTTGATAACGTTGAAGTCATCGTCGGTTTCAAACTTATATGCCCAATCGGGAGCGGTGAAGGGAACGGGGGCATCGGTCTCGCGCGCCTGAATGAGGCAAGACATACCCATTGTCTTCTTGTCTGCAACTTCCTTGCCCATAGCCTCTCCGTACTCGGAAGCCGCCTCGCGGCCTACACGCCACTTTGCACCCGAGATGGGAGCAAGGATCGAGTCACCCGAGCAGTCTGCAAAATACTTTGCACGGACGGTATGCCAAGTGTATGTAGTCATCTGCCAAGCGGTGATGGAGGTGATATGCGAAACGCCGTCCTTTTCGGTCTTTTCACAGTCACAGCAAGTGGTGTTGAGAAGCAGAGTAATGTTCTTTTCGGCCTTTACCTTTGCCCACATTACGTTGTCAAAGGTGCTTGGCATAAGGGTGGGGTTGAGGTAGATGTTTTCCTCTTCAAGCTCGGAAATGACACCGGTTTCACGGTTTTCAAGTCCGTGTGCACCGCGGACCCACATTCTGATCTCGCTTGATGCGTTACCGCCGAGAACGGGTCTGTCTTGAATAAGAACTACTTTTGTGCCCTCACGAGCTGCTGCGATTGCAGCGCAAAGGCCTGTAAGACCGCCACCGATGATGCAGAGGTCGGTTTCATGTTCAATATGGCGCATGCCATTGGTTTTTACAGTAAGTTCGCTCATTTTAGGGCTCCTTTAGTCCATAATAATAGTTACTTTGGTATAAAATTCTTTTCTGTCACGCATCATCTCAAGCGCTTCCACGCAACGATTAAGGGGATAGCGGTGAGTGATAAGAGCCTCGTAGTCGATAAGATCGCCGTCAGCCATAGCCTTGGCGGTAGCCTCCCAATCGTTGATCTGACTGTTGTAGGAGGAGTTCCAGGTTCCGCGCAGAGTGATCTCGCGGCGGAGGATCTGGGAATAAACGCTCTGTGTGATGGTCATGTCGCGTGCGGGGTTACCCATAAGGATAACGCGGCTGTGGGGCTTCATCGACTTGATGAGGTTGCAAAGAGCCTGCGGAGCGCCCGTGCCCTCGATAGCGCAGTCTGCAAGACCGTCGCGCTCGGGATCGTAAGCCTCAAAGCCGAACTTCTTTGCGAAAGCAAGCTTTTCCTCGCTGATGTCAACAACGCGGACAACGCCTGCACCTGCACGCTTTGCCCAAGCTGCGGCAATAAGACCGATGGGGCCCGCACCCCAGATTACAACGGTGTCGCCGAGTTTTACCTCAAGACGGCGAACTGCGGCACGCGCAACCGCACCCGGCTCAACGAGGGATGCGCAAGCATAGGAAAGGTCATCGGGAAGAAGAATGAGGTTGCGAATATCTACGGCAAGATATTCGGCAAAAGCACCGTCGCGGCGCGAGCCGTAATAGTCATAGTTTTCGCAGTTCGCAAACTCGCCAAGCTCGCAAGGAGTGCACTTGCGGCAAGGAAGGAGAGGGAATACAGCCGCGCGGCGTCCGATAAGGGACTCATCGTCAGCTTCAACGATCTCGCCGGCAAACTCGTGTCCGGGAATGGTGGGGAAATGGTATGTACCCTTTTCAAATACGCGAGGGATATCCGAGCCGCAAACGCCCGCCGCACGGATCTTGAGAAGAACCTCACCCTCGCCTCGTTTAGGCATGGGAACGTCTTCGTAACGGATGTCGCCAACTGCGTGGAGCACACAGGCCTTCATTGTTTCATTGCTCATTTTTATGTTCTCCTTATCGGAATAAATTACGCTTTATTATCACAGCCGCAAACGAGAATACGCTGCTTTACGGCTTCAACAACAGCCGCACGTGCTGCGGCGCCGTACTTCTTGGGATCGTAGATCTTTTCGTCGGAGGCAAGATTTTCGCGAACTGCGGCGGTGTAAGCCACGCGGAGCTCGGTTGCAAAGTTGACCTTGCAGATGCCCTCTGCGATACAGCTCTTTACAGCCTCGGGCGAGAGACCCGATGCACCGTGAAGAACGAGCGGGATGGAGCAACCGTTTTCCTCAAGCTTCTTGCGAATTGCAATGAGTCTGGGCACGTCAAGAACGGGAGTACCAACGTAGAAGCCGTGTGCGGTTCCAATTGCTACTGCGAGAGAGGAAATGCCGGTACGCTTAACGAATTCTGCCGCCTTTTCCGGATCTGTGCCGTTGTCGGCGTCTGCCTCGTGGTCGTCTTCCTTTCCGCCGACCTTGCCAAGCTCAGCCTCGGTGGGAATATCGAATTTATTTGCGATCTCTACGGCCTTTGCGGTGAGCTCGACGTTCTTTTCAAAGTCTTCGCCCGAGCCGTCGAACATTACAGAGGTGTAGCCCGCCTTTGCGGAAGCTTCACAGAGCTCAAGGGAAGAACCGTGGTCGAGATGAACAGCAATCGGAACGGTAGCTTTCTCTGCAAGTGCCTTAGCGATAGAGGCAAAAACCTCGGGGGATGCATATTTAACTGTCGAAGGAGTTGTCTGAAGGATGACGGGAGCGCGGAGCTCTTCAGCGGCCGCGATGATGGCAAGAGCCATTTCCATGTTCTCGAAGTTAAATGCGCCAACGGCATATCCGCCCTTCTGCGCGTCGAGAAGCATTTGCTTTGTGGTAACGTAGGACATTTTGTACCTCTTTATCTTTTAATTTTTACAAGTCTGTTTATACCCGATGCGAGCAGCGCTGCAAAGGTGTCGATATCCTCGCGGGTGTTGTCTTTGCACAAGCTCATTCTGACGGTGCAATCGGCATCCGATTCGGAAAGTCCAAAGGCAACAAGCGCCGAGCTTACGTGGCGATTTTTTGCGTTAGACGAGCAAGCCGAGCCACTCGAAACACACACTCCGCCAGCCGAGAGCAGGTTGAGCATTGTCTGACTCTTGATTCGGGGAAGGGTGATGCTTAAAATATGCGGAGCACGTTTTTCAGGAAGATTCACTTTTGCTCCCGATTCGGTTACTTTTTCGATGGCGTAGGATGAAACGTCAAGAAGATGCGCAAAATTCTCATCCATCATCGGCTTCATAATTTCAGCCGCCTTGGCAAAGCCGACCGACCCTGCGAGATTTTCGGTTCCGGAGCGAAGTCCTTCCTCTTGACCGCCGCCAAAGATGACGGGGCAGAGGTAACGCTTTTTAATGAGCTCGCGGCGCAAAAAGAGCGCTCCTGTTCCCGCGGGACCGTGAATTTTATGCGCGCTTACACTGAAAAAGTCGATGTTTTGTGCACTCGGGAGCGGAATTCGCATAAAACCCTGAACCGCATCGCAATGAATGAGTGACGAGGGGCAAGCCCGCTTGATTATTTCTGCGGCGCGTCCGATGTCGTAAATCGCGCCGGTTTCGTTGTTGACAAGCATAAAGGAGGCAAGGCAGACGCCTTTTTTTGCTTCCTTTTCGATGGCCTCAATGTCGAGTGAGCCACCCTTAGTGGGGATGCTTACTATCTCAAATCCACGCGAGGAAAGAACTTCAGCGGTATTTGAAATCGAAGCGTGCTCTGAATCTGTGATAAGAACTCTGCGCGAGTCAAGGTGGCGTCCCGTGTGTGCTGAACCAAGGAGTGCAAGATTGTTTGCCTCGCTTCCCGAACCGCAAAAGACAGTTTGCCATTCGGTGCTCTTGAGCCCTGCCGATGAAAGAAGAGATGCTCTTGCCGCTTCCAACCTCTTTTTTGCCGCTTGTCCTGCCGAGTGGAGAGATGACGGATTGCCGACGTTCTCCCAAACCTCGAGCATAGCATCGCGAACCTCGGGCGCGAGCCGAGTGGTTGCGCTGTTGTCAAGATAGATCATAATTATTTGAAGGTAATGTAGGAAATGATGGAATTGACTTCCTCAAGGTGGGAGTCATAGTTCTCCGCCAGAGAGGTGTAGGTGAAAATGTAGAAGAAATCATCCTTCATAGTGACAGCCTGCATATATTTGTAGGTCTGACCGCTGAGAGTGCATTCATATTCGAATGTGATGGTTTCTCTGCCTCCGATGGTAATGAGAGCAACCTCTTCTGCGAGAGCATCATCTGCGGTTTCCTTTTCGATTACTTTGAAATCGGGAAGAACTGCGCCGAGCTCTGCAAGAGCGATAGCCTTGTATTCGGCAAGCTCGTCCATCTCTCCGGGATCAATGACCATACAGGTAAAGGACACGTTCGAGTAGTCATCGGAGGAATAGTAAGCCGATGCGGTTCCGCTCGGTGTGTTGTCTACCCAGGATTTGGGAACGTAGAAGAAGAAGGCTTCGTTGTCGGTTGCAACGTTCTGATAGCCGTCCGGAACATCACTTTCGGAGCATCCCGAAAGGACGAGCGTGAGGCAAGTGAGAATGCAGATGAGAAAACAGAGTGATCTTTTCATTTTTATCATTCCTTTTTGAAGTTTGCGACGGCATCTGCGGCAGTAAGAATGCCGATCTTGCCGCTTTCGTATGTGAGTCCGCCTTGGAAGTAGACGGTGTAGGGGGGACGGATGGGACCGTCGGCAGAAAGCTCGACGGATGAACCCTGAATGAACGCTCCCGCAGCCATAATGACGGGATCAGAGTAGCCGGGCATATCCCAAGGCTCGGGCGTTACGAAGGAGTCAACGGGAGAGCCCGCCTGAATTCCGCGGCAGAAAGCGCAGAGAATGTCGGGGTCGTGCGTGATTACGGTCTGAATTATATCGTAACGGGTTTCGTTCCAAGAGGGATAGGTGTCATAGCCCATTTTCTCAAAGATGTAAGCCGCCAGATGCGCGGTTTTGATCGCTGATGCCGTTGTGTGTGGAGCGTAGAAAAGGCCCTGGAACATCGTTCTGTTTTGTCCGAGAGTAGCGCCGACCTCGCCGCCCGTGCCAACTGTGGTAAGGCGATATGATGCAAGCTCAACCGCACGTGCACTGCCCGCAATATATCCGCCCGTCAAAGCCATTCCGCCGCCGGGGTTCTTGATAAGAGAGCCGACAAGCATATCTGCGCGGGGCTCGTATTCTGCGGTGAATTCACCATAGCAGTTGTCAACAACAACGTAAACGCCCTCGCGGGTCGCGTGAACTGCATCGTAAACCGCGCTGATCTCGTCGGGCGAGAGAGTGCGGCGGTTGAGGTAGCCTTTTGAACGCTGAATGAAGACGACCTTTACGCTATTGTCGGTCTTTACGCGCTCAACAATGGCGTCAACGTCAAGTCCGCCCTCTGCGGTCATTTCGATCTGCGCGTAGTTTACGCCAAAATCAGCAAGCGAACCGTCACCCGTCTTGCCCGAAATGCCGATAACGCCGTCAAGGGTATCGTAGGGCTTACCCGCTACCGAAAGGAGAGTATCACCCGGTCTGAGAAGACCGAAAAGTGCGGTGGAGAGTGCGTGAGTTCCGTTTACGAAATTGTGGCGCACAAGAGCCGCCTCGGTGCCGAAAACGTGGCTCCAAACGCAGTCAAGAACCTCGCGTCCTCTGTCATCGTAGCCGTAGCCCGTTGTTGAGCCGAAGCAAGCGTCGCTGACACGCTCCTCGCGGAAGGCGTCGAGCACGCGGCAAGTGCCGATATAAGAAACGCGGTCGATCTCGGCAAAAATATCAGACAGCGCCGCCTCCGCCTCGCGGGCGAGGGCGAGTGTTTTATCAGAAAAAGTCATAGTGTACCTTTGTTATATGCAAAATTTATTGAAGAAGCTCTCAATGTGATCGCTTCCGTCGCTCGAAATGAATTCTACCGTGCCGATCTTTCTTGCAAGAGAATTAAGTGAAAGCTCTTCGAGCAGAGCTTTTGTGTGGCGCGCAGTGCCGTCCGCACCGTCGAATACACGAACGTCCGCTCCCGCGGCACGCTTGATCTCATCCTTTACAAGAGGATAATGAGTGCATCCGAGAACAATGCCGTCAAAGCCTGCGGCGCGATAGGGTGCGAATACCGAGGACAGATAATCCTCGATCTCTTCCGACGTGCTGTCATTTTCGATCATAAAGGCAAGCTCGCGGCACGGAACGCCGATAAATTCGCAACCCTCGCGGGAATTTGCCCGCAGAAGAGCGGCAAAGCGGCTTTCACTTACCGTAACGGGTGTGGCGAGCACCAGAACCCTTTTGCACCCCGCAACTCTGGCGGGTTTGACGGCGGGTTCAATGCCTATTATGGGTAGCTCGGGATAAGCCGCACGCAGAGGTTCGATTGCAACCGCCGTTGCCGTATTGCAGGCGACAACTATCGCCTTTGCGCCGCGCGAAAGAAGGACGTCGACTATCCCTTTTGAGATCTCAAGGATCTCCCCGTGCGTTTTTGCGCCGTATGGCGCATTTGCGCGGTCGCCGTAATATATAAAGTCCTCGTTCGGGAGGAGTCGGCGGAGCTCACGAAGGAGCGAAAGTCCGCCGACGCCCGAATCGAAAACTCCGATTGGAGAGGAGTTCATCAGAGAGTGGGATCGAGTGCGAATGCTGTTGCGAGATCGGTGCAAGCGGTAACATCGCGGAGGTCGATCATTTCAACGCCCGAGTGGATATAACGGCTGGGGATCGAAATGCATCCCGCGTAAGCGCCGACACCTGCCGCCTGAAGCACACTTGTATCGGTTCCGCCGTAGAGAAGAATCTCGTTCTGCGCTGTGATCTTCTGCTCCTTTGCAAGCTTCTGAAGCTTGGATACAACCTCGCCCGAGCAGATTACAGAGCCGTCCTTGATCTTGATAGCCGCGCCGCCGCCGAGCTTGACTGCCATAGGCTTCGAGCCCTGAGCGTCGCCGGTGCCGGTAACGTCAAATGCAAGCGCGATGTCGGGAGCGATCGAGAAGCCTGCGGGACGTGCACCGCGGCAACCAACCTCTTCCTGAACCGAGAAAACGTAGTACATATCGTGAGGGCAGTTTTCAGCAAGCTTCTTTGCGGTCTCGATCATAATAGCACATCCGATGCGGTCGTCGATGGGGCGACCGACAGCGCGGTTTGCGCCGAGCTTTGAGAGATTGTGAGCAAGGGAGAAGCAATCGCCGATCTTAACCTTGCGTGCAGCTTCCTTTGCGGAGGTAGCACCGATGTCAACAACGCACTTGTCAGCCGCAAGATCGGATGCCTTCACTCCTGCCTCGGGAACAAGAATGCCCTTTTCGCCGTTTGCGAAAACAACGTGGCTGAATGCAGCGGCAACAAAATTGATGCCTCCGATGGGAGCAAAGCGGATGAAGCCGTTGTCCTCAATATAGGTAACGATGAAGCCGATCTCGTCCATATGAGCGCAGTAAAGGAGTTTTTTGCGCTCACCGTCGGGGAGATTGCCGTACTTTATAGCGATAAGGTTTCCGAGAGCATCGGTATAGGTTTCGTCAACGTAGGGAGCAACTTCCTTTTCAAGGAGAGCCGCGATCTGTTTTTCATTGCCGGATACGCCGGGGCAGCATACAACTTTCTTAATAAGAGAATACATTTATATTTCCTCCGAGATCATCAGAATTGGTATAGCTGATTGAATAAGTCAGCAAATTATATTGAAATTCGTTTTTTCGGCGGCTTTGCCGACGAAAAAACACCTTTTAGACGAGCAAAGCGAGTCCGCGCGCCGAGGGGAGCTGACAAAATCTCTGATTTTGTCAAGCGGCGATAAGCGCGCGTTCCTCAATTGTAAAACGCAGTTTTACAATTGGTTGATCAGAATTGGTAAGATGTGAGAATTGCGTAAACG
Organism: Clostridia bacterium; assembly: GCA_017632155.1. The sequence continues at coordinate 9,355 of JAGBRZ010000119.1, forward strand.
TGGGACTTGATAGATTCAAAGTCCTTGATGGAGATTACGCAGGAAGCCGAATGGAGATAGCGAGTGGGTGCAGAGATTGCAAGGCAGCGTGTGCCGTCTGCGGTCTTATGGATATGACCTGCATCGTTGCCGCCCGAAACGTAGCGCTTGATCTGAGCGGGAATGCCGTTTTCCTCGGCGATCTTCATTGCGCCGTCAACAAAATCGCGGTTGTAGATGGTGGAGCGGTCCATAAGGGAAACAACTCCTCCGTTACCAACCTCGCTGACTCTCGAGTTCTTGGGAACATCGGGAAGATCCGCGATCGCGGTGGTTTCAAGGACGATTGCGTAATCGGGACGGAAGCGGTGAGCCGCCGCGGTTGCACCCGAAATGCCGATCTCCTCGCGCACGGTGAACGCGCAAACGAGGTCGAAGGGAAGCTCAATGCCCTCCTCCTTGATGCGGCGCAGAGTTTCGATAATAACAACGCATCCAAGACGGTCATCAAGAGCCTTGCACTTTGCATAGCCATCGTTTTCGCCGAAGATTACGAATTCAGAATTGAATGTTCCGCTGTCGCCGCGTGAAAGAACGCTTTCGGCATCCTCTCTCGATGTCGCACCGATGTCAACGTACATATCGTTTGCCTTGGTTGCGTTCTTGCGCTCCTCGGGGGACTGGTGGTGGATCGCCTTCGAAGCGATAACGCCGCTGACGTCGCCGTCCTTACCGCGGAAGGTTACTTTTCTGCCGCAAAGAACGCGGGAGTCGATGCCGCCGAGGCATCCGAAGCGGATGTATCCCTCGCCGTCGATATCCTTAATGATAAATCCGACCTCATCCATATGAGCGGAGAGCATAACCGTCTTTTCGGGGTGGTTCTTGCCGTGAAGAACGGCGAACACGTTGCTCATTCTGTCGCGGATGATCTGCGCGTCGGTGTTTTCAAGCTGCTTGATTATTTCATCGGCAACCTCTTCCTCCGAGCCCGTGGGGCCGAATACGAGGGAGAGATGCTTCAGCAGTTCAAGTCCTTCAAGAATTTTGGTTTCACTCATTGGGGCATACCTCCTTTTCGATCTCGGGGCTTGTGACGAAGAGTGTGATGATGTCGCGCATTGCTGCAGCATCGTTCATCGAGATGACCTCGTTCGAGGTGTGCATGCTGCGAAGGGGAAGTCCGATGTCAACTGTCGGAATTCCGTTGCGGACGAGGTTTACAACCATGGTGTTTGTTCCCGTTCCGCCCGCGGTGATCGACATCTGATGCTTGATCTCCTTTTCATCCGCAAGCTTGCGAAGGAGCGCGGTCAGGCGTTTGTCGGTGATGGGACCCGTCGAGAGCGATACGCCGCCGTCGAGCGGCACGGTTTCACTCTTTTTGGTGTCGGGAGTGCTTCCAAGGTCAACGTCTGCAACGATAGCGCAGATGGGATTTATCTCGTATGCGCCGGTCTGTGCGCCCGACATAAATCCGCCGGCCTCCTCAAAGTTCGAAAGCTGAACGTAAACGTCGCCCCAAAGCTCGTCCGCAGGAATCTCGGCTACAGCCGCGATTGCACACGCGGCACAAGCCTTGTCGTCAAAGCCCTTACCCGCAATCTTATTGTTGCGGAGCTTTGTGTAAATGGGACGGAAGCCGATGGGAGTACCGATGGAAACGTACTTCTCAAGCTCTTCCTTGGAATAACCCGTGTCGATGAGAAGCTCGATGATCTCTTTGAGCTTGCCCGACTCACCGGGCTTCTGAAGGTGGGGAGGTGTGGAGCCTACAACGCCGTAGATCTCGCGTCCTTCACCGTATATGATGACCTCACTTGCCTGAAGGATTCTTGTGTCCATACCGCCGATCGAGGTGACGGTAAGAAAACCTTTTTCCTTGATTTCGGTGACGATCATACCGATCTCGTCAAAGTGAGCGTCAACGAGAATTTTCTGTGCGTTTTCCTTTCCGCAGCGGCGGATGAGGTGATAACAGCCGAGGCGCGTTTCGCGTATCTCGTCAAAGTAGGGAGAAACGAGCTCGAGGAGCTTATCCTTCGAGTATCTCGTGTGTCCCGTGACCGACATCAGAGATGCCAGCGACAGAGTAAGCTCTGTCAGGTCGATCTTGTGTTCCATGTATTTTTCTTCCTTTCGGATTGATTACAGATTTTTAACTATTTCTTTGAAGATCTTGCCGCGTTCGGCAAAGTTCTTGAATTTATCAAATGAGGTTGCGGCGGGGGAGAGAAGCACCGCGCTTCCCGAGGGAGTCACCTCTTCGGCAAGCTTAACACAGGCGGCAAATTCCGCTTCTTTGAATATCTTCAGCTCCGAATCCGGATATTCGGATGCGACCGCTTCAAGTGCTTCGCTGACCTCTGCGAGGGTTTCTCCCGTCAGAATGACTGCTCCCGCGCGGAGATAAAGCTCGCGCGCAAGACCTTCGTAGGGCGTTTTTTTGCCTCTGCCGCCGATGATGAGAGTTGGCTTGTTCTTGAAGGTCGAGAGAGCCGCAATGGTTCGTGTGGGGCTCGAGTCGATCGAGCTGTTGTAGTATTTAACGCCGTTTTTCTCGCGGATAAATTCAAGTCGGTGCTCAACTCCGCCAAAGGTTTTTGCTACGCGGGTGACGGCATCCTTTTCGGCAATGCCGTATGTCAGCGCGATGGCGGTCATATAGTTTTCAATATTGTGCACGCCGGGGAGTTTGATATCAGCGGCGGCGAGAATAACTTCCTCGTTTTTGCCGTCCGAGAGGATGATCTTGCTGTCACGGAGGAAAATGCCTTTTGCGTCAATGCCGTTGCAAAGAGATTCGTAATTATCTCGGTAAGCGGAGAAGAGGATCTTGGGCGCGCTTGCGTTTTTCGCAAGCTCGCGGCAGTAGTCATCCGTCGCGTTTAGCACAAGGCGAGCGGTATTCTTGCCGCAGACCTTGTATTTTGCCTCGGCATATTCGTTCATGTCGATATGCCAGTTCAGATGGTTGGGAGTGATGTTAGTGATCGCCGCGTGTGCCGCGTGCGAATCCATCGTCATAAGCTGGAAGCTTGAAAGCTCGAGAACACAGATGTCATTTCCTCCAATCTCGTCAAGGAGAGGGAAGAGGGGCGTGCCGATATTTCCGCCGAGATAGATATTTCCGACCTTGTAGCCCTCTTTGAGGATAAGGCTTGTGAGCGTTGAGGTGGTCGTTTTGCCGTCGCTTCCCGTGATGGCAATTATGCGTGCAGGGGTGTGTTCGCAGAAAAATTCAACCTCGGAAGTCAGTATAGCACCCGACTCGATTGCAGCGGTCAGATCGCCCGCATCGGGTCTGATTCCGGGTGAACGGAAGATCACCGCGCGGCTTGCATCGCAAGTGAAATCCTTTGTAGGTTCAATTCCGCATTCAAACTTCACGCCCTCGTCGGCAAATTCTTTTGCAAGATCGCCAAGGTCATCGAAGGCTTTCATATCGCGGACTGTAACCGATGCGCCCATTCCCGCGCGTATGAATTCGCGCGCAACGGGGATGTTTGATACACCGAAGCCGAGAAGTATTATATTCTTGTCGGAAAATTTATCGTGAAGAAGAGTGTGTAACATAAGCTGCCTCTATTAATTAAAATCATACATCTTATATTATATAATATAATTGCAAAATGTGCAACACTTTTGAGCAAAAAAGATTAAAATTTAACAAAATTTCAATAGCTTTTTGCTCATTTCTCTTGACATAGAACATACGTTCTGATATAATATAAAAGAACGTTCGTTCTAAAATATGCGAAAGGGGTAATTTGATGAAAGACAGATGCATATTGCATATTGATATGAATAACTTTTTTGCCACAGTTGAATGCCGAGGTAGGGAAGATCTTATCGGAAAGCCGGTTGCCGTCGGCGGCGACTCGGAGGCGCGTCACGGTATTATTCTGGCAAAGAATTACGAGGCGAAATCATATGGAGTCAGAACGGGAGAGAGTATTTTGGAGGCACGGCGCAAATGCCCGCAGCTTGTTATTCTTCCGCCTCATTACGACGAATACGTCAAAGTCTCTCGCGCCGCAAGAAGGATATATTCGGATTATACCGATCTCATCGAATCTTTCGGAATCGATGAATGCTGGATAGACGTCAGCGACAGTGAATACCTCTTTGGGAGCGGAGTGAGGATAGCGGACGAGATACGCGAGAGGGTGAAGCGTGAGCTCGGTGTGACAGTTTCGGTCGGGGTATCCTTCAACAAGATATTTGCCAAGCTTGGAAGTGATCTGAAAAAGCCGGATGCGACCACCTTGATCTCGCGAGAAAATTTCAAAACATTGGTTTGGCGTCTGCCCGCAGAGGAGCTTCTTTTCGTCGGCAGATCGACAAAAAGGCGGTTAAATACTCTCGGAATTTTCACCATCGGTGAGCTTGCAAACGCCGAACCCGATATGCTTTCGCGCTTTTTGGGCAAGAATGGACTTATGCTACAAAACTTTGCACTCGGTAGGGATAGCGCTCCTGTGTTGCAGAAAGATACCTTTTATGCGGTGAAAAGTGTGGGAAACAGCACCACTACGCCGCGCGATATTTCAACTCTTCGCGAGGCGGAAATCGTTTTTGCCGTGCTTTGCGAGAGCGTTGCGGTCCGCCTTCGAAGGGAAGAGAAAAAGTGCCAAACCGTAAGCATATCGGTTCGCTCAAGCGATCTTTCCTGGTGCTCGAAGCAATGCCACGTTGAGCCGACCTATTCCGAGCGCGAGATATACCGCGCCGCGATGGAGCTTTACGGCTCGGTAAAAAGAGGCAGCCCCGTGCGCTCGCTCGGTGTTTGCGGCTCTGATCTTTGCCCCGAAAAGGATGAGCAGATCTCTATTTTTGAGGGAGAAACAATTGGCCGCGCGCGTCTTGAAGTGCTTGAAAAAACGGCGGACAGCATACGAAATCGATTTGGCAAATACGCCATTCGCCGAGGGCTGATGCTTGAGGACAAAAGCCTTTCCGATTTTGCACCTTATGAAGATCACACAGTCCATCCGATAGCTTTGAGAACAAAATAAACTGTTGACAAAAAAGAAGTTAAGTGCTATAATTAAACTATCAAAATATTTTTAAGGAGATTATTATGAATCAAACAAAAAAATTACTTGTCATAGCTCTTGCTGCAATTCTTGTAGTTAGTTCTGTCGGTATTGGAATTGGTATATTTGCGAACCGACCTGAAACTGTAATGAAGACCTCGGTACAAAAGTTGATCAAAGATGCTTTTGCACGCCCGGAGATAGAAGCTGTTTCCGGATTTGTACAGGGTGGCTCATTTGAACTTATTCTCGGACTTTCTGCAATGGATAACGAGGTGTCCCTTGAATATAAGGAATATTTTGGTCTTGCAGACTATGAGACCTATATCGAAAAGGTCAAGCTTAATGTTAACGATTTCTCGATTGACGGAAGTGCATATATCGGTGATGATTATATGTACGTATCTGCCCCCTCTCTGTACAACAGTCCAATCGGTCTTGTTCGTGGAAAGACTGCGGATGAATTTGGTGATTCGCTGTTTGCATTCGATTCGGGAAGCGAATTTGAACTTGACGAGGAAACCTCCGATGCTATCAAGGTTTTTTGCAAGATTTATGACGATGCAAAGGACAAGGAAGCCGTTAAGGATATTGAGGAGATTTTTGCCGCTTATGTAGAGCTTCTTGTAAATTCCATCGGTGACCACGCCGATATCGAAAAGGAAAATGACAAGATCAAGATCCATGGTGAGCAAGTCAGCGCGAAGATGATCATCGTCGAGATCGACGCTGAATGTATCTACAACGTTATTTCCGATCTTTATGACGAGCTCAAGGATGATAACAGAATTCCTAAGCTTATCAAAAAGTATGGCAAGCTTGCTGAGGGATACGTTGAGGGCACTGCCCTTGAGGGTACTCTTCAGTCGAGCATTGGCGGTGATGAAGACGATGATTTTACCGAGATTCTTCTTGAGGCTTACAATGATGTTCTTGATGAGCTTGACAGCCTTGTTGAAGATATGGAAGATACTATTGACGATGCCGATGAATTCAAACTTGTAGTTGAAATGGCAATCAAGAAGTCCTCCTCCGATCTCATGGCAATTGAGATTATCGCAAAGGCGGACGGCGAAAAGGCAGAACTTGCAAACATCCAGTTTGGCAATGCGGGTATAAAGAAGACCGATAAGATTACCGTTGATATTATGGGGGAGATGTATGCCGAGCTTGCAATTAAGCAGGACGACAATGACGCCTACAAGGCTGAATTCACTCTTGAAGAGGGTGAAGAAGAGGTTGTGAATGTATTTACCAAGATCGACCGTGCCGGCGGCAAGTTCTCATTGGGTGCAACCCTTGATGGCGAAACCTATGAGGTAAAGGGAAACTATGACAAAGCCGGTAAGAAACATACATTTGATTTCAAGGATGTTACATACACTGATTCCACCGGTGAAGAGATTTCGATGATCGATTCCCTCCTTGCAGAAGCCGAGGGTGAAGAGATCGATTTTGAATTTAAAGTTATTATTTGTGAAAGCGATAGCCCCAAGCCCCTTGCAAAGGGTAAGGTCAAGTCTGCGTTTGAACTTAATGATGAGGATTTTGAAGACGTCAAGATAGCTATTGAAGAGCTCATCGAAGAGGCAAAGAATTCAATTAAATCCTCAAATGCAGAGGCTGATGCAGTAGTCCCTGAGATTGGTTGGTAAAAGCAAAATAAAAATACCGCAGTCGGATTTATCCGACTGCGGTATTTTTATTTATTTAGCTTCAACAATATTCGCCGAATCAAATACGATCTGAATTACTCTTTCGCGGTTGAGTTGATAGCGCAGATAACCGGGATAGTAGTAATATTCAAACATAGACTCGATCGATTTACGGTCATAGTTATAGCCGTAGCTGTTGTAATATTCAATATAATAGTCGAGAGCTTTGTTATATTCGTCATCGGTGTAGCTCTTTCCTTCGGCTTCGAGAATATAGTATACTATCATATCCTCAAGCACGGATTTTTCTGCCGTAGCGCGAAGGGTCGCTTCATTTTCACCGGTTGCTGTCATATATGCCTCGTATGTCATACCAAGCTTTTCCGCCTGCAGAGTCATATAGCTGACGTTCGACTGATAATAGTAAAGATATTGCTCGTTCGGGTAGGAATAAACGGTTGCTTTTTCAATGAGAGCTTCTGCAATCTTGTCGCTTACCTGGCTCAGAAGCTCAGATTCGTTAAGATCGGAAAGATATTCCTTATAATATACCATAAAATCGTCAAGATTCTTGTAATCGCCGCCGGTGAGCTTTTCGATGTGCTCGGGCTTGATGTCAAAGACTCTCTTGCCGTAAACCGTGATCTCAAAAACGGCTTCCTTGCCCGCAAGAGCCTCGTTGTAATCAGTGGGGAAGGTGACGGGGACGTTCACGGTCTCACCGATCTTTGCTCCGATGATGCCCGATGCAAATCCGGGGATATATCCGCTGTCATGATCGTTTACAATCATACCCACATTCGCAGTGGAGGATCCGCCCTCGAATACCTCGCCGTTAAGTTTACCTACAAATGAGATCTCAACGTAGTCCCATTCCTCAACCACACCCTCGGTGACGAGTGTGTAGCTGCAATCAATGGTGCCGTTTGATTTATAGTAATCAAACAGAGCTGCAAGATTGGAGGTGAGCACCTTATCGGTGAGCTCGGGAGGGAGTGAATCGGTTTCGATCGTAAGACCCTTGTAGTCGACCTTGACGTAATCCGAAAGCTTGAGGCCCGTATAGCTCGGCTTTGATCCGAAAACTGGCTCGTCGGGGGCGCTTGTATCTTCGGAAGTGGTAATGTCACCCGGCAGAGGACGCTGAGTCACTTCGGGCTTCTGCGTGATGCCCGCCTCGCCGAACATCGAGGTGATGCACGAAGTGAGCATCATACAGGATATAATAAGTAATGCCGAAAGGCAGATAATTTTCTTTTTCATTATTTTCTCCGTTTTTTTAGTTTTACAATTGGCTAAATGAAAATACCGCATCTTCGGCTTCGCCGCAGATACGGTATTTTCTTCGGGTAAGCCTTATGCTTCCTTCTTAGCGATAACTTCCTTGCCGTCATACATGCCGCATTCGGGGCAAACGTGATGAGCCTTGATGAGTGCTTCACAGTTGGGGCACTTTACAAGACCGGGAGTAACAAGCTTCCAGTTAGCGCGTCTCTTGTCTCTGCGAGCTTTGGATGTTTTTCTCTTCGGTACTGCCATAACCTACACCTCCTATATTTCTACAAAAAGATTTACTGATTTATTTATCGTCCTGCTCGAGAAGCTCACGGAGCTTATTCCAGCGGGGATCGATCTCGCGCGGTGCGCAATCGCATTCGTCAGCCGTCATTTTCTTTCCGCACTTGGGGCAAAGACCGCGGCAATCGGGAGAGCAGAGAAGCCTTGACGGTAGCTCAAGGTAAATCGACTCAATGATCGCATCGTCGGGCTCAAGAATACCGCGTTTGACAACAAGGTATTCGTCAGCCTTTTCTTCAAGTACATCATCCGAAAGAGTTCCCTCGGTTACGATGGTGCGGTCAAAATCGAATTCGAGCACGGTCTCGACAGGGTCAAGACAACGCGCGCATTCTCCACGATAGGGCACGGTAACGCGCGAGGTAAGTGTAACCAAACCTGCGCTTCCGCTCACCTTGCCCGAGATACGGGCTCCGGGGAGATATTCGATTCCAAAGGGTGCGGCGTCGGGGAAGATCTCGCCGTCTATCTCAAGCTCGCGGATCTCGCCGCGAAGTATTGCAGACAGATCAATAAGCATTCTCAAAATCCTCCCATGAAACGGCATAAAAAGCGACAATACATATTATAATACGGAAATCGCAAGATGTCAAGATGAATTTATGAATTTCTCGTGATAAATTGTAAAATTCCAGACATATTTTTGATTTTTGGGCAAAAATCAGCCTACAACGACGGTATAAGCACCCTCAGAGAGCGGGAAGAGGATGCGATCACCCTGGCGTCTGCCGTTCATTTCTTCAAGCGTGAAATCAACACCGTTGATCTTCAGGCGGTCGGAATCCGAAACGAGAGATACCGTTGCGGCGCTTTCCTCGGGGATAATGAAGCTGTATTCGAATCTTCCGTCAACGGATACCCAGGCACTCTCGATGCGTCCTGCAACCGAGTCGAAGGACGCGCGTGCTGTGGTGATGCGCTTCTGTCCCTCGGGCATTTCGTCATCGCTTCTCATATCGGGTGTGGGAGCGAGGAAGAAGTGTTCCCATCCGGGAGCATCGGTGTCGGGCTTGATTCCGCACATACCGGAATAGAGCCACTCCGCAACCGCGCCGTAAGCATAGTGGTTGAAGGAGTTCATGCCGACGTCGCCGAAGCCGCGCTCGAGTGTATAGGAATTCCATCTCTCCCAAACGGTTGTCGCGCCCTGACGGACGGAGTAGAGCCAGCTGGGGTCGCGTGTCTGGAGAAGGAGCGAATAGCAAAGCGAATGCAGACCGAGCTTTTCAAGTGTCTGGTTGAGAATACCCGTGCCGACAAAGCCTGTCGAGAGGGTGTAATCGTTGTCAATGATCTTCTTTTCGAGTCTGTCAATATAAAGCTGACGGTCTTCCTCGGGAACAAGATCGAATGCGAGAGCGAGCAGATATGCTGTCTGGGTCTTAATGTTCAGGTCACCGTTTTCGATGTATCTGCAACGGAAGTGCGAAACAATGCGCTCGCGCAGCTCTGTATAATATGCCGCACGTTCGGGCTTGCCGAGGATCTCGCAGAATTTCTTCATAAGAGCGGCATCGTATGCGTAATATGCAACTGCGATATATCTCTTGTCGGTCACGTCATAGTTGAGCCAGTCGCCGTAAGCGGTGTTGGGACCCTCAAGTCCGAACTGCTCGAGATACTGCATATAATACTCCATCGAGTCGAAATGCTCGCGGAGGATCTCGGTATCGCCATACATCTCATAGAGCTTGTTCGGAACGATAAGGCAAGCGTCACCCCAAGCGGCGTTACCGTTGTTTCCGGTAAAGACTCTCGGAATAACGTCGCAATAAGCGCCGTCAAAGCCTTGCTGTGAGTCGCGCGCATCGCCGAGCCACTTGTGCATAAAGGAGCGGATGTCGGCAAGATATGCCGCCGCGCCCGCAAAGATCTGCGTGTCGCCCGTCCAACCGAGGCGCTCGTCACGCTGAGGACAATCGGTGGGTGCGGAGAAGTAGTTTCCTCTCATACCCCAAACGATATTGGAATAGAGGCGGTTGACCTCGGGATTGTCGCAGTAGAAATCACCGGTCTCGGTGAATTCGGAGCAAATGACCTCTCCCGCAACGGAGAGAACGTCTATGTCGTTGTCGGCGCGGATCTCAAGATAGCGGAAGCCGAAGAAGGAGTGGGTGGGGAAGTAGGTCTCGATTCCGTTGCCCGAAGCGACGTAAACAAGGCGCGCTGTTGCCGAGCGGTAGTTCTTGATATACATACTACCCTTGGGGCCGTCATTTCCGCGCGCGGGATCGCCGCTGTCGTTGAGCATTTCGGCAAAGTAAACGGTGATCTTTGTGCCGCGGGGAGCCTTAAACATAAGGATCGGGCGGCCGACCATATTCTGACCCATATCAAGGATCAGGGCCTCGCCAAATTCGAGTCTTGTCTGTTCGCACCAGTCGCCGACGTTCTTGGAGAGGATGTTGATCTCGCCGTATTCCGAGCCATCATGGATGGTGCCGTTGTGGCAAACGGCAGAAATGGGGCGCAGAAGAAGCTCGTGGCGCGGTCTGATAGCGGGACCGACAAGGGGCACGATCTCGCAGGTGCAATCGGTGAAGTGGATAGCGTTTACCCATTCGTGTGCCTCGGGAGCGATAGAGGGCTCGGGCACGGTTGCATCGTAGTATTCGCCGTCCCAGATGTCGGCAAACATAACGGGACCGCAAATGGAAGCCTTCCAGTCCTCGCCGGAGGCAATGATCTCGTTTTCGCCGTCAGCGTATTCGATCTCGATTTCGCCTGCGAACGCCATCGGCTTGAAGCCGTAGAATCCGAAGGAGATACGACCCGTCCACCAACCGGGAGAAACCTCTGCAACGATGCGGTTGTTTTCCTTGCAGAGAGAGGTGATGTCGTATTCATATTCAAATACGCGGCTGCGGTAGTCGGTCCAACCGGGCTTGTATTCGTCCGCGGTGGGAATGCCGTCGATCTCGTGACCAACGCGCGCGCCGTTTACGAAGACGTCAAAGATACCCAGCGCTGTTACACGGAGGGTGACCTTTTCGACTGCACGACCGGGCTCTGGCGCAAATTCGCAAAGCAGGTTAAGGAGTCCCTTGCCCGGTTCGAGATCACGCTCGTAGCTGTTGAATTTCATATTTTTCCAAGGATGCTCGACGGGATTGCCCACGAGCGAAGGATGGGTTATAAATCTTGCCTTTTTCATAATGTTCTCCTTGCGGATTTATATAGCCAATTGTAAAACTGCGTTTTACAATTGAGACCCGCGCGGCGGGGAATCGCGCGCTTATCGCCGCCGCAAAAATCTTCGATTTTTACGGCTCCCCTCGGCGCGCGGACTCGCTTTGCTCGTCTCGGCGGTGTTTTTTCGTCGGCAAAGCCGCCGAAAAAACGGATTTTATTGAATTTAACTGAATTTTACAATCGGCATATTTTTTTGGTTAGAATTATTATACTATATTTTTAATAAAAATGCAAGAGATAACGAAAAATCGTTGACATCAAAACAAAAATATAGTAAAATAAAAATGAAAAATATTCAAAAAACACGGAACATTTTGCTTACTTTTACGTCTATAACTGTGAAAGGAGTTGATGAGATGAAAAAGTTATCAATTTTACTCGTATTAATAATGATAATCTCGCTTTTTTCTGCCTGTGCGAGAAATTATGAATTTGAATTTACCTATGAAAGTGACCAAACTGTCTATCTCGTCGGTGAAACCGTGAATATAACGGCGAAGGTGACGAATGTTTCGGGCAGAACCTACAGATGGAAATATGGACCATTCGTTCCCAGTGTTCGCCTCTATCCTCAACTCGATGACGGCACGCTCGGCGATCCGCTCGAACAGTCCCCGTACTTGGCAATCGAGTACGCGCCCGAAAATCATAAGGCGAAGAACGGCGAGAGCGGTGAGACGACCGTTTCATTTCCGATCCCCGAGGATGCTCATATCGGCAAGTACACGGTAGTGCTTTACTTCGACGGATATGAAAAGGTGTTTGCCGATGCGATAAACGTGATCCGACCGACAGAGCAGAACGAAAATGAAAAGTACAGATACAGCTCAATAGCAGTGGCTATCGGTGATGAAGGTATTCATCCGATAAAGTGCGTACTCGGCTCCACTCATTACGTAAACGGCGAGGCGCGGGAATCGGGATGCTCGGATGGGGTCTGGTATCTTTTCAGCAATCCTGAAATCGACCCGAACGATTTCCCCACACTTGTCCTAAACGGAAAAATTGACTTATACGTGCCGACGCATATAACTTACAATGAGCGGCCTGCGCTTTACGATATGAATTACGAATGGATCGATTACGGCGGAGATTTTGAAGGACTAACCGATCTCCCCTCAGGCGAATATTTAGTAGTCTTTTCCGAGTACGAAAGCGGCGAGGTAGACAATCCGCAGGATTATTGGAAAACGCATTGGGAAAACGTTTTCAAGCTTATAGTAAGGAGTTGAGCAAGATGAAAAAATTATCACTTGTTCTCGCAATAATAATGCTCATAGCCCTATTCCCATCCTGCGGTGTTGATGACAGCAAACCCGATTTTGAGTTCTCTTATGAGATCGAAAAGATCGAGTATCTGCGCGGTGAAGAGATACGGATTAAAGCGTCTGTCAAGAATATTTCGGGCAGAAAACTGAAATATATGGGTTGCTCCGGCAACGATTATATTCCTTGGGCGGAGCTTTATTATCTGACAGACGATGGAGCGTATGGCGGCAATCTGGAAGAATATGATGCGCTTCAGTTTCCCTGTGATGAAGTCGAAAAGACAATAAAAAAGGGCGAGGTTGGAAGCCATACTTATGTGTTCAAAATTCCCACCGATGCCGTTTGCGGCGAGTATTCTCTCAAGCTTTGGCGCGGGGATGATAGCCAAGTGTTTGAAAACATTCTGTGCATAAACGCTGTGACCTCGCAGAATGAAAATTCGGAATATGAATACAGCCCTATCTCGGTCAGCTCGGGCGGTAAGACTATAAAACCGATAAGGTCGCTGGTTGGCGGCTCGGCTATGCACGCCGATGGCTCGTTTATGCTTTGCGACGGCGTTGGTATCAGTATTATTTTTGGGAAGGAGCATCTCCTGCCCACGGTTCCGCTGTTGGTTTACGATGGCGGCATCTCTGTTGAAGTTCCCGAATATAGCGAGATCGAGGGCGTTGCAATATACGATCTCGAATGGCAGCACCTAAACGGTTACAAAAACACCTCTCTGAGAGAGCTCGACTATCTGCCCGCGGGAGATTATATTGTAGTTTTTTCTGCGCGTTACGATACAAGAAAACTGAACCCAAGTGAGTACGAGCAGTACGATTACGATGATATCTTCCGCCTTACCGTACCGTCAAAGACGGCGGAAAAAACAGAGTATAATTACAGCAGCGTAATGATTCAGTCGGGCGATTTTGACATAAGCCCGATTCAGTGTATGCTATGGGTCGAGGAGCACAAAAAGGGCGAGTGTTTGTCGGGCGACGGCTTCGGCGTTTTCAAGATCATCGAAAATAAGGAAGATCACACCGATTTCCCCACGCTTTTCTATAAGGGCAATCTGCAGGTCTACCCGCCAGTGAACGTGAATCTCTATACCGCAAAGGTGCAAGTATACGATACCGATTATAACGAGCTCAAATTTTCCTTTGATCGAATCGAGGATATCCGCGATCTGCTCCCCGGAGAATATCTCATTGTCTTCCGCGAAGTGATTGACGGCAGCGGCTGTGATCCCGAGATCACCGAATATAGGGTTACTTGTAACGAGTGCATTTTTAAATTCATAGTGCCCGAAAGCTCTATCGGCGGTTTCTCTTTTGACAGTGTGCAGAAAACCTATAAACCCGGTGATCCGGGCGTCAAAACAAGCGGTTTCAAAAACACATCAAAGCAAGCCGTCACCAACTCCGCCGAAGCCGCCGAGAGGGCAAAGCACGAATGCACTATCGAATACGATACCGTAACCGTCCTGCGCGATGGTTGGGGTGAGGTATGGTCGATCACCTTCTTCACACAAGGCACCCTCGGCAGCTGCCAGACGGTTTATCTTAACGATGAAGGAGTTACGCTTCTCATAGTTTACGGAGAATAATTATTTTCGCGTCAGCGAAAATTACCTATTTGTTTCGCCCGCAAGGCGGACTATCATTCGGCGAAGCCGACAGAATACAAAAAACTCGGGGCTGTCCAAGGACAGCCCCGAATATCTATTTATTCTTTCTTTCCCGGTACGATGAGACCGTAATCTCCGTCGCGTCTTGCGTAAACAACGCAGGTCTCGCCCGATTTGTCATCCTGGAACACGAAGAACTCATGTCCGATAAGGTTCATCTGGAGAATAGCCTCCTCGACGGACATGGGCTTGAGGTCGAATTCCTTGCGGCGTACCACAAAATCGGTAGCCTCGGAAAGCTCGTCTGCCATCTCCGTGATTCCCGCGGCAACTGCCGCACCCTGAGCGCGAAGTCTTTTTTCGAGCTTGGTCTTGTTCTTGCGGATCTGGCGGTCAATGGTGTCAACTGCGCGGTCGATCGCGTTGCGGAAGGTCGCATCATCGGTTTCACAGCGGAACAGAGTGTTTGCCGCGGCAATCGTGATCTCAATGTTCTCACGGTTACGCTTGCGGCTGAAGGTGACTGTCGCCTTTTCCTCGGTCGCGAAATACTTGTCAAGCTTCGCAAGCTTCTTTTCGGCGAGCTCCTGAAGATCGGCGGGAACGCTCATGTGTCTGCCTACAACGGTGATTTTCATGTTTTCTTCCTCCTATACTGGTTCATTGTACCACGGAATATAAATCCCTTCGGTACATCTATATTATAGCACACTTTTTGTGCAAAATAAATAGGTTTTTGAAAAAAAGTTTGCAAAATTTGTGGATTTGTGCAAAACAACGAAATGAAATCCGGCAGACGATTTTCGATTGACTTTTACTCTTTTTAGTGGTATAATATAATTGTATGGCTAAAATGAGGTGTCGAAATATGACAGATAAAATGCAGATAAAAAAGGAGCTCTGCGAGCTCCGCGCAAAGGTGGCTTACCACGCGAAAAAGTATTACGTCGACGATGCTCCCGAGATCTCGGACTATGACTACGACCTGATGTATCATAAGCTCCTTGCTCTTGAAGAGGAGAACCCCGAATTCTTCGATCCCGCATCGCCCACAAGGCGTGTCGGCGGCGCGCCTCTCGATAAGTTTGAGAAGGTCACGCACACCGTTCAGATGAATTCGCTTTCCGACGTCTTTTCCTTTGAGGAGCTTTCCGCATTCCTTTCGGGAGTTGAGAAGGTTATCGGAAAAACTACGTGGTCGGTCGAGCCGAAGATCGACGGTCTTTCGGTTGCATTAAAATACGAAAAAGGAATATTTATTCAGGGCGCAACCCGCGGCGACGGTCAGGTCGGTGAGGACGTAACGCAGAATATCCGCACCATTTTCTCGCTCCCGTTGACCCTGCCCGAGGAGCTTTCCTTCACCGTTCGCGGTGAGGTCTATATGCCCCGACGTGTGCTTGAATCGATCAACGCAAAGCGCGAGGCAGAGGGTAAGCCCTTGATGGCAAACCCGAGAAACGCGGCGGCGGGATCGCTCCGTCAGCTCGACCCGAAGGTAGCCGCATCACGCCGTTTGGACGTCTTTATTTTCAATATTCAGGAGGGCTCGCTTTGGCTCGACGGTAGAGAAAGCGAGAGCCACACCGAGATGCTTGACCGCTTATCAGAGCTCGGATTCCCCGTGATCGGCGAGCGCGTGCGCGTATCGTCGGAGGAGGAAATATTTGCTCATATCGACCGCCTCGGCTCGCTCCGTGATTCACTTGAATACGATATCGACGGCGTTGTCATCAAGCTTGATTCCACAGCCGACCGTGTCACTCTCGGCGAGGGAGTAAAGACACCAAAGTGGGCGGCAGCATATAAATTCCCGCCCGAGGTCAAAGAAACAAAACTTAATTCCATTTCAATTCAAGTAGGAAGAACAGGCGTGCTCACTCCCATTGCGGAGCTTGAACCTGTCCGTCTTGCGGGTACGACCGTGTCGCGCGCGACGCTTCATAATTCCGAATTTATAGCCGAGCGAGGTATTATGCTCGGTGACATCGTGAAGGTCAGAAAAGCGGGCGATATTATCCCCGAGATCGTTTCAGCCGTCCCCGAAAAGCGCGACGGAAGCGAGCAGCCTTTCTCGATGCCCGAGATCTGTCCCTCGTGCGGCGAACCCGTCAGCCGTGATGAATCGAGCGGGGAGGGAATTGCACTTCGTTGCACCAACTCCGCGTGTCCCGCACAGCTTTCGCGATCCATCGAGCATTTCGCTTCGCGCGGTGCAATGGACATTGACGGCCTCGGTCCGCAGATCGTCGATCTCCTGATCGGCGCGGGATTAATTAGTAATGTTGCCGATCTCTACTTGCTTAAAGTTGAAGAGGTTTCCTCTCTCGAGAGGATGGGCGAGCTTTCGGCAAGCAATCTGATAAGCGCGATCGAAAGGTCAAAATCTGCGGGTCTTGAAAGACTTATATACGCCCTTGGAATCCGCAATATCGGCGAAGTCGCGGCAGCCGCGCTGGCAAAGAAGTTCAGAACTCTTGAATGCTGTATGAATGCATCCTTTGACGAGCTTTGCGCCATTGAAGACTTTGGCGAGATCACCGCAAAGTGCGTTATCGACTACTTCTCGCATCCCACAAATATTGAGCTCTGCCGCCGTCTGATCGATCTTGGATTGCTCACGGAAGCAACCTCAAAGGCGCTTGATGACAGCCTTGCGGGGCTGACGTTCGTGCTGACAGGAACTCTTCCAACAATGGGAAGAAGTGAGGCTTCGGCACTCATCAAGGAGCGCGGCGGAAAGACCGCGGGCTCGGTTTCAAAGAAGACTTCATACGTCGTTGCAGGAGAAGAGGCGGGCTCGAAGCTGACCCGAGCAAACGAGCTTGGAATTCCCGTTATCGACGAAGCCGCTCTCTTAAAAATGTGCGGTCTTGAACCTAAAAATTAAAGAAAAATATAGGTAAATAAAAATTACGCTCACGGGCGCAAAAATGCCCCGTGAGCGTAATTTTTTGTATTTTGAGGTTGTGATTAGATGAAAATAAAATTAATACGGAAGTTAATTAGATGAATATAAATTAAATTAGATGAAGTTCGAATAAAAACACATTATAGAATCTAACAAAATTTAGCGAAAAACAGCGCAAAAAGTCGAACTGCGGTGATATTTGTATCATTCCAAATTTTGCAAAATCAAAAAATACTTGACCTTGTAATCTTAATATGATATAATTATATACAACTTTTACACGCCCGAGAAATCGAGGATTCCATCGTAAACGCCGCGGGCAAAAAGATCGGGGCGGTCGCGCATAAGAGCCGCTTCCTCGGGGTTGGAAATAAAGGCGAGTTCAACAAGAACTGCTGGCATTGCGGTCTTACGCAGAACGTAAAGTCCGCTTCTGACTCCCACTCCGCGGTTGCGAATCCCGGTGGTTTCATTGAGTCCGCGAAGAATATCCGCCGCAAGCGATGCCGCCGATGAAGGTCGGTTAAAAACGAACGCCTCGCTTCCTCCGGCACTCGGCGAAGTGGATGCGTTTGTGTGCAGGCTTATGAAGTAATCTGCGCCCCATCTGTTTGCCTCATTTACTCTTGACGCAAGGCTCGAATTGGTTGAAGTTCCAAGCTGTGTTTCGGGAGAAGGGCGTGAAAGTCTTACCTCAAAATTCGGATTATCGCGGAGCAATTCTGCAAGCTCGACCCCGATCGCGTAAACGAGATTTTGCTCGCGCAAGCCGTTGCCCTCGGCGCCCGCATTTGGGTTGACGGGGTTGTGCCCCTGATCTATGTAAATCTTGATAGCCATAAAGTACCTCACAAAAATCTTTCTCGGTACAGTATATTCACCGCGAGGTTTCTTGTGACGAAAGGAAATAAAATGTCTTATACCGAAGAAAAAAATAAGGTTGAAAAATCCGTACTCTACCTCGTTGCCACCCCCATCGGCAACCTTGCCGACATCACCGAACGTGCGATGAAAGTTCTATCGGAAGTTGATTTTGTTGCCGCAGAGGACACGAGAAATTCGGGGCTTTTGCTCTCCCGCCTCGGACTGCACAAACCGATGGTTTCCTATCACGATCACAACCGCGCCGAGAGAGGTCCCGAGATAATCGAGCGTCTGAAAGGCGGAGAATCCTGCGCGCTCATCAGCGACGCGGGAATGCCCGCAATATCCGACCCCGGTGAGGACCTCGTTGCTCTTTGCGCTAAAGAGGGAATAACAGTTTCGATCATCCCCGGCGCGTGCGCGGCGGTTTCGGCTCTCGCACTTTCGGGTCTGTCAACAAGACGCTTTGCATTCGAAGGCTTCCTTCCCGTTGCGGGTAAGGAGAGAAAAAAACGCCTTACCGAAATTGCCAAGGAAGAGCGCACGTTGATCATATATGAAGCGCCCCACCGCCTCAAGAAAACTCTTGCGGAATTTATCGAGTATTTCGGTGCCGAACGCCGTATTGCTCTCTGCCGTGAACTGACGAAGCTCAACGAGGAGATACTTCGTTTCACCCTTTCGGGCGCCGTTGAATATTATGAAAGCACCGAGCCGAGGGGTGAATACGTTCTCGTTATCGAAGGCGCGCCCGAGGCAACCGAGGAAGAGGAGCGTGTCAATATTGCTGAGCGCGCAGCCGCACTTATGGCGGGCGGAATGTCGCAGAAGGATGCGATCAAAACGATTGTCAAGGAAACCGGGCTTCCCAAAAATAAAGTTTATGCGGAAGTTCTCAAAAATAATGAATAATTATTCATTTTCCTATTGATTTTTTGCCGCAAATGTGGTATCATTAATATTATTTTTTTGACACTAATCCAAAAGGAGATATATTATGAGTTTTGTTGTTACCGAAAAGAAGAAATGTTGTGTTGTCGGCGCTACCGGTATGGTAGGTCAGCGTTTTCTCACCCTTCTTGCCGACCATCCTTATTTTGAAGTTACTTGCCTTGCCGCATCCGCAAGAAGCGCGGGCAAGACATATGCCGAGGCTGTGGGAAGCCGTTGGAAGCTCACCGAGCCGATGCCCGCAAAGTTTGCCGATATGAAGGTTCTTGATTCTGCTGAAGTTGACACTATCGCTTCTCTCTGTGATTTTGTTTTCTGCGCTGTTGATATGCCCAAGGCAGAGGTTCGCGAGATGGAAGAGAACTTTGCTCGCCACGAGCTTCCTGTCGTTTCCAATAACTCCGCTTGCCGCGGAATCGAGGATGTTCCCATGCTTATGCCCGAGATCAACTCGGATCACCTTGCAGTCATCGAGACCCAGAAGAAGCGTCTTGGCACAAAGCGCGGATTTATCGCAGTTAAGCCTAACTGCTCGATCCAGTCCTACGTTCCCATGCTCACCCCCCTTCTCAAGTTTGGCCTTAATAAGGTGGTTGCAACCACATATCAGGCAATCTCCGGTGCGGGCAAGACATTCAACGAGTGGCCCGAGATGATCGACAACGTCATCCCCTTCATTGGCGGTGAGGAGCAGAAGAGTGAGCAGGAGCCCCTGAAGATCTGGGGTAAGGTTGAAAACGGCGTTGTTGTAAATGCCGATGCTCCCCTCATCACCACCCAGTGCATTCGTGTTCCCGTTACCAACGGACACACAGCCGCTATCTTTATGAGCTTCGAAAATAAGCCCTCCAAGGAAGAGATCCTCAAGGCTTGGGCTGAATACAAGGGACTTCCTCAGGAGCTTGAGCTTCCCAACGCTCCCGAGCAGTTCATCACATATTTTGAAGAAGACAACCGCCCCCAGTGCGCTATCGACCGCGAAATCTACGGCGGAATGGGCATCACCGCGGGCAGACTCCGCGAGGATACTATGTTCGACTATAAGTTTGTCGGACTTTCGCACAACACCCTCCGCGGTGCCGCAGGCGGATCTGTTCTCAACGCCGAGCTTCTTTACAGACTCGGATATCTTGACTGATAATAAATGAAGAAAAACATTTTAGTCGTTACCTTTTCCCCCGGCGGTGGCTGCGCGGAGCTTGCCGATGCCGCAACCGTCATCCTTGACCGCGCGGGATACGAGGTCGAATGCCTCGATATCACCTACGCGGATGACAGAGAACAGGCTTGCGGACTTGAGATCCACGTTGATATGATGCTTATGATCGCGCCTGTTTATCTGCGCCATTTGCCCCCTCCCGTTGAGCATTTTATCAGCCGAAGCCAGCTCTTCGTTGAAAAAGCAGCGCTTGTCCTCGGTTACGGCTCTTGCGGAGTCGGATGCGCTCCCGAAGAGGCGAGAAAGCTCTTTGACCGCGCTGACGTTCCGCTTTGCAGAATAATGACCTGTCCCCTCCCGCACACCTTTGCCGATTGTGTTGAGGAAAAGCAGGAGCTTCCCGACAGCCTTGGCGAGGTTGGAAAGTTCATTCTCTCTGTTGCCGCAGATGACGACAGAGAAGAGCTCCCCATCGCTCCGCACGGATTTGATATTATCGGAAAGCTTCCTTATAATCTGACAAAAAGGCTTGCCTTTGGCTTCCCGAAGACAGTCAGCGCAAACTGCACCTTTTGCGGAACTTGCGCGCAAGTCTGCCCCACCGAGGCGATCACACTTGATAAGTTCAAGATAGATTCCGAGCGTTGCATCGGCTGCTCTGCTTGTGTCAGGGCCTGCCCGAAGGGCGCAAAGTCGATCAATCGCTATCCTTGGACAAAGATGATTCTTCGCAAGGGATTTTCGGAGATCAAATACCCCGAAGAGATAACCTTGCAGAAATAAAGACAAAAGACCGCTCAAATGTGAGCGGTCTTTTTGAATTTTTCTTTACTTTAGCAAAAAAATATGGTATAATAGATACACAAATTAAAACGCGAGGTGTATGATGAAAAGATTTATCAAAACATTTTCAGCTTTTATTTCTTTGATTATGATGATTCCGCTTGTCGGATGTGTGGGCGAAGCAGATGAAACTACCGCTCAAAGCGAAATAAGTACTACGCCACCGAGCGAAACCGAGGTGCAAGTTATGGAAACGACAGCAGAGGAAACTTTTGTAACAGTTCAGCCGAGTGAGTGGGATATCATTCGCGAAAAGGCAAACGGCGAGGGAATCAAGATCCTCTTCATTGGTGACAGCCTTACCCATTATAACGAAATGCCGCAGATTTTTGCCGCGCTTTCCAAGGCTGCGGGCAAAAAGGTAACGGCAGACAGACAAACAAAAGGCGGCACGGGCATTGCGATGCTCCGCGAGGACCCCGCACTTTGGAAGACCGTCAGCGACAAGATCGCATCCGATAAATGGGATATAATCGTATATCAGCCAAACAGAAACAATCCCGTAATGACCGAGTATTTCCCCTACTACCCTTGGAAGGAATACAGCGCGGCGAAGGATCTTGTTGAGCTTATCAAGGCAAACGGAGCCATCCCGCTTCAGTATTCAAGCTTCGGCGTAAACAAGGGATACGTCACCCGCTCGGGCTGCACAAAAAAGATGTCGAGAGCAGATCATACAAATCTTGTAACCGCATATAATGCCGCGGTTTCAGATATGCTTGGAAGCAAGACGGTATACACGGGCGCGACCTTCAACAGTCTGCTTGCAAAAGATCCAAAGCTCGGACTTTACCACACAGATAATTCTCATCCCTCGCCCGCGGGAAGTTATCTTGTAGCGGCAGATTTTTATACCGTCATCTTCGGTGAATCTCCTGCAGATATTAATTATACGTATGGACTTGATGCGGAACTTGCCGCAACTCTTCGAACCGCCGCGGCAGAGCTTTTGACGTTTGCTCCCGAATCGAAGGCGAAGATCGAGTTTGTCGAAGAACCCAAAAAAGAAAGCACGGAGCTCGGTACTCTCAGCTTTGGAATGCATTCCTTCGAGAACGTTGCCGCATCGGGCAAGAGCGGATTTTTCGATATTACAGAGGATAATTCCAAGATCAGTTACACCTATAAGAGCGGAGATGGCATTCTTTTCGGATTTGCAACTCTCGAAGGACGTCCTGTTTCGGGCAATAACTGGATCTTTGAAGCGGACGTTTCGATAGATAAATACTGCGGCAGCAAGAACCCCACCGCGGGACTTCAGCTGATCGATGAAAACGGAAAAATGTACCGCCTTTATTTGCGCACAACTGCGGCAAAGATCAAGAATAATGATCCCGCAACTGCGGAATACCATATCCGTACCGACCATGATGACAGCGCATCGCGCACCGATAAGGGAAGCTTTTCCAATAAGATCAAGCTCCGCATTGAGGTTGCTCCCGACTCGATTACGCTTCTTGTTGACGGAAGTGTTTATATGACGATCAACCACGAGGGTACGGTCTTCTACGACGGTACCAAATCAACGAAGATGACGTACAGCGGCGAGGATCTCCAGCTCGGACTTGTAACCTGCTATGGCGACACGAGCTTCTCGAACGTAGTTATTAAGTAAATATTCGGAACACCGATCGGACAAAATCCGATCGGTGTTTAAATTTAAGAAAATCTTAAGCTATTTACCTATTTCATTTTAAGAATATTTGTGATATAATGTAGCCAGTAAATAAAAGGAGCGCGGAAAATGTATAATATTCTTATCTGTGATGATGAGGCGGACATCATTTCGGCACTTAAAATATATCTTGCCTCTCCCGATATGAAGTTTTTTGAGGCAAAAACGGGCAGGGAAGCGATAGAGATTGTGGAAAACAACGATATCCACCTGATACTGCTCGACATTATGATGCCCGTTATGGACGGCATCACCGCCGCGGCGAAAATACGCGAGCGGAGCAACGTGCCAATAATCTTCCTTTCCGCAAAAAGTGAAGACAGCGACAAGATCCTCGGGCTCAATATCGGTGCGGATGATTATATCACAAAGCCGTTCAATCCCGTCGAGGTCACGGCACGCGTGCGCTCACAGCTTCGCCGTTATTTCACACTTGGCGGCAGAGAGCAGACTCCCGAAAGGATCGTCATCGGTGGGCTTGAGATCGACGACGTTGAAAAGAAATTTTCACTTGACGGCGAGGAGATTGCGCTGACACCGAAGGAATACGAAATACTCAAGTTGCTTATGGGCAATCCCGGAAAGGTCTTCTCGCCCGGTGAGATTTATACCCTCGTATGGAAGGAGAGTGCCATTGCGGGGGATAATACGGTTGCGGTGCACATCCGCCACCTGCGCGAGAAGATCGAAATAAATCCCGCAGAGCCGAGATACCTCAAGGTTGTGTGGGGACAAGGCTATAAGATAGAGAAAGGAGCAAGATGATGGAAGAAAAGAAAAACGAGCTTGTCGGCGAAAATATTAAGGATGACAATGAACTCGAGTTCCGCGCTGTCCGCGCGGAGCACAAATACAGAAAACCTCCGAAGGAGAAAAAGGCGAAAAAGCAACGCCTTGGCATAACTCACTCCTCCGCGGCAAAGACGATGGCGTTTATACTTTGCATATTGATGCTTTGCGTCACGGCTTTGTCGGCTGTCGGTATTTGGGGTATGTTTGCGGGAGAACTTTATTGGACTCCGGAAGAAGATGCGAAAAAAAGCGTTTTTGATCAATATGCAAACGGAATAGAATATTCAATAATGCATTGGTACCGAGATGGAACGACGCATAGGATTGATAATTATCTCGAAAGAATAAATATCGATTACGTCAAAATCACAGGCGGAAATGCGGCGCTGAGACTCTATGAGTATAATAAAAGAAGCGTTGAGGATGGATATATATTTATCTCAACCTGGGCAGACGTCAATCATCACGATCTCCTTGGAAGTGGTTTTTTCGAAATTGGAAATAACTACAACCCCGAGGAATTTTCTATTGAGTCGCTGTATACGGTTGAAATAGGAATATCCAAAGATATTATGGTCTATGACGAGCTGTATTGGTTGAACCTTCTTTTCACTGTTATGTACGCGCTCCGTTTCTGGATCTACGCGATAGGACTTGGTTCGCTCATCATTGCAATCCTTTGTTTCGTCTTCCTTATGTGCTCCGCAGGAAGACGCCGCGGTATTCCGGGAGTCCGAGCATCTTTTTTGACAAAGATACCCTTCGAGATACCCACGGTAGCGGTTGGTTTCTTTTCATTACTCGGATATGCTTGTATTCAAGATTTTTCCTATTATAACGATGTGGCGTTTGCGATAGGAATCGTGCTCTGGGCGATTGTAAACGTGATAATGCTCATCTTCTGGCTTATGAGCCTTGCAATACGCATCAAGCTCGGAACGCTTCTGAAAAATACGATAGTATTTTACATTCTCCGTTTCATCTGGCGCGTGCTTTGCTTCTGCGGAAGATGTATCCGCGCCGTTATTCGTGCAATTCCGATGATCTGGAAAACCATAGTGTTTCTCGGCGCGGTAGTCATCATTCAATATATACTGATCATCGGAAACTGGGGCGAGCTTGATAACCTTCTTGTTTGCTGGTTGTTAGGTAATATAATCGCAACTTTCTTCATAATCTACTTCGTGCTTATGCTCATCCGCCTTAAAAAGGGCGCGCGTGAGATCGCGGAGGGTAAGCTTGATTACAAGGTCGACACCAAATATCTCATCCTTGATCTCAAGGATCACGGCGAAGATCTCAACCGCATTCGCGACGGTATGAACATCGCCGTTGATGAACGCCTCAAGAGCGAGCGGATGAAGACCGAACTTATCACCAACGTTTCTCACGATATCAAGACCCCGCTGACCTCGATCATCAACTATTCCGATCTCATCTGCCGCGAGGAATGTGAGAATGAAAATATCAAGGAGTACGCCTCGGTGCTTCACAATCAGTCGGAGCGTATGAAGCGTCTGCTTGACGATCTCGTTGAGGCATCAAAGGCTTCAAGCGGGAATATAGATATAATGCTTGCCGAGTGCGATGCGCGCGTGCTGATCTCGCAGGTGTCGGGCGAGTATTATCAAAGGCTTGCAGATGCGGGACTTGATCTTGTTTGCACCGCACCCGAGGACGAGATTAGAATAATGGCGGACGGCCGCAGACTCTGGCGCGTTTTCGATAACCTTATGAATAACGCGCGCAAATATGCTCTTCAAGGCACACGAGTTTACGTCAGCCTTGAGGCGGAAGGCGAGAGAGCAGTTTTCAGATTCAAAAACATTTCCCGCGAAGCTCTTTCTGTAAATGCCGACGAGCTTTCGGAACGTTTTGTCCGCGGTGATGAATCGCGCAACACAGAGGGCAACGGCCTCGGACTTTCGATAGCCAAGAGCCTTGTCGAGCTTCAAGGCGGCGAGTTTGACATCACAGTTGACGGCGATCTGTTTAAAGTTACTGTCAGCTTCCCGATAATTAAGTAAAGGCGTCTTTACATCTTTGCGCTTTTGTGCTATAATTATTCCGGTATCAGTTTCAGGTTAGGAAGTGATTTTTTGAATATCATTGAAAGGCTGATGTGGGCAGTCGAATGCGAAATGACTCCTCCACCGGCATACGGACTTTTTCATATTATTTTGATAGTCGTCGGACTCACGCTTTGTATTTCGCTTGCTTGGCTTTGCAGAAAATTTGACGAGAAGAAAAACAAAATACTTCTGCTTGCGTACTCCGGCGTGCTGATCGTAAGCGAGATATTCAAGCATGCGTTCCTCTTTTACGTGCTTGAGGGCGGTGCGATAGCTTGGGGCGAATTCCCCTTTCAAATGTGCAGTATGCCAATGTATCTCTGCCCCCTCGCGGCATTTTGCTCAAACGAGCGGGTCAAACGCGCGGCTTACGGTTTTATGATGTGCTTCAATCTCCTTGGCGGATTTGCGGGAGTCTTTGAACCCTCGGGTGTTTTCCACGAGCAGGTCTTCAGCACCGTGCACGCGATAGTATGGCACTATTCTTTGGTCTTCCTCGCCTTTTATATCATTTTCTCACACCGCGCGGGTCATACCAAAGAGGATTACCTCGACATCGTGAAGCTTTTCGTTATCCTTTGCTTTATTGCATTTGTGATCAATACCCTCATCGGTATAACCGTCGGCGTTGAGGCAAATATGTTCTTCGTCGGCCCCGAACCTGCGGACATCATAGTATTCAACACCATTGCCGCAAAATACGGTTGGGCGGCGAGTACGGTTATCTATATCCCCATAACGACCATCGCGGCGGCAGTGATATTAAGATTGAGCAATTT
>JAGBRZ010000120.1 GCA_017632155.1 Clostridia bacterium
CACATAGAATCAGAACTCCGCGAGTTTGCCCTGCAAACTCGCTATAGTGTGCGGCAAGCCGCACTATGTTTCTGCACAAATTACACCCGCACACAGGAGTTCAGATTCTCGTACGGGTCACAATACAGAAAAGCACGACGGTTGGGCTCCTTCTCATAAGGAAGTTTACCGTAGGGGCGACCATTGGTCGCCCGCGGGCGTTCGATGAACGCCCCTACAAACAAATTTCGGCAGAGTACTTGTTTTCTCTGCCGATTTGTGTTATAATGGGGTTAGCAAAAAGCCTCCCTCCGAGAGGGAGGTGGCACGGCGTAGCCGTGACGGAAGGAGCCTGCGTAACTTTAAACTTTCTTGTTACGCACTCTCCCTCAGTCAGCTTCGCTGACAGCTCCCTCCCGGAGGGAGCCTTAGGACACGCAACCGTAGGGGTATGGGCTTTGTCCGAAGCATTGTAATACAAAAGCGAAACTGGCGATAAAAGGAGATTCTTATGGATTTGATTTTTGAATATGTTACATCGGTTATCAAAATGGATGAAACAGATTATGCAGATAAAAAAAGCGTAAGACAGCACAATTGGTTGGCAGATAGGATCAGAGCAATAGCATGTGAAATAGATCATATGAATCCAACAATAAAATGGAGTTTCTATGAGTTGTTATCTCATGAAAATGAAACGGTTCGCATTTGGGTTGCGCACCATATTTTGGAGGTAATGAATTATGATAATATGTGCAGAGGAAAGGCATTAAAAATTATATCATGTGTCGCCGATAAAAATGATAGGATAAACAGCTTGGGAAACAAAATGTGGCTTGAAAAGTGGCTGCAAGAGCATCCGTTAGATAGAGAGTTATTATAATTTTAGAGTAACCCCGACAGACTAAAAATCTGTCGGGGTTACTCTTTGCCTTCTGCGGTGTAAATATATCTTAATGAAACGTCAGGGACGCCGGTCCCTACAAGAGGAAATAAACTTCCTTATGAGAACTGACCTTTTGCGTCGTGTTTTTTCTTTATGCTAATTCATATAGAATCAGAACTCCGCGAGTTTGCCCCGCAAATTCGCCATAGTGTGCGGTATGCCAAATAATATTCTCACTCAAATTAAATCCGCACACAGGAGTTCAGATTCTCGTAATTCAAAATATTACTTATTGACCCAATATTATATTTTCATCTTGACAACCACCCCGAAAACCGTTATAATATAGTCAACAAATCAAACGGAGGCTACAAGCCATGGCAAAACTCAAATTCGGTTGGGGCGAGGTTTCGCTCGTGCCCGAAGGCAAAAAGATTAATTTAGCAGGACAGTTTTATGAAAGGATCACGGACGAGGTGCGCGATCCGATCTCGGTCACCGCACTTGCTATCGAAGGGGATGACATTGCCATTTTCTGCTCCTGCGACCTTGAAAGCACGAGCTACTCCCTGCTCTGCGCGGCAAGAGAGATTTTGAAAAAGGAAGAAAACTTCCCTTACGATAAAGTGATCGTAAACGCGATCCACTCGCACACTTCCATTTCATATGCAAACTCGAACGATGCATACGGAAGCACGCTAAACGTTCTTGATAAATACGCTCCCGAGGGTGTTGGCTACGACGAGTTCTCAAAGGACGATTCGGGCGATCTGCTCGATGGCGAAGCGGCTTTCGAATTTATTGCGCAGAAGATCGCAGAGGCGGCGATCCTTGCCTACAACGACCTGAAATTCGGCAAATACGCCCCCGGATTCGGTCGCGCGGCTGTTGGAATGTGTCGACGCGTTTGCTACGATGACGGAAGTGCGAAGATGTGGGGCGACACGAATTTTGCAAACTTCACCGAGCTTGAAGGCGGCAACGACAGCGGCATCGAGATGCTTTTCATCACCGATGAGAACGAAAAACTCACGGGCGTTGTTGCAAACCTCGCCTGCCCCGCGCAGATACTTGAGCACAGAAGCATTATTTCCGCCGATTTTTGGGGCGATGTCAAGAAGAATCTTCGCGCAAAATTCGGCGCGGACGTGCACCTTCTGCCTCTCTGCTCTCCTGCGGGAGATCAATGCCCTCGCGATATGATCCGCTGGGTCGAGCCCGAAACCCCGATCAACGATCCCAATATCATCCGTGAAAACGTCCCCTTCCACCGCGCAGACCCTTCTATGTTTGACATCAAGGGCTGTATCCGCGCGGCTCGCAGAATCACGGACGAGATCCTTTATGCATATGAAGATATCGAAGCTTATACCTCCGATGCGGAATTTGCGCACAAGGTGATCGCACTTGATATGCCCGTCCGCCGTGTGACTATTGAAGAAAAGGACCGCGCGCTTGAGGCGATCAAGACGTTCTTCGCAAATCATACCGGCGACCTCACCTTCAAGGACAACGCCGCAATGCACGTCCACGCGGGAACAGTAACTCGATATGAGGTTCAGCAGACGATTGATACCGACCAAATAGAAATCCACGTTCTCAAACTCGGCGACGTTGCATTCGCAACCAGCCCATACGAGCTTTTCCTCAACTACGGCAATCAGATCCGCTCGCGCAGCAAAGCGGCGCAGACCTTCCTTGTTCAGCTCTGTTGTGGAAGTAAGGGCTATCTGCCGACCGAAAAAGCGGAAAAGGGCGGTCATTACTCGGCATACGTTTCAAGCGGCACATCCGGCCACGAGGGCGGTGATCTGCTTGTGAGAAAGACGCTCTCCGAGATCAATAAGATGTTTTAATAA
>JAGBRZ010000121.1 GCA_017632155.1 Clostridia bacterium
AAGCAGGAGAAAGGACTGGCGCCTATTGCGCCGGTCCGTTTTACATCGGACGGCAGAGCCGACCGAAATTCAAAGGGTTTGCGGATTTCCTAAAATGCGCCTAATTTTTAGGGTTGGTGCCTATTTTGGCGCCTTTCTTGAAAAGAGACGGTTTTCAAAGGCTTTTCGGCTTTTTTGTTGGCGCCTATTTTGAATTGATAACTTTTTGATAACTCTTTGCAAAAACTCTGGATATACAAAGAGGAGTGTGGTATCTTTCTTGTAGCGCAAAGAAAGGAGACACGTATGTCAAAGTTAATTAACGAGCATTTTGGTAAGATCGTTTCAGTAGAGCCAACCGAGAAATCCAAAGAGGATAAGAGCTGGAGATGGAGAAAGGATTATGAGGGATTTATCGGGATCATCAATGTGTACGAAAGTCAACTCATGTCTCAGAGACATCACTTTATCGTTGCATATGATGATATGAGGAGCATTCAAACGAGCGTAGGAACCTTGATTTATGCAGAGATTTTAAGGGAAATGTTTATTGTGCTCGAAACAAGAAATAGCACTTATACAATAAAACTCCTAGATACCGATCCAACGAAGGAAAATAAATAGCAACAAATAATTATTGGAAATTTCACATAACCTCTTGACTTGTAGGTTATATGAGGTTATAATAAAAACAGGAGGTGAGGCTATGAACGAAAACTACGACACCTATGATGGCATCAGAGATTTGCGAGAGAGAATGGAGCAATTGCCAAGCGGGTATATTTCTAAGAAAACGATTTATGGCAAAGAGCAATATTATCGTCAATGGCGCGACAATGGAAAATTGATGAGCAAATATATTAGTGCCGACGATGTGGAACTCGTACGAGAACAAATAGAGGAACGAAAGGCATTAGAAGAAGAGCTGAAGCTCTTGATTGAATCAGCACCCGATATTGCCAATGAAGAGTTTGAAACCAATGTTATCTTCGGCGATTCGCTTTGGGATATGGTGGACTCTGTCAAGCAATGGGAAAAACGAGACATCTATGAACAACTGGAGAAGTATCTTTACGGTAGGGATCGAAGCCGTGTTTGCGCCGTATATGGTCTCAGACGTACGGGAAAGACAACGATGTTGCTTCAAGCAATTGCGGATATGACCGCATCAGAGTTTTTGAGAACCGCATATATTAAATTGCAAACCAGCAATGAAATGGCACATCTGAACCGAGATCTGAAGAAATTGCACAAAGCGGGCTTTCGGTATATCTTTCTGGATGAAGTCACTTTGATGGAAGACTTTATCGATTCTGCGGCACTGCTTTCGGATATATTTGCCCCGATGGGAATGAAGATCGTTTTATCGGGTACGGATTCCCTCGGATTTTGGTTGGCAAGAGACAATGAGCTTTATGACCGTGTCAGAATGATTCATACAACCTTTATTCCATATCGGGAATACCGTCGGCTGTTGGGGATCGACAGTATCGATGAATATATTCGATACGGAGGAACGCTTCGTGTGGGAGAAATTGATTTTGACGATGAGGAACTAAATGCGGAGGATGCCTCTTTCCGAGACGATGAATCTACTCGAAGATATATTGATACGGCGATCAGCAAGAACATTCAGCATTCTCTTGCGTGCTTTGAGGATGGACATTACTTCAGTCATCTGCGTATGCTCTATGAAGCGAATGAATTGACGAGTGCGATTAACCGTATTATTGAAGATATGAACCATAGCTTTGTATTGTCCGTACTGACGAGAGATTTCAAATCGCATGATCTCGGGATTTCCGCAGCCAATCTTCGGCGTGAAAGAGATCCCAACAAGAGGACGGACATTTTGGATACGATCGATCGCGGAGCCGTGACCGAACGCTTGATGAAAATACTGGAGATTCGGAATCAGGAACAGCAAAGTGTTCCGATTACGAAATCTCACGTGACATTGATCAAGCAATATCTCAAAGCCTTGGATCTGATCATTGATTGTCCGATAGAACATGCGGAAGCGGACTTGGAGCGTGAAGAGCACGTTCTCTTCGTACAGCCCGGTATGAGATATTGTCAAGCGCAAGCACTCGTTCATTCGCTGATGAAGGATGAGATCTTCCGTCAGCTGAGTGACAACGAGAAAGAATACGTCGCAGGAAGGATTCTCGAAGAGGTTCGCGGAAGAATGTTAGAAGACATCGTTCTGCTGGAAACGACCAAAGCCTTGGGTAAGAATTATCAAGTGTTTAAGTTGCAGAGCTTGAACGGAGAATTCGATATGGTGATCCGTGATGTTCAGCAGGATACGTTCGCGATTTATGAAATCAAGCATAGCAGTGAATACGCATGGGATCAGGCAAGGCATTTGCGGAATGAAGAGATGATCTCTGTGACCTCGAAACGTTTTGGTACTCTCGTGGGAAGATTCGTTCTCTATCTTGGAGAAGATGCGGATTTCGAGGACGGTATCGCTCATCGCAATGCCGAAGAGTTTTTGAAAGAGCTTCCGGAGATGGAGATGGTCAGCGGAATGGAAGAAACTGATTCCGAGGATGAGGATCAGGGATTTTATCCAACGATGTGACTTTCAATATAACATTTGACAGCCGTTTTACGAGAAACGTAGAACGGCTGTTTTTATTATGTCTGAAAGGATAACTTTTCGCAAAATGGCTGGATATTGTAATGCTCTTGTGGTATTGTTGGTGTAACACAAAGAAAGGAGAAACTCTATGGCAACAAGAAAACTTTTAACGAACGGAAACGCCTTCAAGAGAACCGACGGTCGTTGGGGTGGTACGGTATGGTATATGGATGAGGCGGGAGAGAGAAGGAGAAGAAGCTTCTCGGGTACGACGAAGCAAGAAGTGAATAAGAAGATGACCGCCTACATTGAGAATTTCAACAATGAGATTGAAACCTCCGTCGAAGCCAACAAAACGCTTAAAGAAAGTATGCAAAATTGGCTTCAGGTCTTCAAGTTTCCATCGGTGGAAAGAACTACCTATGACCGATATGAGTGTACCGCAATCAACCAAATCTATCCGCTGATCGGAAACAAAATCGTTGGAAATATCACGGCAGCCGATATCAAAAAAGTCCTCAATCATTGGATGAATGAGGGCTATGCCTATACGACGGTGAAGAAGGTCCACGTGATCCTTGGGGATTACTTCAAGCATCTGACACAAGAAGAGCTGATTCCAAGAAATCCGATGAACGCTGCACCGATGATCAAGAAGAGCAACTTCTATGCGATTCAGGAAAAGGAAGAGCTTCCCACCAACGAAACCGTGACAGTCTTTACTGCAGAGGAAATTGAAAAGCTCAAAGCGGAAGCCGCCAAGGCGTACGGAACAGGGAAGAAGCTCTACCGACAAGCGGGAGCGTATATCCTTATGCTGAATACGGGCTTACGACCTGGGGAGATGTTGGGGCTTGTGAACGGCGATATCGACCTTGAGAATCGAGTTCTCCATCTGCAAAGGGGAGTAAAGGTCATCAACAAAAGAGTTGGTGTGGAACTTCTTGACGGCTCTACGGAGATCAAGGTGGGAAAGCTCAAGAGTGCGACGAGTAAGAGGGACGTACCGCTCAACGATACGGCAGTTCAGATGATTGAAGAGCTGAGAAGAGAATACTACTTTGGAGAGAACAGTCCATTGGTATGCGATGAACACGGTGGCGTGACGAATCCCGAACGATTTCGCAGAAGATACCACCGGCTGCTCGAAGGAGCGGGGATTGAGAGCAAGGG
>JAGBRZ010000122.1 GCA_017632155.1 Clostridia bacterium
CCTTGCGGACGGTTTCGGGCGGTCGGTTGAAGATCGTTGAGAGTTGGTCTGCTTTGTAGACGATGTTTTTTTTGCGAAACACGCCGCCGTTGTTTTGCTTCCCGGCAAGACAAAGCAGTTCAAACCAAATCACAAGGATCGTGTCGCCGTCGGGTGCGGACTTTATCAGCTTGATGTCGTCGTCGTCAAAAATACTGGTGACTATTTTTATCCACTTGATTTCTGCCACGCTTCACATCCCCTTTATTTTTCGTTCTGCGCTCCTTTTTGTTCAGAAGGGGAGATCGTCGTCGCCGGAGAAAACATTTTCGTCTGCGGGCTGTTCTTTGGACGTGTAGGGGTTGTACGAAGTCTGCTCTGCGGGGATGCCTTCGATCGGCGCGGCAGACTCTTTTGCGCTGTCTACGAAGTTGATTTCGTCTACGACGACTTCGTAGGTGTTGTGCTTCGTTCCCTGCTGATCTGTCCAGTTGTTCTGCTGTAACTTTCCGACAACGGAGATCGAACTACCCTTGTGGAAATACCGCGAAACAAACTCTGCCGTCTGCTGCCACGCGCGGCAGTTGATGAAGTCTGTTGTCTTTTCTGCGCTCTTTCCTTTTCGTGTGACCGCGATCGAGAACGGGCAGACCGGGATGCCGCTTTGCGTCTGTTTGAGCTCCGGCTCGGCGGTCAATCTGCCGCCGAGGATCACTTTGTTGAAGTTGAAGTTTGCCATTTTTCGTTTCTCCTTTTTCAGTTGTTGTGGAAGGTTTCGTTGTAAAGATCATTGATGCGCTGTACTGTACGGTGCCGAATGAAGTTGACATTTGCGCCCGATTCGATGAAACTGATGGTCGACTGCGATACGCCTACCAAAGCACCGAAGGCCTTTTGCGTGAGTTCACGTTTCTTTCGGACGGTATAGCACTTGTGTGAGAGTGCAAGGTCATCGTCGCTTTTTACCGAAGGAAACGGTTCTTCCGTTTTCCACGAAAAGGGCAGTTGCTTTTCTTCTCCGTTGATTTCGGGCAGATCGACCTTTCCGATTTCGGGTTTGATGTTCTTGGAGATGATCTTTTCCGCAAAGCGCTCCATAAAGCGTCCGTCAAGGTACAGATACAAGTTCAGATTTCCGCTTTCAAGCGCCTCCTGCTTTTGCTGATACAGCTTTTCAAGTTCGATCATTGTGTTTTTCTCCTTTCGTTTTTTCAAATTTGAGTGTTTTGCGGGTCAAAAATTGATGTTTGTGCGGTATATCTCTCAAAGCGTTCTTCCTGCTTTTGGAAGTAATAGGGGTCGATCTCAAAACCAACAAAGTCAAGACCAAGTTTGTAGGCGGCGATACGCGAAGAACCGCTGCCGAGATGCGTGTCAAGGATCTTGTAGCCCGGGTTTGCGTAGTGATTGAAGATCCACGTATACAATTCAATCGGTTTCTGCGTCGGGTGGAAGCGCGGATCGTCGGGCTTTCCTTGCGGGGCGCACTCAAACAGTTTTGCATTTTGGTTGAAGCTCGTCCAAGCGTACTCGCACATCGACATCGTAAAGTTTTCGGATATGGAGAGTTTTCTCCATACAAGGAAGCACCGCGTCGGCGGCAAGCCGAAGTAGTTTCCGCCCCATATAATTTGGTTCTTGGAAACGCGAGCAAGTTCATTAAAGTATTCATCCGGCGGTGCTATGTCCCAATAAGTGATTTTGTCTCCATAGGCAGAGTTTTTCCACCCTCCACCGTCCCCACCAGGCCGCGCGGCAGATATTTCGTGGTACATATCTGCATACTTCTTTCCGCGTCCTCTTGGGACAAAGTGTGCGCCGATCTCGTCGCTGTCTGCATACTTCTGCGCCCAAGTACCGCCGCGCCGTTCCGTGACGATCTCGGTGCCGAGTTTGTACTTCTCAAATCGTCCACCAAAGCGGCCGACTATTGCGCCGTGGTATTCGATGTCGGCTTTAAGACCTTCGCTGTCGTTTTGCGCGCCGCCCCCATAAGGCGGATCTACGATGCAGAGCGAGAACGCCTTGTCGGGGCATTTCCGCAGGAACTCCA
>JAGBRZ010000123.1 GCA_017632155.1 Clostridia bacterium
CCTTGAAAATCAAGGACTTTTCATGTTTTTAGGGGTAAAAACACACCCCTTTCACCATTGCACCTTTTCCCCGACCTTTTGGTCTTGAAGGCGCGACTCGATATTGGCAAAAATGTTATAGATTGTTAAGATATAGTATGATATAATTGTATCAATGCTAAACGAAATGGGTGATATAAAATGCAGAAAAGACAGAAAGCCAAAGAAATAGCGCGACTTTTTGAAGATAAAATTTGTGATACCAATTTAATATCGGACATTTTCGATTATTTACAATTTGATTGCAAGATTAGAGCCTTTATCGATCCCAATAAGCTTGACGAAAGTATCAAAGTCTTTTATGAATTGCAAAGTATGGACTCTTTGACACAAGTGATCGACTTGATAATTAAGGGCAAAGAGCTTGCTTGTATGGAAGAAAAGGCGTTTTTGAAAAATGTGAAGGACTACATTGCGGATCATTTGAATGATGCTTTGACGGTGGAACAGATTGCAAGTGCGTTCCATGTAAGCTACTATTATCTTTGCCATCTTTTTAAGAAGCTGACGAACAAAACAATAAATCAGTTCAGAACGGAAAAACTGCTCGAAAAAGCCATCCGAATACTTCTTGAAACCGATAGCAAAATATCGGATATTGCTGTGATCTGCGGTTTTGATAATTTCAGCTATTTTTCAGAGGTTTTCATCAAATACGTCGGCATTTCGCCGAGCGAATTCAGAAAAAAGTATGCAGACTGTATTCTTCACTCTTTTTATGAGTTTGAAGACATACTTTTGGCAACGAAAATGGAGAGCGCCCGGTTCCTTGATCTCTGCGAATGCATCGAGGGATCGGGAATATCCTATGTGCATGTGCATGATCCCGGTGAGGAATTCGGAAGATTTTTGCACGAGGCGGCGATTGTAGAGTTTGAAGGCGTTCTGTATGCCTCGTGGTATAATTGCAAGGAAAAGGAGCTTGTCGGCTATACTCCGATTGTGGGAAGGCGTTCCTATGACGGTGGAAAAACATGGACTGCTCCTGAAATAATTGCCGAGGATCGAAGCGGCGAAATTCTATATTGTCCCCCTGTTTACGGAATATGTGACGGAAAGCTTTATATGCTTTTAAATCAGATGGTTTCTGCGGATCACATGCATTCGTTTGATCTGTACGTATTAAACAAAGAAACCGATCAGTTTGAGTTTCTTTGGTCGCGACCCATTCCGTTTAAGTTGAATACCAACGTCGTTCATCTGCCAAACGGTAAATTGATGTTGCCCGGAAGAATTGCCGAACTTGACGGATTTCCCAACACACCGGCTGTTATGATTTCGGATAGCGGAAAAATAGATGCAGAGTGGCGGGTTGTGAAGGTTGCACCGAATGGTGATCTTCCCGACGGTAGCTTCCTTGTTCACCCCGAAACCACATTGTTGTGTTGCGACAACGTTCTTTATCTTTTTAACCGAAACGATCGGCGAAAGGTTCCCTTGGTATATGTTTCAAGAGATTTCGGCGAGAGCTGGAGCGAGGCGATGTCGCACGATATCCCTTACGTAAGCTCGAAGATCTATAGCGGTATGCTTTCTGACGGCAGATTTTATTTGATTGCAAATACCGAAAATTCTGATCGATCCAAGCTCGTTCTTTACGTCAGCGAAAAGGGAAGACTAAAATTTACAGATCAAAAGATTTTGATCGATTGCGGATATTCTGCGGATGATATGAAGCAGTGCCATTATCCCGCGGCGGTGGAATCCGGTGGAAAGCTCTATATTATTGCAACTGCGGATTATGCCGGAGAGGAGCTGAGGGGAAGAGGGGCAGTACTGTTCACCTTGGAGCTGAGTGAGATCTAAGTATACAGAGCAGCGAATACAACTTATATTAAGTAAGGTTCAAAATTGTTGGGTGAACTCAAAAAGAGCAGGTCGAAAGACCTGCTTTTTTTGGCTCCCCCTGCTGGGTGTGAAACTACGGTAGCAGATAAGCAATCACGTGCTCTACCGACTGGGCGTAGCGAAGTCGTAGCAAGCATAAAACAACTGATTGTTGTTTTATGCGCAGCGAAACC
>JAGBRZ010000124.1 GCA_017632155.1 Clostridia bacterium
ATTGCAGCTCGGCATTGACGAGCGAACCGAGGAAGGTCGGACATGGATCGAGATGGAACTCGTCCGTCAGACCGTGATAGCAATTGAACAAATGAAAAAGAACGGTGACTGTATTGCCGAGGGTGAACTCGGAGATGCGGTCACCGTTTCTGTATGAAGGGAGGTGCTGAAAATGGATAAGATATTCAAGCAGCTCTATCCCGGCGTGAAAGAAGAATGCCTGGAACGCGCATTTGAAAAGCTGAAAAAGAACGGTTGCCCAGCAGATGAAGATTTAATGGTATGGTTCGGCAAGCTCGTGGCGGCAGAAATCCTTGAAGATGCATTGGGGAACGGTAGGCATGATGAAAACGATTGACGAACTTTGGTACGGCAACGTCTCGCCCTTCGAGCAATGCACTCGAGGTGACAAGCGGTTGAAGGAACTACTGAAGCTGGTAGCCAGGAATCGCGAGGAGTTGGATGGCACGCTCACGGACAAGCAGAAGGAAACACTCGAAAAGTTCGAGGAATGCATGAATGAAATGCATGGCATCACCGAGCGCGATGCATTCTACTACGGTTTCCGACTTGGAGTGCAGCTGATGGCTGAGGCCTTCCTTCTGCCGATTGGCGAAGACGAGTAATGGAAGCCCCCCAAAAAATCAAGTGGCCATTTTGACCATTTGATTTTTTGCTCATCTCTTGCAATCAATGGGTCATTTCGACCCATTGAAAACCAAGGTATAACAAGTCTTTTAACATTTTAATGTAAGGGCAGTATGTATTCTCATAAAGATGATTTATACTTCCAAAGGCCAAGGTGTATCAAGGGCTTCGGAGCATTGTAAGAGGCATTTGAAGGGGGCTAAACCCCGTTTTTGACGAGATCAGGGCAGGGGTGGTACGTTTAACCCTTGGAAGTGATTCGTTCCTCCCAAACAGGGGTTTGAACCCCACTTTCAGAACCTTGTAGGCGATTTTAGAAGAGGGGATAATGGCTCAAATTCTTTGCCGCAATAATCAAAGAAAAGGCTTTCGAAAATCGCCGAGTTGTCATTTCCTTCTTCGATTTCAAATTACCTGATTGTAGTTTAACGACAACTGAAATGACAACTCACAATGTCAAATATGACTACAACCTATTGACAGGTGGACAAGAACGTGGTATACTATGGTCACGAAAGGATGGTGACGAAAATGTCAAATACAATGAAACAGCGCATGGAAGAACTTATGAAAAAGAAAAACTTAAGTGCTTCTGAGCTTTTAATGAAAATACATGATATGCTATACCCGGAGCAGCATAGAGAACGATATGAATTTTGTGAGAAAAATAAAGCTAATTTCTCTAAAATGATTGGCGGTGCTCGTCCGTTTAAGTTTGAATATGTGGTTCCTTTGGAGCGAATTCTCAATACAACGATGGATTACATCGTAAACGGCGAAGAATCAAATGTTGGAATTCAACTTAGAAATAAAGGTATTGAATATACTGCTTATTTGAATGATTACGATGAGTATGTAAAATTAGGTGCTGAAACCGATAGCGAAGGGCGCTTAATTATTGCTAATCATGATGAGTATAACAAAAATCTTCTTAACTACATTATCGAATATCAATCCGAACAGGGTATTGCATACTTATATGACCATTTTGGATTTAGATATAGTGCAATGCATGGAGCTTTTAATTGCGAACCGCACATATATATTCATAAGCAAGATGAGCAGCTCATGATTTTGAAACTCTTGGCTTCAAAAGGGGAAACAGTTTTACTGTATAATATTATCAATCCTTATCAACGAATTGAGTACGATTGGGAAAGAGATGATAATCTTCTTAAAAGCAAAGATTTCAGGGATCTTCTTCTGACAAGTGGCGATGTTTTAAAAGAGTTTTTGGATGATGCAACAATAGGCCTAACTGATGCTAATCGCAATCTTGTTTCTTCGAAGTATTCCTTTGATCAATGTATGTTTATCAATCCGATGCTTCAAGATATACTTGCGTTTGCGCTTGATAATCCACAATATTATGAGACTGCAATCCATGATATTTTGGATTTTGGAATTGCATACAATAAGAGAATGCTTGGATTTGCGGCAGAGAACTTCTCCTCTTTTGCACAAGAATTGAAGGTGGATGAGAAGGGATATATTGTTGACGGTTGGGCAAAAATCAGTAGCATATTGACATATGATCGTGCTGTAGATCCTGAAATTAACAATGCGATCAAAGAAAAAATCAAGACTCTTGTGGCGCAAAAGAACGCACTCTTAAACTTGGAGCAGCCGAGTGTTATGGCAGATACTATTACAGCAGATGGAAAGTACATTTGGAGACAAGCATCCGAAAATGATGTTGAGTATGAAATGTACAAGCTTTGTGAGAAGCTGGAGATTCATGAGATTCCTAAGTATTATGAAACACGAGAAGGATTGGATCGTTTAGACTACATATCAGGCAGTGTGTTAAGGCATTGTGGAAATGCAAATTACAATCAAGTTGCTTCTTTGGTTTCTTGGTTGAAAAAATATCAGGACAAGCTCGGAGATGCTCTCTGTGGCAAAGTGTATGTTCACGGTGCATTGGATAACGATGCGGTATTGTTCGAAAATGATGAGATCAAGGGCATTGTTAATTGGCAATATTGCGGAGTCGGCGAGAAGCACGAGGACTTCGTAGATATTCTTATCAATTGGCTTGATATCGGTTCTTCCATGAGAAAAAATGATGTGATTTATAGCACGATTGTAAAGCTTCTGAATGAATACGGTGCAACAGAAGAAATGCGCAACAACTTACCAAGCCTTATGAAAGAGGAGCTTGAACGAAGAATACATAGCCTTGATAAGGAAGCATGGAATTACGAGTATTGGTATGAGTATTACCGTCATGCACAGACCTTTCTGGAGCTGTATGGAGAAAGGATAAAAAAGGAGGCTCGAAATTGAATTATTTATTCTTTGATGTAGAATGTGCTAACAGTTTTGACGGGGTGGGTAAGATATGTGAGTTCGGTTATGTTTTGACAGATGAGAACTTAAATGTTATCAAACAAGGGATTCATTTGATCAACCCGGATGCGGAATTTGATTGGTATGTCAAACATAAAATAATATCTTATGCAATAAAGGAATATGAAAAAGCTCCCCAATATCCACAAATCTATAGAATGCACATTCAAGAACTTGTAGAATTACCGAATACGCTTTATGTGGGTCACGGAGTAAGGGATGATATTAAATATCTCAACGATGAAGCCAATCGCTATAATTTGCCAAGATTTGAAAGACAATGTATAGACTCGTCTCAGATACATAGGCGTTTTTATAATTTGCCGCAAACTAAAGGGCTAAAAGCCATCGTTAAAGAGCTTGAAATTGGAGATCATAAAAAACTACACAATAGCGAATACGATGCGAAAATGACCTTGGAATATGTAAAAAGAATGTGTGAAGAAAGCGGCTTGAGTTTTGAGCAACTAATTAAAAAGCATACAAAAGGTAAGAAAAAAGTTGCTCGGGTGGTATAGGTATAATAGCTATATCAATCGCAAACTTGATTTATCAAATCCATAAAATAAATAAAATTGAAGGAGGTATAGTCATGGGAAAAGGTGGACGTGGAGTATCCGGATATACTCACACCAAAGAACAATTAGATTATTACGCCAATCAAAACAATCCCAATAACAATGCATATTGGGCAAATCAAGACAACCATGCAAACCAATGTAATCCAAATAACGATGAGTATTGGCATAGCAGGGAAAAAGATGATGATTGACAAGAGGGATGATTATGTTTGGAAGGTTTAGAGCCAATCAAGAGGAAGAACTTCGCTTAGAAAAAGAACGACTGAATAAAATGAGCGAAAAAGAACTTTTGATTGAGATGATATTGGAGTTAAAAAGAATCGATCAGAAATGTGATGATATTGCAAGAAAAATTGTTATTTGGAGTAACTGAATAATTAAAGCCGATGAGGGATCGCAAGAAACCTCATCGGCTGTTTTGTTGAACAAAGTAAGTTGCCATTCAAGGTGCAGAATATGGTTTGCAATAATCAAAGAAAAGGCGTTTCGAAATAACGAAACAAAAAGTTCTAAAATCCTATTGACAACTCGCACATGGTATGATATAATAATAAAACCAAAAGTTCTAAAATGAGTCGAGGTGTCGTTATGAGAGTGATGAGCGAGGAAAAGCTGAACAAGCTCGCAGAGTTTATCAAGCAGTACGCAAGGGATAACAACGGAGAATCTCCGAGCCTTGCGGATATCATGGATTACATGGGGATGGTCAAGTCCACAGCCTACCGTCACGTGCTGGAGCTTGAAAAGCGCGGTGTGATCTCTTACACCGGCAAGAAAACTCTGTCATCTCCTCTGCAAAGAAAGATGAATGTGATGTTTCGCAGGATCCCTATCGTGGGTATGATCGTGTGCGGCACCCCCGATGAACAGGAAGAGCACATCACAGGCTACCTCGCCGTACCCGAAGAGTGGATCGATGGCGAGTGCTTTCTGCTCGAGGCATACGGTGACTCAATGGTGGATATCGGCATTGACAAGGGCGACCTCGTGCTGGTCAAGAAGACCGAAACCGCCAAAGATGGTGATGTCGTGGTAGCTCTCACCGAGGACGGCAACACCCTCAAGCGCCTGTTTTGGGAAAATGGCAAGCCGAGACTTCACGCGGAGAACAAAACCTACACGGGAAGAATGCTTAACTTCTATCCGAGAGAGCTGACGATACAGGGAATCGCCTTGAAGGTGATTAAGGACATTAGATAATAATTATGGAGGCAATTATGGGATTCTTTTTTAAGAGCGATTCAGATAAAGAAGGAAGAGAATATTGTGGAAGAGCACAGAATGCTATCGAAGAGATTTTTGATAGCTACAAAAGATATTCAGACGAAGATAAATGTGCTGTTAAGGGATTGGTAGAAAAATTAGAAACGCTTGCCAAAGACCTTGAACATTACGACAAAAAATCTCTGATAGACAATTTCAGAGATAGTATAAAAAGGATTTTTGGGTGATAATGAAAAAATATATTCCGGCAATAATTAGAGGAATCATAGCAGGAGCCATTACAATCCTTTTGGGTGGGGCTGTTGGTTTAGCGTTTCCAAATTTTTACGTTTCGGGCTTGCATTTGATTTGGCAGGTTTGCTTTTGGAGTTTGCTGGTCTTTGTGCCGTTTTCTATTTGCAGAATAGGGGTGTTGTTTTATCATAAAGTCAAAAAGCATCCAAAAGATAATCGTAAATTTTGGAATTCGTTAGATTTTGTTTTAACATATATCTTTAGTGTGATATGGCAAGCATTGATTTTAGATAATTTTGAAACTCATTATGCTTTAGTGTACGGAAGCGTAATTGCATTTGTTTCTGCAATCTTCGGAATTGTTAGTTGGTATGATTCAAAAAACAATGAGGAGAAAAAGAGCAAGAAGCGTTCTAAACGGAAGAAATAAGAGTGAGGTGTATCCATGGAGAAGACAGTCAAACGAATCCCCATCGCTCGCTGTCCCGTTCCCGATTGCGGAAGAACGTTGATGTACAGCGGAGATCCTAAAGATAAGCATACCGTCATGCTGAGTATAGCCGGTGATGGATACCAGGGCAAGACCATGATGTGTCCCAAGTGCAAGACGGTGTTGAAGGTTATTGAAAAGCCGAAAGTCGCGGCAGGGTATATCTCTCTGCCAATCATCAGCTGTATCGAATGCTGATAAAATACAATTGAAAGTGAAGCTATCCTCCCGGCTGTGAATTCGGGAATCAAGGGTCAAGCATCAGAGCAAATGAGCGGAGCAGGTCTCCGCCTTGTTCTGGTGCTTTTTTTCGTTACATAAAAACTATGAAAGGATGGTGTTTCGAAATGTTAGAATCCATTATTAAGAACTACGATGAGCTCCCATTGTTCCTAAATGCCAAAAATCTTTCCAAGGTCTTGGGCTTGTCCGAATCCAGCGTTTACGAGCTGATGCACGAGAAGGATTTTCCTTCGCTTTGTATCGGGAGCAGGCTGGTCGTTCCCAAAGAGCATTTCAAAAAATGGGTGGACGAGCAAATTGAGAAGAAAAATCGAAAATGATGAGTTTTCGATTTCGAAGCAGGATAAAGCCGCTTAGCTCGCGGCACACAACAGCGCCCGGCAACGCCGGTCGCAGGCGATTTAGGGGGTGTTTGGGGCGATTTCGAGAAATTTCAAAATCGTTCCGGTCTCCTTCGCGCTTAGCTCTTTCAAAATCGCGCGTTACGCAGTTTTGAAGTGCTTTTTTGAATTTGAAACACAGAAAGGAAAAAGAAAATGGCTGAAAAATCTTCAGAAAAGATGCCGACAAAGGGAATAAGAATGCCCGAAGAGCAATGGGAAATGTGCCAGGAAAAGGCAAAAGAGCTTGGCTATCACAATCCAAGTGAATTCGTTCGTGACGCAATTGATTTTTATGTTGAATGGACCAATCGAGAATCCTCTGAAAAGTTTTTAACTCCCGCGCTTGAATCGGTCGTGAGAGGAATTGTTAAAGACAGTGAGGACAGAACTGCTCGGTTACTTTTCAAAATGGTGGTTGATATAAATCTCATTACTCGAATCATTTGTTCAGATTTAAATTACTCTGAGGCCGACCTCAGAAGGCTCAGACAAGAGTCTGTTCGCATCGTAAGTGATACCAATGGCACGATCCATCTCGGTGAGAATACGGCAGCATGGCACGACTGATATTCAAAGCTCCGTACTATCAGCCTCGTTCAAAAGTTCCATCGGGGAGCACTCGCGGTGGTTACGCTAATTATATTGCCACTCGCGAGGGGGTGGAGATACTACCTCGCGGTGGTATGGTGGGATATATCGGAGAGCGTCGTGGCTCAAACGGTCTCTTTTCTGACGATGGTGACCCCGTTATTCTCTCGCAGATCACGAAGGAAATGGATGAGCATGAGGGGAATATCTGGGGCTTGGTCTTCTCTTTGACGCGAGAAGATGCAGAAAGACTTGGCTACAATCAGGCAAGTCAATGGGTATCTCTTCTGCGTTCTCATCGTAGCGATATCGCTCGCGAGATGCATATTGCTCCGAAAAATCTTCGATGGTATGCGGCGTATCATAACGCGGAAGGGCATCCTCACGTGCATGTGCTTGTCTGGTCGAGTGATCCGCAAGAGCCATATCTCTCGACCGTTGGTATTCATAACATCAAACAGACCTTCGCTGCCGATATCTTTCGCCAGGATAACATCTCTAATTACAAGAAGCAGACCCAGGCTCGTGACGAATTGAAAGCAGAATTCCGCATCCGAATTGCTGAGATCAACAAGGAGATCCAAAGCGGTGCTTTCTCTGTTTCGGCAGATCTCGTCTACAAGCTCGAAGAGCTTTCGGTCGCACTTGATAATCATAAAGGCAAAAAAGTTTACGGTTATCTCTCAAAGAAAAACAAAGATCTGGTGGATGAGATCGTGAAAATGGTTGCCCAGGACGAGAAGATCACCGAACTCTATGACCTATGGTACAAGCTTCAATGTGAAAATTATCGTAACTATACCGATCAAATGCCAAAAAAGATACCGCTGGAAACAAATAAAGAATTCAAGTCTCTGCGGAACTTTGTGGTCAAGTCTGCCTCTGAAATGCTCACGGATATTCCCGAACCGAGTGATTTTGATGACGATTATATTTGGTATCGGAAGTACGGTGACAACGAAACTGTTCTGCG
Organism: Clostridia bacterium; assembly: GCA_017632155.1. Next base: position 7,717 of record JAGBRZ010000124.1, read on the forward strand.
CTTCAAGGCAGAGGACGGTAATGCTCACGCGCAGTATCTCTATGCCCGTAGGCTTCTTGAAGATGACGATCCCGAAGAGGCTGAGCACTGGCTGAAGCAATCTGCATCTAAGGGAAATCATCTTGCTATGTATATGCTTTATAAATGCTATCGCGACGGCAAGATCGAGGATCGTGAGGGTGAGAAAATGAGATATCTGCTCATGGCGG
>JAGBRZ010000125.1 GCA_017632155.1 Clostridia bacterium
AACTGAACAAAGATAATTTCGATTCCGCTGTCCGCAGCGAAAAGCCCGTACTTCTTGACTTCTACGCAGATTGGTGCGGTCCTTGCCGTATGATACTTCCGATCGTCGAAGAGATCGCGGGCGAGAGGGATGACGTCGTTGTGGCAAAGATCAACGTTGACGACGAGCCCGAGCTTGCCGAAAGATTCGGTGTGTTCAGCATTCCCACGCTCGTTGTAATGAAGAACGGCGAGGTCGTAAACAAGTCTTCCGGCGCAAGACCGAAGGATCAGATCCTGGCACTGTTAAACTAAGGAGCGCAGGCGGCGTTTATCGAGAATTTTGATACCCTCGCTTCGAGAGGATGAGATGATACCCTCGGAGGCGAAATATTTAAGCATACGAGAAACTACTTCACGGGCAGATCCCATGTACTTGGCGATCTGCTCGTGTGTTAATTTTACGGTATCCGAGCCGTTTTTTGCGGCTTCATCGAGCAGGAAGATTGCAAGGCGCTTGTCCATACTCATAAATAGGATCTGTTGCATTACCCACATAACGTCGGAGAAGCGACCGAGCGCGCTTTCAAGGGCAAATATCTTCGCCTCGGGCATACGGCGGGCGAGGTCTTCGTAGGCACAGCCGCCAACAACGATGCATTCGCTGTTTTCCTCGGAATCAACAAAGACGTCAAAGGTGATCGATTCAAGCACGCAAGAGGCGGAAAGAATGCACATTTCACCGGGGAAGATGCGGTAAAGGGTGATCTCCTTGCCGTCCTCGGAGAGTATGTAAAGACGCAGACTGCCCGACTTGACGAGAATGACACCCGTGCAGCTTGCACCGTCGTGAATATTCGCACCCTTGCGGAAATTGACGTGCTGTGACGACCTGAGAAAGGTCTCGCGATCGTGCTCGGACATACGCTCCCAAAAGGGGAAATTTTCTTTGAATACTTCAATAAGCTCGTGTTTCTCCATAATAAAGCTCCAAAAGATTTTATATCTTGATTATAGCACTAATCGGGGAGAAAGTCAATAAAGCGGGAAAGTTTTTGAAGATTCTAAAGAAACTTTTTTCAAAAAGGTTCTTTAGTGGGGTATGGGGCAACGCCCCAAAGATGCGCTTCAAACTGGCGACGCTCCGTCGACAGTTTGGAAGGAGTAGAATCTCCCCTTGTGGGAGATTTTTGCTCCTTTACCTCGCGACCGAAGGGCGCAGTTCCCTTCGGTCGCAGTTATATTCTCGCTACGCGAGAGTGATATTTTGCCTGCGGCAAAGTTAATGAAAAAATCCGCCGTGGCGGATTTTTTCATTTTGTTATATTTCGTCCTTGATTTCGCTCGGGTGCGCAAGATTTTGCATATCGCCGTATTGAACCATATACTGCACTTTGCACTAACTCAAGGCTATTTATTCCGGAACTGCTACTTCGTTCTCTATAAGGACTCCTTTTTGCATATCAAATGCATCGGTGATCGTGTCGCTGCCTTCTGCGACGGGAGTTCCGTAAGTTATCACAACGACATCGCCGACCTTGATATTGCCTACCTCGTAGCAACGTCTGAGACGCAGATCGTCAGTCAGCACTCTCCAAACTTTGCTATCACTTTGGTTATCGCAAAGAACTGTATCGTCCACAAGGAGATATCCATCACTGATCTCGGTGAGCGTGCCTGCGAGAGTATAGTTATAAGGCTCGCTTTCGGTTTTCACCGCGTTACTTTTTGCATAGTTGATGATCTTTCCCGCGGCTTCCTCGCCGATAAAGTAAACGTAGGCGTATTCAAAGATGTTTGTCCATAGGTAGCCGTCCTCGGTGATATAGACCGCCTTTTTATACACGCCGAGTTCCTCGGATGTGGCGGTAAAGCTGAGATAATCACGCCCGTCACGACTCCATGAATCGGGATTTTCATAAACTTTGGCATCTCTGCATTCGGAAAGGATCTGCCAAATGTAATCATCATCGGCAATTTTGTAATATTCTTTTTGCTTGTATCCCTCGTAAACCGAGAATTTGGTAAACGGCAAGACTTCTGCAAGATTATAGAGATCGAGAACCTCTCCGAAGGTTGCGGGCACTTCGGCTTTCATATTGAAGCATACGTAGAAACTACCCTCTATTTCAACGGCAATGAGTCTGTCCTTGGATATGCCATTGATCTTGTGAACCTTGAAGGTTTTTGTATGAACCTTATCCGTATAGGGATCGGTGCCCATGCCCATGCAGGTGCCGATCTTATCGCCGACTTTATCCGCGCCGATCTCCCCGCGCAGCGTATACTCGGTCAGATCGTAGATGTATACCGCATATTTTTCGCTCTCGGTCCGATATTCCCAAGGCCAGATGAATCCCGATTCCTGACCGTAGATTAAAGATGGCTTGCCTCCGGGCGAGCCTTTTCCGTTCCATATGGAAAGGAAGGGGATAGCGGCTAATACGGCTATCGAAAAGCACGCCGCGATCAGCACCCATTTGATAACGGTTTTATTCCTGTTTGGTTTTTTATATTCCGCCGCCCCGATGACAAGATCGTCATCAATAAGCCCGACAGCGTTTGCGATTCTCGGTGTTTTCATAATTCAACGCCCTCCTTGATAAGGTATTCTTTCAGCTTTTTGCGTGTGCGGAGCAACATATTTTTGACCTTGCTTTCGGTAAATGAATAGCGTTTTGCTATGGTGTAGACGGAATCAAAGAAATAGTATTTGCGGATAAAGACGTTGCGGGCATCCTCCTTTTCGGTTCGAAGAAAGTTGCTTATCAGCTTGCCGATGGCTTCGTCGCTCACTTTGTCTGCTATATTTTCATCCGACAGTACCTCGGCGAGTTCTTCAAGAGAAAGCAGCATTTCACCCGAGCGTTTTTGCCTTGACAGTGATTCGAGCCGCCTCAGCGAGAGATTTCTTGCGATCCTGCAAACAAATGCCTTAAAATTGTTCGGCTTCGCGGGTGGAATCGTGTTCCAGAGTCCGATATATGTATCGTTCACGCATTCCTCCGAGTCCTCGTGATTGTGCAGGATGTTGTAAGCTATGTTGTGACAAAGCTTTCCGTATTTTTCCTCCGTCTCTTTAATTGCTTGCTCGTTCCTTGCGAAATACAATTCTATGATATCAAGATCATTCATGTTGTTCACCTCCTTCGTGGGAATTAAAAGCGCTTTCACCGCATAAGTACGTTTTTTCGGGCGCCGGTCTCGTTTTTTTGAAAATTTTTTATATTATAGCATATTTTTGCGGAAAATCTGTGAACGGAGGGGAGTGAAGGAGCAAAAATCTCCCGTAAGGGGGTGACAGAGCGCGATCCTTCCCTACATTCGGGAAGGATCGACTCTGTCCAAAAAGCCGAAGTAAACTTCGTCTTTTTGAAGCGCGGTGGCGAAGGCTGAAGCCTTCGCATTAGTCCGAGGCTCTGCCTCG
>JAGBRZ010000126.1 GCA_017632155.1 Clostridia bacterium
AGGTCCGGCTTTCATTTGGATCATTCCAAGTCCGCCTTGAATTTTTCCACCAAGGCGTTGAACTCTCTGATATACTTGTCGAGACGCGCCCGATCCCTTGGCAGATCGAGCCCCGGTTTTCTGTAGCCGCAAACTCTGACGTCGTTCAGAATGGCGTCCTCGGTGTTGTACGCGCACAGGGCGTTGCCCTCAAGGCGCGGATATTTTGCGCACATATACGCGATCTGCTCGGTCGTGAACATTCCGGCGGGGAAGTCGAATCGCTCGAGGGTAGGCACGCTGTCGAGAACCGAAGTGTCCTTGTCCTCAAGCCTGATATTTCTCATATAGACCCGCTCGAGGGACTCCATTCCGCGCATCCATTCGAGGCTCTGCATAGGGTAGTGACCGTCCATATCGCCGATGAAGGAGACCTCCCTCAGATACCTTGCTTTTTGCAGGTCGAGGGGACTGAAGGCAATCTTTTTCGTGCTCTCGAGCCATAGGTGCCCGAGCTCGGGATTTTTTGACATATCCCAGAGTCGGCTGCTTCGGATGTTCCAATAGATACTGACGCCCTGCAGATGCTTCAGGCTTTCAAGCGGGGTGAAATCGGAGATGAGCTGACACTTGAAAAAGCTCAGGAATTCGTAATTTTCGCCGTAGTTTTCGACGAAATACTCGAAGCTTGGCTGATTCATTCCGCAGATTTCAAGGATCTTGCGGCTTTTTCCGTGACTCATTTCAAAATCGACGTCGTCGGGCGTCATATTGCAGGGCGAGAGCGCACCGCTCGGATTAGGCCTGTGACGTGAAACGAATAAACGCTTGTCCGCGTCATTAACGTGAATAAACCAGTCGTTGGTCATTTTGCATTCTCCTTCGCCGTATTGATGGAGGCGATGCCGCCTTTCTTTCTCTCATTATACCACAAAATTGCGGGGAGTGCAAGGGGTTGCGAAGCAAATCACGCCGTAAGGCGTGTATATCATCCGCAACTTGTTGCGGTATATCATCAATGCGAAGCATTGTCTATCATCAAGCCGCAGGGGGCTGCACGCTGGCGCGTGATGAGATACAGCCCCGCAGGGGCTGATGATATACACCGCACGTTGTGCGGTGATGATATGCCAAGCCTGCGGCTTGGATAAAAAAATCCGATGCTTTCGCATCGGATTTTTTGGCAGGGGCAGAAGGACTCAGAACCCCCGGCTCGCGCATAATGGGGTGGAATAGTGACGTGCTGTGGTAGCGCGACCCATTTTATAGTTTCGCTTTGCGAAACTATAAGGGGTTCATCGTAGATACAGTTTCTACAATAAATAAAAGCACCGATGCTTTTGCATCGGTGCTTTTATTTATGTGATACCACTACAAAATAGATCCATACAAGGCTATCGTACAAAAACAGTCCATGATTTTTACCGAGAGGGTACACTTATCCCTTGGCGATGATGGAATGTTAGTCTTACCCGCTGTCTTCCGGAGACTGAACATTATGCTTGCAAACGAATCTATGTAGTATTATTTATTATTACGGAATCATACCGAGTTCTTTCATTGCTTTCATAAAAGTGTCTGCTTCTCCATGAGGATTAGCCTTTGTTGTGGCTTCAATGTCATACCATGCATATTCCAAGCCATGCACAATTATAGGAATCTTTTTGCCGAAGTGTTGTTCAATATATCCCTCCGACTGCAATTTGTTGGCAACTTCCGAAACGATTTGCAATAATTCATAATGACCAATAGGTCCTTTTCCAATGTAATTAAAATTGCTGTCATAGCAATCGTCATCTTCTTTACCTATGTCGGAAATGCCGTTTTCTTTATACCAATCAAAGAGAAGTTTGGTCATCTCAGGTTCTTCATCGGGATCGATGATGGGAGTTTCGTCCTGCCTCCAAAACGCATAATTCCAGCGTTCTTCATCATACAAATCCGCACCATCGCAATCCTCCTCTGTATTATAACTGATGGCAAATGTGGATATGTTACTATAATTTTTGTATTGATATGCTTCGTTGGAATAAACAAAAAACGAAATAGCATAAATACCATTTTCAGACCATGAGTCTATGGTCGATTTTATTTTAGAACAAATAGCTTCGGAAATGTTACTCATAAGATTTTCTCCTTTTTCCTTTATTGTAACACAATTATGTGAACATTTCAACCGTTTCGCGCCCAAATCACGCCGTAGGCGTGTTCGTTTGCGCGAAGCGCAACCTCATTGGGCGTAGCCCACATCATTGCGAAGCACATCATTTGCACCAACGGTGCAACATCGTTCATTTGTGCCGCGGGGCGGCAATGATGTTGAGCTGACGCTCAAATGATGTTGCGTGCGTTGCACGCAAATGATGTTGTGTCCTGCGGACACAAATGAAAAAATCCAAGTCTTTCGACTTGGATTTTTTGGCAGGGGCAGAAGGACTCGAACCCACGACCCATGGTTTTGGAGACCAGTACTCTACCAACTGAGCTATACCCCTACGTACCAAAATATTATATCACACT
>JAGBRZ010000127.1 GCA_017632155.1 Clostridia bacterium
GAAGGCGGAGCTGACGACCTTCAACAGTGCCGAATATATTCCCGACGGTATGTTTGCATCCTGTGATATGGTGTTTCTCGACATCGACTTTGAGGGCGAGGATTACAACGGCATCGACATCGCGCGCCGTCTGCGCGGGGTCAATAAGAAAGCTGTGCTTTTCTTTGTGACGAACTTTATCGACTACGCCCCCGCGGGCTACGAGGTTCAGGCGTTCCGTTACATCCTCAAGCGGGGCAGAAACAACGTGCTCGAGCGCTATATCCTGCAGGCGATCGAACAAATGGCTGAAAATCGCGAGATCTTCAGCATATCCGATGGCGACTCCGTTATCGAATTCCCGCTTGATGACGTTTCTTATTTGGAAGTGTATGACCACGAGGTTCTCGTTCACAGAAAAGAAGGTACGCATTCTCTCAATGCCTCGCTTTCGAGCCTTGAAGAGCAGCTTGAAAAAAGCGGATTCTTGCGAATTCACAACAGCTATCTTGTGAATATGCGCTTTATTGGTAAATACCGCAGCCGCGAGTGTATTTTGACCGACGGCACCGTTTTGCCCGCAAGCGAACGCAGTTATGCCGCGCAAAAGCAAAAATATATGCTGTGGAAGGGATTCAGATAATGCATTTTCTCTTTATTCCGCTGTTTGCGGCGCTGCAGATATGCTTTGTCCACTTGCTTTTCAGACGCCTTTTCGAGCCGCGACTGCAAGGCATCGAATATTTCAGTTTGCACGCGCTTGCTTGGATCGTAATCTCGGTTTTTGGATTTTTTGAATTTCCGGGAATTTACGGATATTTTGTGTTTCTTTTAATGGCGGCACTTATTCTTCTTGTCGCATACGGTGAAAACGGCACGCACGGGTTTGGATTGCTTGCCGTTGCGCTCGGAGTGCCGTTTATAACCGACAGGGCGTTTTCTGTCTTCGCCGCCGATTACGACGGGCTGGGGTATTACCTCATCCTCGCGGCGGGTAAAGCGCTCCCCATTGCGTTGGTTTTAGTCCTGAGCGCAACCGAGTTCATCGGGCACAACCGCACGGAAGCCGATATCGACGCGCTTCTTCTCAAGCAGCATATGGAACTGCAAAAGGAAAGCATGAACGCCCTTGAGCAGAACTACCGCCTGCAAAGAAAGAGCACACACGAGTTTGAACACCATTTGCAGGTGCTTGGCGATCTTTTGGGTCACAATGAAACCGATGCGGCTCGTGATTATCTCGATAAGCTTAAAAAGAACCGCTCGATGCACATAATGGGCGTCAACTCGCGCCACCCCGTGGTGGACGTCATACTGAACCAAAAATATCAGCTTGCGCAAGAAAGCGAGATACTTGTGCAGGTTCAGGTGAACGATCTTTCGGGCATTGATATACCGTCCGATTCGCTTGTCGTGGTGCTGACCAACCTTTGGGACAACGCCATCGAGGCTTGTCGCCGCATTGACGGATACCGCGAGATCTTTTGCAGCATCCTTTACGATGAAGGGCTCTATATTTCGATACGTAACACCTCAAATCCCGTCCGCATCGAAAACGGCAGGATCGCCACCTCGAAGACCGATCCGCTCAGCCACGGATTTGGACTTATGAGCGTCTGCAACACCCTCGATAACCTCGGCGGGGAGTATTCATATGACTATGACGAAGGCTGGTTCAGCTTCGTTGCAGAAATTGAAAAATAACGTAATCAGCGGGGAGCTTTGGCTCCCCGCTGCCTTTTTTTGCCAAAAATGCCCGCATCTACGCTAAAAATGCCGTAGTTACGGAAAATTATTGAAAAATGAATTTTTTTATGATACAATTTAATCGGTATAAAAGCCCCCAAATTCCATATACGAAAGGAAATAAAAGATGATCATTAAAACTATGAAGAGCCTCAAGCGCGCCCCCGTCCGCGCCGTTGCGGTGCTGCTATTTGCTGCGGTAATTTCTATGATCATTTGCGCTTTGCAGGCAACGAATGAGGCGGAGTTGCGCAATTATGAAGAGCTTTACCGATCGATTCCGATAACTATGACAGTTACAACCCCTACCGGAACGAATACGGATAGGCTGACGATCGATTCGTGGATTTACGATTTGTTTACCGGATGGCGACCGGTAGAAATTCTTGGTGAAGGCGAAGGATCATATAGGGAAAGGATCACAGAGGTCTCTTTGGCTGAATATGTCAAAGACGTAAAGTCCATTATGTCACAAAATATATCAACCATTAACGGTAAAAACTTTACCGGTGCGCAGGGAACATCTCTTTTGATTGGTATAAGCTCCGTTTCAGTTGACAAACGTCTTCTTCCGGAATATGGATGCGAGATCAAATGGTATGAGGGATATGATGAGAGTATATTCGAAAGTGATGAGCTTGTTTGTCTTATTCCCGAAGAAATGGCTAAACCGAGATATTATGATAACGGCAACGGTGAGGCTGAACTCTATTTTCATCGTCTCGTTGTGACTGTAAAAGACGGAGGTTCTTCGAAAGAACGAGAGAGTTACGAATTTCGATGCACGCTAAAGATCGTCGGAACATACACCGCTGGAGACGGGAAAGGTATTTACTGCCCGATCCCGATTATTGAGCAGGTATGCACTGGACTTGAGACAACTCCTAAAGTTGAATTGTTGAGCGCAACGCTTGCTGATAATACCCGCCTCGAAGAATTTCGTGAAAAAATGAGTACGTTCTTCATAGAACCTTCGCCCGACGGCGATGAGATCCCTCTCGGGCTTTATGTCATAGGTCCAAACAATAACCCCGACCAGAATCAATATGAAATGTTTTCATATAAATATTATAAATATGCTTTGGATATTGACGAAGTGAATTTGGATAATATATCAAATATACTTGAAAACAGCATCAAATTCAACCGCACGGTGACGGTGTTTGTCGTGATCCTTTCGGTCATTTCGGGCTTCCTCGTCGGATTCCTTATGGTTCGCCGCCGCAAGCGCGATATTCTGCTGATGCGAATGGTCGGCGAATCAAACGCGAGAATATACGTCGGCTTTGCGCTTGAGCAAATGATATGCATCATCCTAGGCATAGCCATTGGCGGCGCGTATTATAAGTGGAACCCGATGGATAAGCTTGCAATATTCGCCATCGCTTACTTCGTCGCTCTTAGCTTCGCACTTGTAATCTTTATGAGCAAAAAGCTTATTAAAAACATCAAAGAGGATGAATAGGAAATGATTAAAAAAACTCTGAAAAGCCTCAAGCGCGCCCCCGTCCGCGCCGTTGCGGTGCTGCTATTTGCTGCGGTAATTTCTATGATCATTTGCGCTTTACACGCATCAAATGAAGCAGAACTTCGGAATTATAAAGAAGTTTGGCAATCTGTTCCGATCACTGTGACAGTTACCGATCCTACGGGAAAAAATGACGGCGATCTTTTGATTAGTCCCTGGGTACTTAGCATATTTACCGATGATACCCCCGTAAAATTTTACGATGATTCGGCTGAGAAAAAATATTCTAATCCGGTGGAAGAATTATCATTGGCAGAATATATGAAAGATATTCAGAGTATGATGTATACTCCGATTTCCACGATCAACGGCACTAAGTATACAAGCGCGGCAGGAACAACTATGTTGTACGGTATTACCTCGCTTTCTTGCGACAAGCAGTTGCTTCCTGAAAACGGTTGCGAGATCACGTGGTATGAAGGATATGACGAAAGTATATTTGCAAGTGAAGAACTGCTCTGCATCGTTCCCGAGGGGATGGCGGAGTGTTATGATAACGGCGGCGAGGCTGATCTGTATTTTTCCGGCAGAAGCAATATACCGTTTATTCACAGAGATGAAAACGGCGAATTTCTGTTGGTAGACGGCGAATTGGTTGTAGAGTTTCCGAAGGTAGAATATAATTGCTCGCTAAAGATCGTCGGAACATACACTGCCGGAGACGGGAAAAGTATTTACTGCCCGTATCCCATTATTGATCAAGTGTTCGACGCGCTTAGTAAAAATAAAATTATTCGGGTATTGAGCGCAACGCTTGCAGACAACAGCCGCCTTGACGAATTCCGTGAAAAAATGAGCTATTGTTTCTTGGAGCCTTCCCCAAATGCAAAGAAGACCTCTTGGGGTGTGAGCGTGGATTACGGCACGTTGCCATATATCACAGAAAAAAACTATAGCTATGCGCTTGACATAGACGATAATAATTTGTTTGATCTGGTAGCTATACTCGAAGACAGCATCAAATTCAACCGTACGGTGACGGTGTTTGTCGTGATCCTTTCGGTCATTTCGGGCTTCCTCGTCGGTTTCCTTATGGTTCGCCGCCGCAAGCGCGATATTCTGCTGATGCGTATGGTTGGTGAATCAAACGCGAGAGTATACGTCGGTTTTGCGCTCGAGCAAATGATATGCATCATCCTCGGTATAGCCGTCGGCGGCGCGTACTATATGTGGAACCCGATGGATAAGCTTGCAATATTCGCCATCGCTTACTTCGTCGCTCTTAGCTTCGCACTTGTAATCTTTATGAGCAAAAAGCTGATCAAAAACGTCAAGGAGGATGAATGATAAAATATGTTATCACTTAAAACCACTTTCCGCCGCCCGATAGTATCGGCGCTCGGCATTCTGCTCGTCGTTTCGATGACCGCGTTTTTGAGCGTCGGCATCGGTCAGGCGTATGCCGCAAACAACACTCTTGCGACCATTGAAGACAAATTCACCACGGTCGCGCTGATGACGGAAAAGTTCCGCAATCAGTCAAACGTCACCCTGCAGTTCGGCGACGTAACCAAAACCCAAGTGACAAGGCAATTCCCCGAGAAAGTAATCGACTTCCTCGACGAACTGCCCGAAAAATACCCCGATATGGTAAAAGAGGTTTCCTCAGCCGGCTTGGCATCCGCATATATCCCCTCGCTCACTGTAGACTTTTTTACAGATCATTCCTTTGAGGACTCTGTGGAAAAGAAAAACTATACCGCCCCTTGGGCGCGTCCCTCCGGCACACCTTATTGCTGCGCGATGTTTGAGATCGAGTTGATCGAGATCGGCGAGACCTTTGCGGAAGAGAGCTATATGGAGATCACCGCAGATCAGACAAAGGCTGTATTTGAAACCGAGTACAGATCGCAGCTCAAGGGCAAGATCACTTCCGTCATCGCGCTTCACGAAGGTTTTGATGACCCGACAGGGCGTGAACTGTGGGTCAATCTGCACGTCAAAAACTTCGAAGCGTTTGAAGCCCTTGACTTGAAGCTCGGAGAGAAATATCTTGTCTACTCCTATTATTACGTCGACCGCGTATGGAAATACGGTCAAGATTACTTGTCTTGCCTCGTAGGCGACGAGCTTGTCTATGATGAAAACGTATACTACATCAGCCGTGACGGCACCAAAACGCCCGCCAATATCACCGAAAAGACCTATATCGACGAAAACGGCGAGACTGTGACCTGCACGCCCGAGGAGTACGTGGAGCGTTATTCGCTCCCCTCAATTGCCCACGTGCCGAACGGCGCAGAAGCCTTTCTTGCTTCCGCGGAGGGCGCAAAATGGCGCGAGCAGATCGAGAATATCGAGATAAACGAGCACGCCTTCCCCGTTATCGGCGTTCAGAAGCTCGGATATATCACCGATTTTGCCCGCGAGGACGTGCGAATCGTCGAGGGCAGGGATTTCACAGCCAAAGAGCTTGAACGCGGCGCAAACGTCTGCGTCATCAGCGAATCCCTCGCCGCAAAGAACGGCATTTCGGTCGGCGATACGATAGATATGAATTACTATCTCTACGACTGGAGCGTTGAGTATCAATGGTACCTCCACGAGGGAATGGGCATAATCGAGCCCTCGGCGAATTTTCATACCTCAACGACGGGAATGGCGGAGACCGAAACCTATAAGGTTGTCGGACTTTACCGCGACAGCTCGGAATGGAACTATACCTCGGGCGATATTTATTCGTTCACTCCGAACACCATTTTCGTTCCCCACTCATCGGTCACCGGCAGTATGGATTACAGCAATCAGGGTATGTTCCGCACCTACGTTCTGAAAAACGGCTGTATCGACGAGTTCCAAAAAGAGGTCGCCATGGCGGGCCTCGACGGGCTTTTCACCTACTACGATCAGGGATATGAGGTAATTTCCCAAAACCTGTTTGCTTATGATGAGGTAGCGCGTCAGGCAATGGCTGTCGGCATTTCGTCCTCTCTCGTGCTTGCGACTCTCTATTTCATTCTGTTCCCCCTGCAGCAAAAGAAGAACGTTTCGATAATGTATTCCCTCGGCGCAGAACGCAAGCGGAGAATGGCATATATCCTCGGCAGCAACGTCCTCATCCTCTTGCCCGGCACCGTGCTCGGCTGCCTGCTCAGCATCGCCTCGTGGAATTACGTAAGTAACGCGCTCTATGCCGCCGCAGAGGCAGAGACCGTCATCACCTTCGAGGTCAACGCCCCGCTGATGCTGATGATCGCCGCGATCCAATTTGTCATCGTCTTCGCCGCCGCAACTCTACTCGCTTTGCTCATGGCGAAGGACAGAAAAATGCACGAAAGGAAGTAAAAAAAGATGATCAAAAGAACACTGAAAAACCTAAAACGCGCCCCCGTTCGCGCTGTCGCGGTGCTGCTATTTGCTGCGGTAATTTCTATGATTATTTGCGCTTTGCAGGCGTCGAATGAAGCGGAACTGCGTAATTATGAAGAAGCATTGAAATCGGTTCCTGTTACAGTAACAGTCAAACCAATTCAGGAAACAAATGGTCCACAAATAATCATGCCATGGGTTTATGACCTATTTGCCACAAAGAAACTTGTAAAGTTCTATGATGTAACAGCAGCGAAAGATTATAAGGAGGCATATCAGATAAAGCCGTCGGAACCTTCGGCTAAATTCTCATTATCAGAATATGTAACGGATATTCAGGTTAAGATGCAACAGTCCATCGAAATGGTTAATGGCATTGAATCCAAAGACTTAAAAACTCCTCTTTTGTATGGCATTACCTCGATTTCCAGCGACGAACAGCTCTTGCCAGAGCATGGTTGCGAGATTACATGGTATGAGGGATATGACGAAAGTATTTTTGCAGGCGACGAGGCGGTTTGCCTTATCCCCGATTATATGGCTCGTTATTATGATAATGGAAATGGTGAGACAGTTTTGAAATTCTTAAGCGATGTGGGTTATACGATTGTAAACGGCGAGATTGTAGAGATGGAAAGAACCGAATATCAACGCACACTCAAGATTGCCGGAACTTATACCGCTGGAGACGAGAAAAGCATCTACTGCCCGCTTTCAATCATTGAAGATGTATACATAAAGCTTGTCAAACGCGCCCCGATCATTTGGTCTTTGAGCGCAACGCTTGCTGACAACAGCCGCTTGGAAGAATTTCGCGAAAAAGCAAGCTATTGTTTCTTGGAACCATCACCAAATTCTAAAGAACTTCGTTGGGGTTTCTATGTTGATACCGTATATAACGAATTTTATGAATACGCTCTCGATATAAATGATGAAAACTTGTTTGACCTTTCCGCGGTACTTGAAGACAGCATCAAATTCAACCGCACCGTCACGGTGTTTGTCGTAATTCTTTCCGTCATTTCGGGCTTTCTTATCGGATTCCTCATGGTACGCCGACGTAAGAGAGATATTATGCTGATGCGAATGGTCGGAGAATCGAACGCGAGAGTATACTTCGGTTTTGCGCTTGAGCAGATGATATGCATTCTGCTCGGCATAGCCATCGGCGGCGCGTATTATAATTGGAACCCGATAAATAACCTCGCGATCTTCGCCGTCGCCTACTTCGTCGCCCTCAGCCTCGCACTCGCGATATTTATGAGCAAAAAACTTATCAAGAACATCAAGGAGGATGAATAAATGAGTATTTCATTAAAAAACGTATCTTACAGTTACAAAGGAAAATATCAGACCGTCCGCGCGGTGGATGGGGTATCTTATGATTTCGAGCCCGGCAAGTGCTATGCCATCATCGGCAAGTCGGGTTCGGGCAAAACCACGCTTCTTTCGCTTATGGCGGGACTCGACGTCCCCACCGAGGGCGAGGTCATCATCGACGGTAAGTCCACAAAGAATTGGAACCGCAACCGCCTCCGCCGCGATGCCGTCAGCGTTATCTATCAGAATTACAACCTCTTCCCGCTTCTGACCGTGCAGGAGAACATCCGCTACCCGCTCGATCTGAGAAGAATGTCCAAGAAAAAAGCCACCGAATTGGCAACAAAGGTCCGCGAAAGGGTCGAGCTTTCAGCAAACTACGATAATCGCCTTCCCGCCCACCTCTCGGGCGGCGAGCAGCAGCGTGTTGCCATCGCGCGTACTCTCGCGCAAGGATGCAAGATCATCCTCGCCGACGAGCCCACGGGCAACCTTGACTCCACCAACACCGCCAACATAGTCAAGATCCTCTGCTCACTCGCTCACGATGACGGCTGCACCGTCATTATAGTCACTCACGACCCCGCCGTCGCTGAACAAGCTGATGCCGTCCTTCAAATGAAAGACGGTTCGTGGATATAAATATAATGTTTGTTTTTTGCCATACAAATCAATAATATTTGAGGTAACTATGAAAAACAGACTAACCGTGCGCGACAAGATCGTTTATTTCGTCACTATGTTAGGAGCTAACCTCCTCGGTTCGGTTGCGATTATTTTGCTTTTGTCGATCTTGTCTAAATCTAACGATCGCAATATTATCATCAAAAATTACAGACTCTTTGCCGTAATTTTTGCCATCATTGGAATTGGAGTCACCTGCCTCGTTACGTTTTTACATTTTAGAAGCAAACTGCCCGATATTTTTGTTTCCGATATAGAAAACGCAGACAACATCAAGGTGATATTCAAAAACTTTTGTTTATGGGTTTTGCCGGGCGAGATAATCAGATTTATCTTGGCAACTCTACCTACCAAACCCGGAAGCATGTTCGGTTATCGATTTTTTGACGGATTTTTTGCTATGCCCGCAAATCTTGTGTATGATTGGTTTTATCTTATGCCGGAAAAGCGCCTTGCAGTAATACGCGAGTCCGGATATACTTTTGCCGATAATGCGCTTTTCTTCTTGATCTATTTAACTTATTTCGCTATCACCATCGCCGTTTTGTTCCTGATTTTCAAACAGCTTTGGAAAGAAAACGAAGTTAAGAAAAAGAATGAAGTCAAAATCAGAATGGATTACGATAGCGTTAAGTGAGGTTTCGGATGGCACAAAAAGACCTTGTAAATGAAAGAGATTTTTATGCCCAAAAAGAAGTCGAGCTTTATGATGTGCTGAAATATGCATTAATTGTGATGCTCGCGAACTTTATGGCATATTATCTTGTTTCCTGCATTTATTCTTTTATTTCGAAGCTCGCGGCAAGCTCGATGTATCTTGTTTTGCAGTCGATATTTATTTACGTTCCTATCTGCGCCGTGCTCCCCATTTTGCTCATATTCCAGTACATAAGGCATTTTGTACCGAAGCATTTTTCGCTTGCCGATATCCCTCGCAATTGGACTCGCAAGATGATAAAATGGATTGGTGTTGGGGAGATATCGCGCTTTTTGATCGGTATGATACCTCTGTCAATAACGAAATGCGGAGTTATCACCTCTCCTGTTACCTATCATTTGTATACTACGTTTTATCTTGAGCCGCTTGGCAAATTCGAAGCCGTTATGCTAAAAGGTAACGCCGAAGCGGTAGATATCGCCGTATTTTTGCTCATATATTTTTTATATTTCGGCATATATTGCCTGTTGCTTTACAAAAAGCTCAAAAGAGAGATCATTCGTCACACAAAATATCTTGAAGGCTGCATGAATGAAAAGAAGCGTTTTTATGATTTTAACAAAAACGAAGGAGAATGAAAATGAAAAACAAGCTTGACCTGAAGATCGAAGCGCGTTTTATTGCTCTCGGCAATAAAAGGTATTACAGAGCCCTTGTCCTGACAGCAGTATGGATTCTGCTTGTAATTGCCGCATTCCTTGTTTTTGTAATTTCGACCGAGCGTTCATTTGCGGATCTCGGCAATTATCTTATCCTCCTTCTTTGTATTATTCCGTTTTTTCCGTTTTCAGCGCACAAGATATTGCTCTCAAAAAGCTTTTACGCAAGCGTTTCGCTCGCGACCGACGACGCACTTTACGACGAGTTGCGAAAGGCTTATATGAGCAATCGTTTTGACGTTGAAAACGTTCGCTCGGTGACTTTCGAAAAAGATAGCGGCGAGAAGTTCACGGTATCTTACAAAATAAAAAGTTATATTATGGACGGCTTGCACTACGAAGAGGGCGACAGAGTATTTTTTGTGCGCGGATTGAAATATCCGCTTAAATTCCCGATCACCGAGGGAATGGAATTCAAATGCCCCGTGTGTGGACACACGGTTTCCGCCGAAGACACGGTATGTAAATCCTGCAGATTGAATTTTGCAGATTTACTAAAAGAATAATGATACCGATATTGATATAGCACAAAGGTCCGCGAAAGGGTCGAGCTTTCCGCAAACTACGATAATCGCCTTCCCGCCCACCTCTCGGGCGGCGAGCAGCAGCGTGTTGCCATCGCGCGCACTCTCGCGCAAGGATGCAAGATCATCCTCGCCGACGAGCCGACGGGCAACCTTGATTCTACCAACACCGCCAACATAGTCAAGATCCTCTGCTCACTCGCCCACGATGGCGGCTGCACCGTCATTATAGTCACTCACGACCCCGCCGTCGCCGAGCAAGCCGACGCCGTCCTCCAAATGAAAGACGGCGCGTGGATTTAAAAACATATAAACAACGCGAACCGTTTTAAAATGACGAAACGGTTCGCGTTGTTTGGTATATAATAATTTTAAGCTTTTATCTTATTTACATTATAGAAAAAATATGCTATAATATATAATGATATGAAATACTTAATATCAAAAATCATAGTTTGGCTGGCGAATGTCGTAAATGTGTCGTAAAATCGACTTATGATATTTGGAAAACCTTGATTTATCAAGGGCTTTGTGCAAAAGTCAATATAATGATTAATTATACTTACTTACAGCTGATTGTAAAAATACGCAAATAATGCTAAAATCCGTTTTTTCGGCGGCTTAGCCGACCGGAAAAACACCGCTGAGGCGAGCAGGGCGAGCCCGCGCGCCGAGGGGAGCCGTAAAAATCGAAGATTTTTGCGGCGGAGATAATGCGCGCGCATCCCCGCAGAGCGGGGCAATTGTAAAACGCAGTTTTACAATTGGCTGATTATGAAGGAGGCGGGAGCTTGAGAATTTTGCTTGTTGCAACGCGGATGGGCATTGGAGGTGCGGAAACGCACGTGCTGACGCTTGCGCGCGTTTTGCGTCGCCGTGGAAATCACGTTCATATTCTTTCGGCGGGCGGAGCCTATATACCCGCGCTGATCTCGGCGCAGGTCGAGCACACCGTTCTGCCGCTTGATAAAAAAGATATTTTTTCCGTCACAAAATCGGCAAAAGCCATTTGGCGGATCGCAACCGAGGGACGTTACGATATCGTCCACGCGCACGGCAGAATTCCGCAGTTTATCTGTGGGATGCTTTCAAAACGCGGCGGTTTTCCGCCCTTTGCCGTCACGGCGCACGGATTTTACGATCCCGCGCCCCCTCTGCGCGCCTTCACACTTTGGGGCAGACGCACCATTGCGGTCAGCGAGGACGTCAAAAGCTTTATCGTTGAAAAGTACAAGCTCGATCCCGCGAGCATTGATGTCATAACAAACGGCGTTGATACCGACGTCCCCGCGCATCAGCCCTCAAACCGATTGCGCATAGTCACGGCAAGCAGGCTTGACGGCGACACCGCACTCTGCCCGACTCTGCTTTGCGAGCTGATGCCGCGAATCTGCAAGGATCACGCAGAGCTCCAACCGACTCTGACTGTCGTTGGCGGAGGAGAAAAGCTTCCCGAGCTCCGCGAGGCGGCAAGACTTGCAAATTCGCAGTCGCCCGGAGCCGTCACAATGGCGGGCAGCGTGCTCGATATGCAAGCCGTGCTTGCCCGTGCCGATATTTTCGTCGGTTCATCCCGCGCCGCGCTTGAGGCAATGGCGGCGGGCGTTCCCGTTGTTCTTTGCTCGGATATGGGATGTGACGGCGTGCTTGACGAAACCAATCTGCGCCGCGCCGAGGAAACAAATTTCACCTGCCGCGGCGGTGCTCCTGCAGATCTTGAAACCCTGCGTCTTGCTGTCGAGCGTTTGATTTGCGCCGATGAGCGCGAACGCTCGCTTTACGGCGCGTTCGGAAGGGCGTATGTCACCCGCCGCGCCTCTGCGGAGCTATTTGCTGATAAGACAATTGCTTTCTGGCAGGATCTTCTCGCATCCGAAAGGGGCGGTGTGATGCTTTGCGGTTACTTCGGTGCTTGCAACGCGGGCGACGATGCAACGCTTGACGCGGTTCTTGAATCACTCCCCGAGCTCCCGAAGGGCGTTCTACCCACAGTCCCCGCGGGCAAAAAGGGCGCACTCCCCGAGGGCGTGCGGAGGATTGGAAGATATAACGTCTTCGCCCTCGCCCGTGAGCTCGCAAAAACAAGGCTCTTCATCCTTTGCGGCGGCACTTTGCTGCAAAACAGCACCTCAAACCGCTCGCTCGGGTACTATTATCTGCTCTCAAAGCTCGCCTCAAAGCAAGGCGCGCGAGTTATGATCTACGCGGGCGGCATCGGACCCGTCATCGGCGACGAGGCGGCTTACGAAACCGTCAGCGCGGTTGAAAACTGCGACGCCGTCACCCTTCGCGACCCCGATTCGCTCGAATTGCTTGAGGAAATGGAATGCGAGACCGATGGTATCGCCATCACAGCGGATGCCGCGATCGCAACCGAGCCGCTGCCGCTGCCGGAGTCGATCTTGAAACGTCTCCCCGAAGGGCGTGAGTATTTCGCCGTTTCCGTCCGTCCGCTTAAAGGACTCAACCGAGGCGAGAGGGCGCGCGCACCCGAGGAGATATACGAAACGGTGGTTTCTGCCGTTCGCGTCATATCCGACAGACGAAATGCCGTCCCGCTCTTTATCCCCTTCGCGCCTGAGGACGTGGGTCTTTGCGAAAAACTCTGCCGCAAGGCGGAGCGCGGATTCGTCCTTCCGCGTATGCGCGCGGGACATATCATTTCCGTCATCGAAAAATGCTCCTTCACACTCGGAATGCGGCTGCATAGCGGCGTATTTTCATCGATCGCGGGCGTGCCCGCAATAATGATCGCGTATGACCCGAAGGTCGCGGCGTTCGCAAAACGCGCCTATCACCCCGCGCCGCTCGATCCCGACAGAGAGGATTTCAGCATGAGGGCAATAGTTGCCTCTGCCGGCGCACTTTATACGAATATGACCGCCGCGCGCTCGACTCTCCGCGCAAGAACCGCAGAGCTTCGTAGGCTTACCGAAGCCGATAAAGCAATCGTCGAAGCAATATACAACGCAAAATAATATGAAAAAGAGGAAATAAAAATGGCAAAAAGCAAATATAAACAGATCAGGGGCTGCATCAGCCTCATATACATATTCACGGGCGTTTCGTCCGTCATTCAGGCGTGGAACAGCCTTCTCGCGCTTGATCTTCTCGGAGTTTTCGCATCGGCTCTCGGAGTGCTGATCTTCGTTGCCGGCATCTGCGGATTTTTCAGCGTCAAGCCCCGCGCCTGCCACACCCTCGGATGCATAATTATGCTCCTGTCCCTCGCATCGCTCGTCTATGCGATAGTGATGCAAAAGACATTCGACTTCAATATCGCAAATCAGTTCCTGCTTTCGTGGCTATTTATGCTTTGCGTTTAATAAATGAAGCTTTTCGCCTTGGCGAAAAGCTACCATAACTTTTCACTTTCCACTTTCCACTTTACACTACCGGAGGTCCCCATGTCCCAATCAAAGATCCAACTCAAAGCCACCCGTGCCGATAGCATCAGCTTCGTCAACAATATGCAAGGCTCGGGGCAGCTCAAAATTGGCTTCAAATACAGCTATAATCTTCGCCACGCCGCACCCGGAGTGGCACGCGGCGAGGTGACGATCACGGCGGAGGATAAGGAAGCGCCCGACAAGCTTTCCATCACGGTCAAGCAGTCGGGAATCTTCGCGCTCCCGCCTGAAATGCCACGAGAGGAGGCTCATCTTGAGACCTTCCGCATTCTGTTCCCCTATACTTCGGCAACACTCACGGCGGTTACTTCGGTAGCGGGCGTGCAGGGAATTATCGTACCGAGAATTGATATTACAGAGGAAAATATATATCGCGTGGAGTTCAAACCGCCGAGACCCGAGGATAAGGAGTAACGCTTATGAAATGCCCATTCTGCGATACCGAAATGCTTGCGGGGTATCTGAATTGCGGAACAATGATCTGGAGTGAGCGAAAGCACAAGATCAGTATGCTTCCGAGCTTGAAGGAAAAATATGCACTGCATCTGGAAACCCCGCTCTTGCATCCACATTATGTTGAAAGCTACTGCTGCCCGAAATGCAAAAAGATCATCATCGACGCATCGGGGTATGAAAATAATTTGTAAGATGAAACATCTTGAACTTGAAAAAGAACTTACCGCCAAGATCAGAAAGCGCAGGCTTCTCGAAGGCGGTGTGACGGTGTTTTTGTTCGTTATGGGCATCGTGTTTGCCATTCTGTATGATAACAGCAAGGCCTACGAGGAAGGCCTTCTCGGCGGTCTTGGGGTCGTTGATTCGAATATGGCATTGTATTGGCTGATGGCGGGATGCTTTATGGCGGCGGCTTTTTGCGCAATAATTCCCATTATCGATCTTTTGTACTCCAAATTCGAAACCTTTGAAGCTTGTGGCGGATATATTACCCTATACCGCGGAATGCTGAAAAACTACCTCTACTTTAACGGCGAACTTAAAGCCGCGTCTGCTGGATACTATCTTGAAGCTAAACTCCCCGGCGGCACAAAAGTAACCGTATCCTTCGGCAGATGGTCCGCCCATATCTCCTTTTCAAACGGTCGCTCCCCGATATATTTTTAATAAAATATTTTTCGCCATTGGCGAAAAATTACCTCACCTTTTACCTTTTTACTCTCACCTTTTCCCTTAAATTTCCCCGAAAGGAGCAAAAAATGAGCTTTCCGTCATCTTTCACCCTGTGTGACAACGTTTTACGCATAAACTCCATCGGTCACCCCGAAATCAAGAAGTCGGATGGCTTCATTTTTGCGCTGAACGGGCATTTTATGCTCCACGATGGCGGAAAATACGGTACGGATTGCCTCCGGCATCTGCTTGCGCTCCGCGAAGCGGCGGGAGTTGAGGTGCTGCACTTCGATTGGATAATTTCGCATTTCCACGTCGATCATGTCGGCGCGCCGCTTGAAAACGTCGTCCGCGATCCTCGGTTCGCCATCGATCGCATCATTATGCCGCCCGTCAATGCACTCCCCGAGGGTATGATCCATGTTTCTCGCGATTATACAAAAGAAATTCTCGAGGTTGTCCGCGACTTTCATCCAAACGCCGAAGTGACGGTGATCCCCTTTTATTCCGACTGCAAAAAGACCTTTTTCTATAATTTTGGCGGCACGGAGATCGAAATTCTTCCCGCGGATACCGATTGGGCATCGCCCGAGCTGCTCCGTAAGATCGCAACGCAGTATTTTTGCACCGAGGACGTCTTCTTCCGCAAGGTGCAGATGTACGTTGTCAATATATCCTCGATCTGGTTCATCATCCGCCACGGCGGCAAGAAGCTCGTCTTCACGGGCGACAGCCCCAAGCGCACGCGCTTTATGACCGACGAGGGATTCGACCGAATGGTCGCGCTTTACGGCGATAAGATTGCAAAGCCCGACCTCTTCAAATGGCCGCACCACGGTCAGGCGGAGGACGAGGCGGACACCGCCGTCCACGACTTGATCGACCCCGATTACATACTCACCACCACCCCCGACGAGGGAGCAAGCGTGACCTACGCGCGTTCCTTCCCCGATTTCCGCGCCAAATTCGTCAATTCCTGCAACGAGGACGTCATCATAACGGTGCCCGACGAGGGTGAGATGACCGTTGTGGGTGGCGAGTGGGGAGTCAATCAAGGGGAGTATTTTGTGCTGGATATTCCGGGGAAGAAAAAAGTGGTCAGTGATTAGTGGACAGTGGACAGAAAGACGCGATTTGTTTTCGAAAATCACAATATCCCAATAATCAATCTTCCCCAAGAATATATTTAATAAAATTGCTTTTCGCTCCGCGAAAAGCTACCGAACCTTTTCCCTTTTCCCTTTTACCTATTACCTATTACCTTGAATTTCCCCCTATCGAAAGGAATAAAATAAAATGAACTCTGTTTTCCCACAGGATTTCACGCTCCGTGACGGCTTGCTTCGCATGATTTGCCTTGCGCATCCCGAGGTTACCAAGTCGGACGGATTTATATTTGCACTCAATGGTCATTATATCCTCCACGATGGCGGTATGACCAAGACCTCGTTCGCGCTTGAGGCACTTCTTAAACTCCGCGAGGCGGAGGGCGCCCAAGTCCTGCATTTTGATTGGTTTATCTCGCATTATCACGTTGACCACGTCTGCGGCCCGATGGAGTGCGTTATCCGCGATCCCCGCTTTGCGATAGATACCGTTGTTCTTCCTCCCCATAACGCGCTCCCCGAGGATATGCCGCACGGCGACTCGAAGTACAGCCCAAAGATCGAGGCGGCTCTGCGCGAGTGTCACCCGAACGTAAAGAGGATCGAGGTGCATTATCATTCGGAAGATCCCTCGACCATCCTTTACAATTTCGGCGGCGCGGAGATCGAGATCCTGCCCCCCGACACCGATTGGGCGCGCGACCGCGAGCTTCGCGAGCTCATCGCAAACGCGTATTTTGACACCGACAATATCTATGACCCCAAGGTTCCCACCTCGGTCGGCAACGCGGCATCGATCTGGTATCTCATCAGATACGCGGGCAGAAAGATCCTCTTCACGGGCGACAGTATGAAGCGCACTCGCGGCATCACAGAGGAGAGCGTTGACAGAATGTGGGCGATTTATAAGGACAAAATCGGCAGCCCCGACGTTGCAAAATGGCCGCACCACGGTCAGGCGCGCGACAACGCCGACCTCGTTATGCACGAAATGGACCCGGATTACATACTCACAACAACTAATTGTGAAAGCGCAAGCGTGCGCTACGCAGAGGCTTTCCCCGACCACAAAACAAGATTTTTCAACTCTGCTGACCGTGATGTTATCATCGAAGTCACGGGCGAAGGCGCGCTTGAGGTCGCGGGCGGTTTTGAGGGTGTTAATCCCGGTGAATACTATATTATGACAAGTGGAAAGATCAAATAAAATGGAAAAGAAACTTATTCTCCCCGAGGTGCTTGCACCTGCGGGCAACTTTGAAAAGCTCCGCGCGGCGGTTCGCTTCGGCGCGGACGCGGTGTATCTTGCGGGACGCCGCTTCGGAATGCGCCAGGCTTCCGAAAATTTCTCGCTCGAAGAGCTCGCCGAGGCGGCTGAATATATGCACTCGCGCGGCAAAAAGATGTACCTGACGGTAAATATCCTCCCCCACGGGCCCGAATATCCCGCTCTGCGCGAGTTTATCCGCGAGTGCGCGAAGATCGACATCGACGGCTACATCGTCGCCGACCTTGGCGTCATCGCGATGATAAAGGAGATCAATCCCGGGGCGGATATCCATATCTCGACTCAGGCAAGCATCGTAAGCCCCGAGGCGGCGCTTGAGTACATCAAGCTCGGCGCGACCCGACTTGTGCTTGCGCGTGAGCTTTCCTTAAGGGAGATCCGCGCGATCCGCGACCGCATCCCCGAGCATATTGAGCTCGAGGCGTTCGTTCACGGCTCAATGTGCGTTTCATACAGCGGAAGATGTATGCTTTCGGATTTTATGGTCAACCGCAGCGCAAACCACGGCGCGTGCGCGCAGCCTTGTAGATGGAATTACAAGATCGTCGAGGAAAAACGCCCCGACGAGGCAATGCCCATCGTTGAAACCGATGAGGGCACGTTCATTATGTCCTCGAAGGATATGTGTATGATAAACCACGTCGGGGAGCTTGTCGACGCGGGAATTTCGTCCTTCAAGCTTGAGGGACGAGTCAGATCGGCGTACTATGCCGCCGTTGTGACGAATGCCTACCGCATCGCGCTTGACGGACTCCGCGATTTCGTCGAGGCGGGTGGGAATATGCTCGATTACGTCCCCGATCCCGCGCTTTACGCCGAGGTCGACAGCGTTTCGCACCGCGAGTACGCAACGGGATTCTATTTCGATAACCCCCGCGAGGATTCAAAGCTCGTCACTCAGCCCGGCTATATGCGTGAAAAGGCGTATCTCGCCGTCGCCGAGGATTTCGACGAGCCGATGCCCGAAAATCTCAAGGCTATCGAGGTAAATGATGAAGGCAAGCTTTACCGCTTCCGTCAGAGAAATAAGCTCGTTCAGGGTATGACCGCAGAGCTGCTCACCCCCGGTAAGGTCGGCAAGCCTTTCACCGTCGCCGAGCTTTATGACGGAGAGGGAGTCGCTGTCGAATCCGCGCCGCATCCGTCGCGCATTTTCTATACGAGAGTGCCGTTTGAGGTTAAAGAGGGCGATATTCTGAGAGCGGAATAATAAAAAGTGCACTCTGAACTAAAAAGGAGCTATTATGTACGAATTCATCCAAATCATCACCGCCGTGATCTACGGCTTGGTCGAGGGCATCACCGAGTGGTTGCCTGTCAGCTCGACGGGGCATCTGATCCTCCTTGACGAATTTCTTTCCTTCTCGCTTGCGCCCGACGCGGTGTTTACTGCCGAGTTTTGCGAGATGTTCGACGTCGTTATTCAGCTCGGCGCGATTCTTGCCGTTGTCGTGACATATTTTTCACGTCTATGGCCGCTCGATCCGAAGAAGGGAAAGGGCGAGAACATAAGGATTTGGAAGCTTTGGGGCAAGGTACTTATCGCTTCGGTTCCCGCCGCGCTTGCGGGGATCGTTTTCGACAAGATCCTTGAGAAGATCTCGGGCAAGGACATCGACGGTTGGCTTTATAACGCGCCCGTTGTCGTTGCCGCGCTGATAATTTACGGCGTTTTCTTCATTCTTATCGAAAAATTCAACAAGAAAAAGGCTGTGGTCGAGTCGGTGGACGACATTACGATCAAGCAGTCCTTTGCGATCGGCGTGTTCCAGATGCTTGCCATCATCCCCGGCACGTCGCGTTCGGGATCGACCATCCTCGGCTCAATGATGATCGGACTTTCGCGCACCGCGGCGGCTGAATTTTCCTTCTTCATGGCGATCCCCGCAATGGCGGGCGCAAGCGCGATCAAGGCGCTCGGATTCGTTTCCTACGTTGTCGAGATGAACGTAAGCGTTCCCGCACTCGCGTGGATCATCCTCGCTGTCGGATGTGCGGTTGCCTTTGCGGTTTCGATGGTTGCAATCAAGTTCCTCACCGATTTCGTCAAGCGTCACAGCTTCATCCCCTTCGGCGTTTACCGAATTCTGCTCGGCGTGGCGCTGATCGTATGGTTTTTGGTTAAATGAATGATAAATTAAAGATCCCCTACCCCGTGATCGTGGAGGGGAAGTATGACAAATTGCGCCTTTCGTCGGTCATCGAGGCGCAGATAATAGCGACGGATGGCTTCGGGATCTTCAAAAATCACGAGCGCGCCGCGCTTTTGCGAGCTTTGGCGCGAAAAACGCCGCTCATCGTGCTGACCGATCCCGACGGCGCGGGCAGACTGATCCGCTCGCACATTTCGGGGATTTTGCCCAAGGACAAGATAATTTGCCTCCACATCCCGAAGATCGAGGGCAAGGAAAAACGTAAAAAAGAGGCATCCGCCGAGGGCTTTCTCGGCGTTGAGGGCGTTGAAAGAGAATTAATTTATAACCTCTTTTTGCCCTATACAAACCCCGATATGACGCGAAATATCGAGGAAAATCCGCTCACTCCCGCCATTCTTTGTCGCGACGGGCTCACTGGCGCACCCGATAGTCAAGCGAAACGCGACGCCGTCGGCGCCACCTTTGGGCTCCCCGGCGGAATGAACGCCAAAGCCTTCCTCGCCGCGGTCAAATGCGTGGCGAGCTATGAGGAGTATCTTGTCGCGCTTCGCGCGAATGATAATCCACCTTCGGCGGAATGATAATCTGCTTCGCAGAATGATAATCGGCTTGCGCCGAATGATAGTTCGCCTGCGGCGAAATGACAATAGCGGGAAGTTTTGATCGAACTTTTTCAAAAGTTCGCAGAGCTCGAGACGGAGTCTCGAACTAATGCGAGACCTTCAGGTCTCGCTACCGTGCTTCAAAAAGACGAAGCTTGCTTCGGCTTTTTGGACAGAGTCAATACTTCCCGAATGTAGGGAAGTATTGATCTATGTCACCCCGCGCACAGGCGCAAACTAACCGAATAATTCATCAAAAACAAGTCTTTAAACGAGGTGATTCCAATTAAAATTTTTGTCGCTTACGAAGGTATGTCACCGGATAAATTTGAAAGCTACATTGTCCAAAAGGATTGGCGCGACGTAATCGTTGAACAAAACGGGCGTTACTATATTATTGAAATAATCACGCCGGAACGACTTGTGCTTGACTACAAATCTACCGTAGAAAGCGGTGAAACCGCCATAATTAATTTGCCGACCGTTATAGCAGACAGCGTTTCAAAGGAGCGAGTCATTGAATTGCTATTGAACGTTGATCCCTCTTGGTTTGGCGTGCTGACACCGATAGATTTTAACTCCAAATACATCATCACCGCATATCCGCATTTCGCAAAGATCGAGAATTTGACCTGCATATACGATTCGGAAGCCGAACGCTCAGTTTTGGCGGACAGATGATAAACGATATTCAGAAAGCTAAACAATAAGGTTCGCGCTCTCCTACTCCTCCCTCCGGTTCACGGAGGGAGGGCGGGAGGGAGGTCCCGATTTAAAATATGCAAAATTATAGGATATCGACCTCGGATATGTGCGGGCACAAAATTACCTGTTTGATCCCGCAGAAGGCACAAACACTCTATAGAAATTGCGCGCCCGAAGAGCGCGAGGGGTGACAGAGCGCAATACTTCCCTACATTCGGGAAGTATTGACTCTGTCCAAACTTCAGAAGCAGAGCTTCAGAAGTTTGAAGCAGTAGCGAGAGCTGAAGCTCTCGCATTAGTACGAGGCTCTGCCTCGTGCTCCGCAAACTTTTGAAAAAGTTTGATCAAAACTTCAAGCTGAATATAATTTTGAAAAGGAATATAAAGTTATGAAAAAATTCTGTGCACATCGCGGTCTTTCCAAGCTGATGCCCGAGAACACTTTGCCCGCTTTTGCGGCGGCGCTTGCGCTCGGCGCGGATGAGATCGAATTCGATATCAGACTCACCAAGGATCAAAAACTCATCGTTTCCCACGACGGCACTCTTGAGCGCATTTCCGACGGCGAGGGCAAGCTCAAAGAAAAGACTCTCGACGAGCTTCTCGCGCTTAATATCGGCGTCAAGCACGGCTGGGAGGTCGGTTTTTGCACCGCTGAGGAGGTCTTTGAGCAGTTTGCAAACAAGATCGTCTTCAATATACACCTCAAGGAGCACGGCGAGGATGGGTATCTGATTCGCGAACTCGTAAAATTGGTTGAAAAATACGATGCTTGGAACAGCGTCTATTTCGCCGGCTCGCCCTCCGAGCTTGAATGGATGGAAAAGGTCGCGCCCGAGATCCCACGCACCGCTATCCAGCTCCCGAAGGATACCGTTGAGATCTATGAAATGGCAACGAAATACAATTGCACAGGCGTTCAATTCTGGCTTGGAATGTTCGACGAGGCTCTGATCGAAAAGATGCACGCGGCGGGCATCAACTGCAATCTCTATTATGCCGACACCCCCGAGGACTACGACAAGTATTTCGCAATTGGCATCGACACGCTTCTCACCAACAGAATGGATCTTGCTAATAAGTACAGAAAATGAAAAACGTAATTCTGATCGTAAATCCCGTTTCGGGAAAACTCAAGGGCAAAGCCGCGCTCTTTGGCGTTATCGAGGCTTTGTCGGCAAATGACGTTGTCCCCACCGTCCTTTTGACCAAGGGTCGCGGCGATGCTATCCGCCTTGCGCGCGAGGCGGCGGGACTCAATGCCGAGGGCAGATGCGATGCCGTCCTCTGCTGCGGCGGCGACGGCACGCTCAACGAGGTGCTGACCGGTCTGCGCGAGGCGCACTCAAAAATGCCCGTCGGATACATCCCCGCGGGCACGACAAATGATTTTGCAAACGGACTCGGACTCCCGCTCGACCCGCCCGAGGCGGCAAGGGAGATCGCGGAGAATCTCAATCGCGGCAAGCTGCTGAATTTCGACCTCGGCCGCTTCGGCGCGGACAGATATTTCAGCTATATCGCATCATTCGGCGCGTTTTCCTCACCGTCCTATACCACGCCGCAGTCGGTCAAAAATAACCTCGGCTACCTTGCGTATGTCCTTTCGGGCGTCAACGACTTTTTCAAGATCAAGCCGATCCGCACCGTCTGCACCACCTCGGAGGGCAGAAGGATAATCTCCGATCTCGCCTTCGGAGCGGTCAGCAACACGCGCTCTGTCGGCGGAGTTGTCAAGCTCGGCGAGGATGAGGTCGATATGTCGGACGGACTTTTCGAGGTCGTGCTCGTCACAATGCCCAAAGACCCTGCGGAGCTCAGTCAGATCGCAATGGCGGTCATGCAATCGGATCTGCATAACTCCAAGCTGATAAAATTCTTCCGCACACGCCACGTCACGTTCGAGATGCCGAAGGGCACACCTTGGACCCTCGACGGTGAAAAGGCGATCTGCCCCGGCAAAGTCACCGTCACAAATGTCCCCAAGGCGGCGAATTTGGTGCTTGATGTGAAGAAGTGAACAGTGGACAGTGGTCAGTGGTCAGAAAGTTGCGAATGATAATTTAATTTTTATTGTCGTTCTATAGTTAAGCAAATAATTTAATAAAAAATAATCACGGATATAGAGAAGGTCAAACTACAAAATATCCGTGATTTTTCTATTTGCCTATAAAATCATAGATCCCCCGCATCTTTCTGACCACTGTCCACTGACCACTGTCCACTAAATAAATTCTCCCAAATATATACTAAATTCATATTTTACTATTGTAAATATTAAAAATATATGATATAATGTATATTTGGAAAGTCATGTGTGCGGGTTGCGCCGCGCATTAGGAAAAATATTTAGGAGGTCTGATTTTGAAGGAAAGTATCAGACTGCGCAGCGGGGCTACAGTGCCGCAAGTCAGCTACCGTGAGGCGCAAGCAAAAAATTATCTTGACAGAGCAACTCTCAAGCTCATGCATCTTGCACCCGACGGTGCACCCGCGGCGTATTCGGAAGGTAAAAACGGAGGCGTCGTTTTTTGGTTTGATCCCGAAAAGCTCACCGAGTCGGATCCCGAGCTCTGGTATGCGCCCGAGGCGCGCCAGGAAACCATAAAGCTCGAGTCGGGCACCGAGATCGAGCGTATGTCGATGCGCCGTGCCGCTTCCTTCGGCTATTACCCCAAGGAACGACTCACCGCAATGCACCTTGAGGTCATCGAGGAGCCCGTTGCGTTCACCCGCCGCCGAGATAAAGAGGTCGTTTATTTCTACGACAAGATGACCACCCTGCGCATGCCGCTTATGTGCGTCAAGTGCGGAGGTGACGTCCGCTTCAAGAAGAAGCTCTGCCGCGCTTGCTATGAGGAGGATCTTGCCGTCCGCCGCACAGAGGGCGACGCGCACAGAAATGCTTACTACGGCATGGATCGCAGCCG
This sequence comes from Clostridia bacterium, assembly GCA_017632155.1. The sequence continues at coordinate 23,793 of JAGBRZ010000127.1, forward strand.
CGTTCTCTTCTTCGACCTTGAGCTTACAGGCTTTTACGATCACGACGAGATCATTTCGATCTCGATCTTCAACGCCCTTGGCGAGAAGATAATGGATACCCTCGTTCGTCCCGTCCACACAAAGAAGTGGAAGCGCACCGAAAAGATCCACGGCATCACCCCCGAAATGGTCAAGGATGCGCAGACTCTCGAGGAGCTGACCCCCGAGATCAAGGAGATCTTCGCGGGTGCGGATAACCTGATCGCTTACGGCGTTTCTACCGACTACAGCCACATCAAATATATCTACGAAACCGAAAAGGAGCGCAAGGCGCTTCATTCGAAGATCCGTTGCTGTGCCAACGAATTCGTCCGCTACATACATGAGCACCGCCCCGACATCGAGCACGCAAGTCTGACCGACGCGATGGCTTGCTTCGGCATCGAATGGGACGGCGTCGCCCACACCTCGATTGCCGATACCATCGGATGTATGAAGGTCTGGGAAACACTCTTCCCTCATTATTATGAGAACGAACCGGAGGCAAACGAATGAAAGAGATCTCCCGCAGACCCATGCCCACCGAAACGGCGGGTATAACCGATATTGAAACCTTCATTCACGAAGGCGTTAAATTCGCAAAGCTTATGACCGCCGCCGACAACGGTGAGCAGGGCGTTATCGAAAGCCTTCTTCGCGGCGCGGGAATCCCCTACGTCGCAAAGGAGAACACATCCGATTCCTGGATGCGCGTTTTTATGGGCTTTTGCACGTCGGGCGTTGATTTTTACGTCCCCGAGGAGATGCTTGACGATGCGACCACCCTCGTTATGGGCGAGGATGCAGTCGAGCTGACCGATGAGGAGCTTGCCGCGCTTGAAGAAGAAGCGGCGCTCGAGAGCGAGGATGAAGAGGATGCGTGAGATTTTTCTTTGTAAATACGGCGAGATCGCGCTCAAGGGCGCAAACCGTGCCTCATTCGAAGCGCTTCTTGTCCGCGAGCTGAAATTCAGACTCAGCCACGTTGGTAAATTTCAAATAGTACGTTCGCAGAGCGTTATTCGCGTTGAACCCGCAGAGGAGCTCACCTCCGAGCAGTTTGACACGGCATACGCGCTTCTGCGCAAAACATTCGGCATCGTTGCCGTTTCGCGCGTAGCGCAGACGGAGAAGGATTTTGATGCCATTGCCGCACTCGCCATTGAGTATCTCGGCGACCGTCTTGCGAATGCGCGCACCTTCAAGGTTGAAACCAAGCGCGCGGACAAGCGTTTCCCGATGACAAGCGATGCCGTCAGCCGCGAGCTGGGCGGTAAGATTCTTTCAAGATTCAATCACCTCAAGGTTGACGTTCACAATCCGCAGGTCCTTGTAAAATGCGAGATCCGCGATGACGCCGCATATATCGGCGCGGGTCAGGAGGCAGGCGCGGGCGGTATGCCCGTCGGCTCAAACGGACGCGGACTTCTCCTGCTCTCGGGCGGAATCGATTCCCCCGTTGCCGGCTGGATGATGGCAAAGCGAGGCGTCAAGATCGAGGCGGTCTATTACGAAGCATTCCCCTACACCTCCATCGAGGCGCGTGAGAAGGTTATCGAGCTTGCGCGAATCGTCGCCGGCTGGGCGGGAAGTGTTCGTCTTCATATCGTTTCTCTCACCGAGATCGAGGAAGAGATCGCGAAGAACTGCAACGAGGACTATTTCACCCTCCTTCTTCGCCGCTTTATGATGACGATCTCGGAAAAGATCGCAGTAGATGCGAACTGCAACGCGCTTGTCACGGGCGAGAGTATGGGTCAGGTCGCATCACAGACCATTCAGGCGCTCCACGTCACCAACTCCGCCGTCAATATTCCCGTTTTCAGACCCTGCATCGGTCTTGATAAGGAAGAGATCGTGACCTACGCGCGCCGTATCGGCAGCTTCGAAACATCAATCCTTCCCTTCGAGGACTGTTGCACCGTCTTCACTCCCCGCCACCCCAAAACCAAACCCGAACTCGAAAAGGTCATCGCCGAGGAGCAGAAGCTCGACTTCGCCGCCCTCTGCGAAAAGGCACTCGCCACAGAGGAAATCATCACCGTCCGCGGGATAGAGGATTGATTTTTAAAAAATTTTACTCAACCCTATTGATTATTTTCCTAATTTGTGGTATATTTATATATTGGAAAGAAATTAATTATTTATTTTAAGAAATTAAATTTGCGAAAGGCAGGTTTTTAATATGACCTACAACAAGAAAAACATTGAGGAC
>JAGBRZ010000015.1 GCA_017632155.1 Clostridia bacterium
CTATGATCCTGCCGTTTTTGAGGGTGATGATCGAGTCGTATTTTGAGAGAAGAGCGGCGTCGAGGTTGTGGGTGACTACGATGCAGGTGATGCCGTCGAGCGAGAGGATCGCGCTTGAAACGCGGAACGCGGTCTCGGCGTCGAGTGCGGCGGTTGCCTCGTCAACAAGAAGAACCTGTGACTTTTTGAGCAGACTGCGCGCGATGGAAATGCGCTGCTTTTCACCGCCCGAAAGACCGCTTCCATTTTCGCCGCAGAGGTAATCTGCGCCCTTCTCGGTAATCAGCTCGGAAAGTCCCGAAAGGCGTATCGCATTTTCGATCTCATCCTCGGGAAATTCTCGGAACATTGTGATGTTATCGCGTATCGTCGCATTGAAGACGAAGACGTTTTGCTGAATTATGCTCTCGACATCGTAGAGGTTCGCGCTGTTGATCTCACGGAGCTCTCTGCCGTCGTATACTATGCTTCCGCTATAATTCGGGTAGGACGCCATAAGGAGAGATAGCAGGGTTGATTTTCCGCTTCCCGAAGCACCTACAACGGCATATTTCTTGCCGAGCTCGAAGTCGAGATCAATATTCTGCAATACCGGCTTGTCCTCGCTGTATCCGAATGAAAGATTGCGAATACGGATGCCTTCTTTAAGCTCAAAGCTATCGCTTTCTGTTTCTTCACGGACATTGGAGTTGATCGCTTCCGCGATCTTTTCGACAAGCGCACGGGCGGCTTTTCGCTCGGCAATGCAGGTCGGTATGGTTCCGATCGGCTGAAGGACGTAATTCATAAGCTGAACGAAGATGAGCGCGGTACCTGCGGTGATCGCTTTTCCCGACAGCGCGAGATATGCGCTGAAGATGAAGACTCCGAGCTGAGCGGTTGTTCCGGCAACCGCAGAGAAAAGCTGAACGAGGATGTAGGTCTTTTGCTTTTTTTCTTCTGCGCGTGCGAGCTCGCGCACGTTCTCGCCGAATATCTTCAACATCTGCACCTCAGCTTTAAAGGACTTGATGACCGAAAATCCGCTGAGGCAGTCCTTGATGGTTGAGGTATAAGTCTGATTTCTGTCCGAAACTGTTTTTTCGGCTTCTGCCATCTTATTGCCCGTGAGTATCGAGGCGCTGAGGGGGAGGAGTGACAAAAGAATTGCGATAAGCGTGAGCATAGGGCTGTACCAGAGCATCAATGCCATTGCGCCGATGAATGTGAGAATGCTTTCAAGCATCAGAAAGGTATTTGTCAGATACCCCTTTTCTATTACGGGAATGTCATTTGTCAGTGCGGATATGTATACCGAGGAATTCTCGCCCGAGAACGCGGAGATGTTTTTTCTCGATATTTCGGAGAAAACGTATTCCTTGTATTGCGAAATTCCGCGCGTGATGAAGCGAGGCTTGGTTTTATACACGATAAGATAGCCGACGATTGCGCCGAAGCATAGCGCGACCGATATAAGCGTAAGCTCCCCAAGCGTAAATGCAGAGCTGCCGCCGATGAGGTCGAGTATTTCTCTGAGCAGCCACGATATTACCAGGGCAATTGCCGTCGAAAAGATTGCTTCGCTGAACGCGAATGCAAAGCAGAGGCGATTATTTTTATAGAATTGTTTTGTGTATGGGCGTATGTTTTTCATTTATATAATAATCCTTACCTTTTCTCCGCTTGCGGATTCGACGTCGACAAGCACCCATTTTTCGTCGCGACGACGGCGCTGACGGTGGATCTCCTTGACGAGGGGCATAAACTGACGGGCGGTGAGCTTCGGGACGCCGCTCTCCTCGCTTTCTTTATTAAGGAAGGCGACTGCGATCCACGCCGTGAAGCGGTTGAGGATCAGCCTTGTCGGAAACCAAAGCAGGATTCGTTTGCCTCCGTCGGTTTTTATATCTATCTTCATTCGACAAAAACTTTTACGGTGTTGCCGTCCGCGCTTTCGACCTCAACGAGGTTGCCGATCACGCCTTGTTCGATCATTCTGAATATTTGCGCGAAGTCGATATTTTTCATTACTTCGTTTCCTGCGACCTGAGGCAGGCTCATGCCCGTGTCGATCGCTATCTTCACGAGCATCACGGGCAGATTTACGCGCACGTGATCTCCGTCCTTGCTGTCAACGACTATACGGATCATCATCTTTTCAAGGTCTTTCCTTTGGTCTTCGGGCAGGAGCGTGACTGCGGACTCCTCCTTTTTACCGGCAACGAGCTCGTCAATGCTGACTCCGAGTATTCTTGAAAGATCGGGCAGAAGCGAGATGTCGGGACAGGAGAGGTCGTTTTCCCATTTACTTACCGCCTGCGCGGAAACGCCGAGCATTTCCGCAAGCTCGTCCTGCTTGAGATTTTTCTTCTTACGGTATTCCGAAATTCTTTTTCCGATAGTGTTCATTGTCTGAACTCCTTTCTTTTTCTGCCACAATTATAGCATCTTTCGGGCGGAAAATGAAGATATCAAAGGTTGTTTTGCCCTAAATTCAAACAACCGTAAGTGGATTTTTGCTCAACTTACGGTTGTTTCTAATAAAAATCGAAAATTTCCGAGCAAAGCGAGGAAATTTACCTTCCACTAGTCACTAGTCACTAGCCACTAGTCACTTACTTCTCCGGATCAAGATATCCCCAATACGCCGCAAGGTAATTGACGCCCGACCAGATCGTAAATACGGTCATAAGCGCGCAAAGGACGAGTGACACGGGGGGATAGGTATCGAAGAATTCGGGGAGTGCGGTGCCGTTGTTCTCGATCGTGTGATAGATAACGGGCTCGATGAGGAGCACGATGATCGCAGACATCTGTGTGACGGTCTTGACTTTGCCGAGCCAGTTTGCCGCGATTACCACGCCCGAGGACGAGCTTACCACAAGCCTGATAGAGGTTACCGCAAATTCGCGGAAGATGACGACGAGAACTGCCCAAAAGAGCCAGCTCTTCATCTGCTCGTAGCGGTAAAGGATGGCAAGAAAGCTGCCGAGAACAAGAAACTTATCGGCAAGA
>JAGBRZ010000016.1 GCA_017632155.1 Clostridia bacterium
AGAAAAAAACTTGCGAAAAGTTGGATTTATTTTCAAAAAAAGTGCTGGACGTTCTCTCTCTTCTGTGGTATTGTTGTGTGCTAACAGGAGGTACAACCTATGAAAAGTATGATAAAAGAACTATGGCACGGAAACATCATTCCGAAAGAGGACAGCCGAACAAATTCCAAGAATATGAAGGAACTCATCGGATATATCGCAAGACACAACGAGGATCTGACGAAGCTGTTAAACGACGAGCAAACAGAGATATTCGAAAAGTATCAAGAATGTTGGAATGAGTATGTGAGCCTCGCTGAAGCCGCCATCTTCGAATACGCCTTTCGCCTCGGAGCGAGGCTCATCATCGAGGTACAGAAGGACAGCGAAGATTGATATATCCGCCCTTGTCTAAGCAGCAAGGGCGGATATAATTTATTGGATATCCTCTCGGTATTGCGTGGGAGTCATTCCGTATTGTTTTTTGAAAAGCTTTATGAAATAGTTTACATCAAGAATACCGCATTCCTCGGCGACCACTTGGATTTGCTTGTCGGAGTGTGACAGAATAAACGCGGCAGTTTCCATTCGCTTACGGTTGACGTATTCGGTAAGCGTTTCTCCGCACTCTTTTTTGAACGTAGCGGAGAGATAGCTTGCGTTGACGTTCATAAGCGAGGAAATATGCTTGAGAGAAAGGTCTGCCGTCAGATCAAAGGATATCAACGTGATGACGCGCCCGATCAGGTGAGAATATTTTTTGAGCGAATGTTCCTTTACGAGCAAGCAATATTTGCGTATCATTTCCTTCTGCAGGTTCAGACTATCATCAACGGTACAAAGCTCCTCTATTTTCTTGGCAAAGGCAGAGGATAGACGATTTATGTGCAGTGGATGCACCTCACCGAACTCTGCCGCTTTTCGCAAAAGAGTATTGAAAATAATGAGATAATTTTTACGATTTCGGACGCTGTCCGCAAGTCGTTCCTCCGTTCCTTGATTGAGAATCGATGATGCAATCATATCTACCTTGTGGAGCTTGCCTTTGCTTACCGCCTCGATCAGCCGTCTCTCGTTTTGATAATTCTGTTCGATAATTTCAAGGGAAAGGGCGGAATTATCGCTTTCAACATCCTCAAATATCCCCGAGGTATATACGGGACGTCGTTTATCGGGAATCTCATAGCTGACGGTCTCCACGTTGAAATGATTTTCTCCGCCAAAAATAAAGCTTCCAAGTGTGTCGATGATACTGAACAGTACGTTTTCTTCTTCCACGACGGGTAGACTTCTGTAATAATTTTTCAATTGTTCAAGCTTGGATGCATCAAGGTCAAGCTGTTTTGCCTTTCGCTCGTAATACTCTACCTCGGGAAGTGAAGGAATATACGGCCCCACGAAGAAATAGCGGTTTGTGATACTATCGGGGATTTTGAAGAAGATATAATTGCATCGGTATTCGTCAAAAAATCGGTAGATCGTATTTTCCTTTGCCTCCGTCGGAGAATTGACGAGCAGCTTGGCATAATTGCTTTCTCCAAACAGCATAGCGCGCAGTCCGCAGTCTATCTCATCCGAGATATGATGCTCGGGATCGTCAACGATATGGCTCGATATGTGAAGCTTTCCGAGAAGCATAACGGTAAACTCAAGATCGTGCAGAATATCCACGGTATCGCCTCCTTTTTAAGTATTATACAACAATTTTTATCAAAAATCAAGATAATAACAAAAATAATACTATAAATTCAAATTTTTGTTCTAACCGTCGGTATATATTTTGTGGTATAATTATACTAACCATAAATATATTCGGAGGTAAGCTATGAATAAGCAACTCTCTCTCCGTCCTTTTGGCGTAAAGGACAAGGTTGGCTATATGTTCGGAAACGTAGCCAATGACTTAACATTCATTATGGCAAGTATGTTCCTCACCGTATTCTACACGGACGTTCTGCATATCAATGCAGCTCTTGTAGGTGCGATGTTCCTTATTGCACGTATTGTTGATGCATTCACCGACACGGCGATGGGCAGAATTGCCGACAAGGTAAAGGCAGGCAAGGGTGGCAAGTTCAAGCCCTGGCTCGTTCGTATGTGCGGCCCCGTAGCGCTTGCAAGCTTTTTGATGTATCAGACGGCAGTTGTGAATACGGAGATGTGGGTTCGCATCGTTTATATGTTCGTAACCTATCTGCTTTGGGGTAGCGTATGCTATACCGCCATCAACATTCCTTACGGATCTATGGCATCCGTTATGAGTGCGGAAGCAGATGACCGTGCAGCGCTTTCCACATTCCGCGGTGTTGGCTCTCTCATTCCTCAGGTTCTCGTTGGCGTTGTTATGCCTATGTTCCTTTATACCACGCTTGATGATGGAACAAAGGTCGCTAATGCAGGCGCGTTCCCCATCGTTGCTCTGATCCTTGCGGTTGCATCTGCAGGTTGCTATCTGATTTGTTACAAGATGTGTACCGAGCGTATCCCCGTTGACGATTCCAAGAAGGAAAGCGTAACCTTCGGTCAGACCGTTAAGGCGCTCTTTTCCAACCGTGCGCTGATCGGTATCGTTATCGTTTACATCTCCTTCCTTGGCGCACAGATGCTCAATCAGACCATCAACAACTACATATTCAAGGACTATTTCAACAACACGATGGGTCTTACCATCATCAATGCGGCAGGCTTTGTTCCCGCGCTCGCGCTCGCTCCTGCAGCTGTTCCGCTTTCGAGAAAGTTCGGTAAAAAAGAGGTTGGTATCGTTGCGGCTATTATGGGATCTGTTTCCTATGCGCTTCTGTTCTTCCTCCACACGAGCAATATGTGGCTCTACGTAGTTCTCAGTATTCTCGGTTCTCTCGGATTTGGTCTGTTCAACCTCATCATTTGGGCATTCATCAGCGATATCATTGACGATCACGAGGTAAAGACCGGTGTTCGTGAGGATGGTACGATTTATGCAGTCTGCTCCTTCTCGAGAAAGATCGGACAGGCAATCGCATCCGCAATGGGTGCTTGGTCGCTTGCACTTATCGGCTACGTTGAGGGCGCGGCAAAACAGACAGAGGCAGTTAATAACGGTATTTACAATATCGCTACTCTCGTTCCCGCGATACTCTATATCATCGTCGGCGTAGTTCTCGCATTCGTATATACGCTTGACAAGAAAAAGGTTCTTGAGAACGTGGAAACTCTCAAGGCAAGAAAGAACACAGAAAACACTGACGCTTAATTCGTAAAGCCGGGGGAGTGTCCGTGCAGGACACTCCCTATTTTCATAAGGAGAAAACATTATGCGACAGATATTGAAATTTAACGATAATTGGGAGTTTCTCAAAGGAGTATCCGAGATAGGCGCCGCAGAGGTAGGAGAATCCATCACGATTCCTCATACTTGGAATGCGACCGACGGTCAGGACGGTGGAAACGACTATTTCCGTGGCACTTGCCTTTACAGAAAGGTGTTCCGCTCCGACTTGCTCCCGAAAGCAAAAAAATACTATCTTGAGATAAACGGTGCG
>JAGBRZ010000128.1 GCA_017632155.1 Clostridia bacterium
AACGCAAAATAGCTGATGGGCTTCAGGATATAATCCAGCGCATCCACCTCATAGCCCCGGATGGCGTGCTGGGCCTGATTGGTGACAAAGAGGATCACCACCTCGGAATCGATCTCCCGGATCCGCCTGGCAGTTTCAATGCCGTCGATGTATGGCATGGCCACATCCAACAGAATGATGTCAAACTGACTGGAAAAATTATGTACGAAGTTGATGCCGCTGTCATAGACCGACACCTGAAGCGTACACCCGAACTCCTCCTGATATTTTGCCAGATACTCCCGAAGCTGCTGCTGATATACAGCCTCATCCTCAACGATCGCGATCCGCATGGCACCATCCCCTTCCGCGATGATTTCCTTGTGGAATATCATATCATTTTGTCGAAGCATTTGGAAGCGGAAAAATGAATTTTATCAAAGTGAATATGCCCAGTACACCGCTCCGGTGCTTGCCCCCCTGCGATACATCGGTCTCCACGCTGAACGATCGGCTTTTTTCTAACAAACGTGCATGTCGAGTGGAGATAACGGACTTCGTTATCTCCACTAACTTTTTTACCCATCCATGCTCCGCTTAGCGGGGCGTTTTCTTTTATGCGGGTTGCTTCGGAATATACTCGATGGCAACACCGCGACGCAGATCGGCAGTATAGTGGGGATTGATCTTGCCTGCAGGCAATTCCAGGTATCCAACAAAGCGGTAATAGATTGCGATCCGCTGTGTCCGGCTTTTACCGGTACCCTCAGTTTCATAAACTTCAATGCGATCGATCAGCTCCCGCAGGATCGGAAAGGTTAAAACCTCCATATCCAGCAGCTTCCGGATAATGGATACGAACCGTTCGTACCCTTGCTTGTGATGATCCATATCGTGAAGCTTGATCTGAATCTCGTTGATCCTTTCTTTGAGGGCAACGCGTTCCATCTCATATTTGTGGGATAACTGCATAAACCAATCGTCGGTTACCTTGCCGGTGGCATTGTCTTCATAAAGCTTTTCAAATAGCCGTGCAACTGCTTCGTTACGGGCGATGGAGCTTTGCAGTTCGTTTTGAAGCAGTTTCCTCTCCATCTGGGCATCCTTCTCGCTTTTCTTGGCAAGTAGCTCCACGAAGGCTTCCTCGTCTTCCTCCAGGTAGGCGGCAAGTCTTGCCAGTTCCCGGATTACCACCTGCTCGACGCCTTCTACACGAATGTAGTGCCGGGTCGGGCAAGTGCCTCGATAGTCTTTGACATAGTTGGAGCAGCTGAAATAGTGGATGTTACTGTTGTTGGTATTGGTGTGATACCAAAGCTTCTTGCCGCAATCTGCGCAGTACAGCAGGTCGCAGAATATGTTCTTATCGCCGTTTTCCGGTTTCGGAGGACGGCGCTTTACATTTCCTGCAAGCTTCTGCACAATTTCGAAATCTTCACGGCTTATGATCGGCTCGTGGACATCCTTGAAAATGACCCGGTCTTCCGGAGCATTGTCGATTCGTCTGCGGTTTTTGAAGGATCTGGAGGTGGTTTTGAAATTGATGATATCTCCGCAGTATTCCTGCCGTTGCAGGATACCGGAAATCGTGGAGCATTTCCACTTGTAGGGATTCGGCTGCACCTTTTTGCCACCTCGTCCAATACCCTTGGATTGCCAGTAGGCTGTGCAGTTCAAATGCCCATCTTCCTGCATCATCCGTGCGATGGTATCAATCCCTTTTCCCTCAAGAAATAGGCGGAAGATCTTGCGCACCACCGCGGCGGCAGGAGGATCGATGATCCACTTTTTCTTGTTCTCCGGAGATTTCATATACCCATAGGGCGGCTGTCCCAATGGCTCACCCATGTTGCCACGGATGCGGTGTGCGGAGCGTACCTTGCGGCTGATATCCCGTGCATACATCTCGTTCATGATGTTACGGAAAGGGATGAATTCATTGTCGCCGTTGATACTGTCCACACCGTCATTGATGGCAATAAACCGGATGTTTCGGTCGGGGAAATAGCTTTCGGTGTAATAACCGCTTTGCAGATAGTCACGGCCTAAACGGGACATCTGTTACTTTTTGGTTTCCAATATGGATACCTGGGTGCCTTATGGAACCAAAAATAACGGGTGCTTATTTCTTCTTAGTTTCAACAGTTACCGTTACTTCTTCTTTCTTGTTGTTACCTAACGCATTTATCTCTATAGAAGGTTTTGATCCGTTCAAAAGCGTTGTTTTGTGTAATAAACGGGGTGTTTTATGCATTTGCTTTCATCCGATATCATTTTATAATAATCAAAAATCAAAAATTTAAAGGAGATAAAAATGATTACTGCAAAAGACGTTAAAGCGGCGGCTAAGCGATTGGGTGCGGATATTGTAGGTATCGGTTCTATTGACCGTTGGCACACCGCACCGATTCAAATGGACCCGAAACAGATTATGCCCAACGCAAAATCCATTATTGCTATGGGCTTTCGCGTGATGCGCGGCTCTTTGCGCGGCGTGGAGGAAGGCACGTATTTTTCCAATTATTCTGCTATGGGCTACGGTGGTATTACCTATTTGTATATGCCGATGACGGTTATAAATTTGAGCAAAATGATTGAGGACGAGGGCTATGAGGCCGTGCCGATGGGACATCAGAGTGACTGGCGTGCCATCAACAACGTCGGTTATTTTTATGAAAACTATTCCCGTCCCGTGGCTGAAGGAAAGGCTGCTCCCGATGTGATGATCAATCTGCGCATCGCCGGCTTTTTGTGTGGACTTGGTGAAATCGGATATTCGAAAATGCTGCTTACGCCCGAGTTCGGTCCGCGTGTTCGCGTGGGAATTATCATTACCGATATGGAACTGGAGCCGGATCCGATCATGGAGCCCGGAACGTTGTGCAATAGATGTATGGCGTGTGTGAGGGAATGCCCCGGTGACTGTATCCCGGCCGACCGAACCATTAAGGGAAATGTCGGCGGCTATGAGCTGGAATGGGCCGATGTGGATATGCATAAATGCAATTGGGTCTTCCAGGGCGGTGAGCCCGTTGCCGAAGGGGAGAAGGGCGACTATTTTGATAAAGTCAGTGAAAGATTGGCGGGAAAATTCAAAGCGTCGAGTATTTCTCCTTTTCAACATGCCCCCAGCCATCTGTATAATAGCGGCAAGGCAGTCTGCGGTGCCAAAGGCTGTACCCGTGCATGTATGGTGAGCCTTGAAAAGCGCGGGGTGTTGACGAACAAATTTAAATCGCCTTTCCGCACCGGAAAACAGTGGTCCGTAGATTGGGAGCAGGATGCAATCAGCGTAGATTATAAGCCGCCGTATGAAGGTGTTGCCTCTCCCAACAGTAAAGAAACGGAAACAAAGACGAAATCAAGGACGGAATCAGAGACGGATTGATATGATACGGTATTCAGTAGGCTATCAGCTGCGCCCTCTTGATGAGGAGCCTTTTTCCGAGATCGTATCGGTATATCGTGAGCATATCTCGGAGGTTTTCTTTTCTCTGTTAGATATGCCTTCGGGCAGAGGGGTTATTGACCCCGACGATGCCTCAAAACAACGGCTTTACGATGAACTGAAACGAATCCAATCTTTTGGAGTTAAACTCGATTTGTTGTTTAACGCCAATTGCTATGGCGCTCTTTCACTATCCAAAGAACTCTCAAATACGGTTTGCACATCGATAGAATATTTGGATAAAATCGGCTGTGGAGTTGAGATCGTTACCACAGCATCGCCTTTTATTGCTCACGTTATAAAAAGAAACTTTCCCAATATCGAGGTGCGCTCTTCGGTCAATATGAAGATTGGCACGGTGAAGGGGATGGAATATCTTGCCGATTTATTTGATTCTTTTCATGTTCAGCGTGAATACAATCGCGATCTTGTTCATCTGCAACAGCTGAGAGAGTGGGCGACTGCCCACGGCAAACGATTGATATTACTTGGCAACAGCGGCTGCTTCACGCATTGTTCGGGGCAGATTTTTCACGACAATAACGTTGCTCACCAATCGGAAATTTGCAAGCAAGCCAATGTAGATGATTTTAACCCTTACGTTTGTTGGCGACAACTTTCCAATCCTGAACACTGGGTAAAGTTGTTGCAAAACACATGGATACGCCCCGAAGATATTCATTGCTATGAGGGAATCGTGGATACCATTAAGCTGGCAACGCGAATTCATCAGCTTCCCGGACTGGTTATCGACGCGTATGCCCGCAGGCGTTTAATCGGTAATACGCTGGATCTTTTTGAGCCGACGTTCAGCGCAGCTTTAGCTCCGTATGTAATTGATAATACCGCTTTTCCGAAAAATTGGTTTGACACGGTTACAAACTGTGATAAACTATGTTATAAGTGCGACTATTGTCAGCAGGTGCTGAAAAAAGTTTTGATTAATACGGAGATGTTGCAATGAAGGCAAGCTACATAAACGTGAGCGATTTGGTGGTTCTTTCCGGAATTCGCGCACGCGGTCGTTGGGCAGACTTTATGAGCGAAGGACGATTGCGCCACGGCCTTTTATACGTTTTTGAAGGAGAAGCCACGTTTTCTTTGCAAAACGGCAACACCCGAACGGCACTTGCCGGACAACTGATATATATCCCCAAAGCTTTGAAATACAAAACGCAGTATACGGCGGACAGCACCACGTTTGTTGTTATTAATTTTGAATTGCTCGATGAAAGTTCAAATCCATTTGTGGTATCGGATGACATTACTGTTTTACGGAATAACGATAATACCCATACGATAGCCAATATTATGGCTCGGTTAGAACTGTGCGGTGCTGTTCAAAACCTTGCGGGTTATTATCGCAGACAAGAGCTGTTTTATCGTTTGCTTTCGGTAGTATACAGCGATTGTGATTTTTTGGCGGACAATCTGTCCTGCTCACAAATCATGCCCGGCGTTCTTTTGCTGAAACAGACATATCTTGAAAATTTACCTGTCGAGGTATTTGCCAAAAAATCCAATATTAGCGTTGGCGCCTTTCGGCAGTTGTTTCATAAGCAATATAATATGTCTCCCGTGCAGTATCGCAATCATTTAAGGATCAGCCGTGCGCAACAGTTGTTACAGCACGGTGACTGTTCAGTTGCGGAAGTAGCGTATGAATGTGGTTTCGAAAACGTAGGGTATTTTTGCCGCTATTATAAAAAAATCACCGGACAAACACCGCATCAGAGTAAGTTACACATATAGTGAAGTAATGCTTTCAATACCACACTTCTTAACAACAAATGTCTAAATATTAAAACAATAGTGTGAGCTATGGATGTCTCGACACTCTGACTTTTGAAAGGTGAAAACA
>JAGBRZ010000129.1 GCA_017632155.1 Clostridia bacterium
ACATCGTTAAGGAGCAGAGAGCAACAAGAGCAGTCGTTGAGGACAATACCAAAGTTATGGTCAGCATCCTGGAGCACATGAGAGAGGGTGACGGTGATGCCAAATCGTAATAACTTTCTCGGCGACTTTTCAACGGTAGATTGTACATGCGACATTCTTGATAAGAAATCCAGTGTATTCAACTACATTATGTATATGCTGGATCGTACAAACGAGATGTTCGAGTATGAGGGTCTACCAGACACGATCCCGCGCGAGTGGATGGAGTTGTATCTCCAAATCAACGGTCAGTGCGCTATCACGAAAGTAGATGGTGAGTTGTATGCTGTTCCTGGTCGTCCGGGCGGTGCGCCAGATCCGTATAACAGACCTACGATCTATGTAGCAGCGATGCCCGCGTTTGGTGATAGGCTTAAAAGTCCAATGCGCATCGTTAACCACGGGAAGCCTTACAACTCAGCTCAGGACACAATTGGCGAATGTGTGTTCATTAAAAATGATAGCACCGTACAGGGGCTTTGGCCTCTGTTGTCACGCTATGCAACCGAGCTGGCAGAAAATGATGTATCTATTCGTTCAGCGCAGATCAACTCTCGTCAACAGTCGCTAATTGCGGCGTCAACCGATAGGGAGCTTGCGTCAGCGAAGATGTATATCGAGGGGCTTGTCGCTGGCAAACTTGAGGCCGTAGCTGATAATGAATTTCTCGGCGGTATTCGTGCTACGAACGTCAGCACAATGTCGTCCAACTCCATTATTCAGCTCATTGAGCTTCAGCAGTACCTTAAAGCATCGTGGTTCAATGACATCGGATTGAACGCTAACTTCAACATGAAGCGTGAGTATCAGTCCGAGGAGGAATTATCAGCGAACACGGACGTTCTTCTTCCGCTTATTGACAATATGCTCATATGCAGAAAACGGGCTATTGATGTAGTCAACGACACTTACGGCACAAACATCAAGGTCGAAAAGGGATCTTCGTGGGCAAATCGTCAAAAGGTGGTTGAGCAGGCAGAGCAACTCAAAGATGCAGAAGTTGTGTCTCTTGAGGGAGAAACGGCAGAGAAGACAGGTGGTGATGATAGTGCAAACGCTTCGTGATGTATTTCCAAACTGGATGGAGGAAGCTGGTGGGATATTTGATTATCTTACACTACCAATTCCCTCGCTGTTGGTCGACGATAGTGATTTGAACTATGATTACTACGGCAATGTTTCAGGCGCAAAACTCATCTCTCCTTTGGTAAAAGCCATGTTGGGTGATGATAGTAGTCTGACTACACTTGCTATGACGAAACTCGGTCAGATTATCACGCGGAAATACAAGGAAAATTGGGACAGGCTGTGGGAAAGCTATGTTATCGACTATGATCCGATTAGTCCGTACAAGGTTGATACGTCGTCCACTGAAACGCACAACCTTACTATTCAAGACAACGGATCTCGGTCGGCCAATGGTAGTGAAACTACACAGACAGCGTACGGAAAGACCGATACCATAACCCATGGAAAAATAACTACGACAGAGCATGATGTGTATGGTTTTAATTCGACCGATCCGACGCCGTCATCTGTTGATACAGAAACAGAAAGTGGGACTACCGGGGACGTACAAGGCGGAACCGATCAGTCTAACACAGTTTACAGCGATGGTTCCACCGATGCCAATACGCGCACAGACACAGGTACAATTGGAACGATTGGGCGTAAAGCTGGTAATCTCGGCCTCATGACAACGCAGAGACTGCTTGAAGAAGAACGTCGTGTTTGGCTTTGGAACTTTATTAAACAAGTGTACAAAGATGTTGACGAAGTTCTTACCATTCAGTATTATGACCCGTGCAAAATGTAGTTACAACTACAACAAATAAAGAAAGGATGATTTACTATGGCAAATTCTGGTTACGTAATGTTGGATTTCACCGGCGTTGACCTCAACAATCTCGGTGAAGTCGAGGGCATCTACGCGGCTACAAAGGCGGCTATCGAAACTCAGAAGCCGATCGTGATTAGCGGTGTAGTCAACGACACCCAGGCGTTCACGCCTATGGTGGCTTACGGCGGGGTCGAAAGTTCCACGTCTGTGTTTCTTTCGTTTTTCCCCATCACTTTGCACATCAGTAGCTCTGATGTAGTTTCTATGTAAGAAAGGAGTTAAACTACAATGGAAGTAAAACAGATTTATCCGCTGGTAAATACCAGTGCGTCGGAGACGCTCGGCGTTGAAAACGTTTTGCAGGAAGACCTCGGCAACCTCGTCGATGTTGGTGACCAGATTTTCAACGCGTCGGCTTTCGACCGCTATGTGAAATCCCTTGTCAACCAGGTTGGCAAGATGGTTTTCGTGAGCCGTCCGTATCGTGGCTCTGCCCCGTCCGTTCTGATGGACGCCTGGCAGTACGGTTCCGTCGTGGAGAAGATCGCATCTGAAATGCCCGAGGCTGTCGAGAACGAGAGCTGGGAACTGACCGATGGGGCTTCTTATGATCCGAACGTGTTCCACCAGCCTAAGGTGAACGTCAAGTTCTTCAACAAGATGACCACCTTCGAGATTGATCGTTCCATCACGGAGATGCAGGTCAAGCAGTCTTTCCAGAGCGCAACTCAGCTCAACGCTTTTGTGTCCATGCTGTTCAATGAGGTTGAAAAGGCTCTCACTGTAGCCAACGACAATCTCATTATGCGCACCATCAACAACATGATCGCGGAAACTGTGTATGATGCATTCTCCGGGTCTGCCATCACAGGTGCAGGCAACACGAGAGCTGTGAACCTGCTTTCTCGCTACAACACCGAGTTCAGCAAGTCGCTGACGGCGGCTCACGCTATCTATGATCCCGAGTTCATCCGTTACGCGGCCTATCATATGTCCCTTCAGACGGATAGGTTCACGCGTATGTCTACGCTGTTCAACGTCGGCGGTATGCAGAGGTTCACCCCCAAAGACCTGCTTCACATCGTCACTCTTTCCGAGTTTGCGGCAGCGGCTGACATTTACCTCCAGTCTGACACCTACCATGACGAGTACACTAAACTCGTCAACGCAGAGCGTATTCCGTTCTGGCAGGGTTCCGGACAGGGTTATGCGTTCGGCGATACGAGCAAGGTGTATGTGACCACAGCGTCCGGCCACTCTCAGACTGTGACCGGTGTCCTCGGTGTCATGTTCGATCGTGACGCTCTTGGAGTTATGAACTTCAATTCTCGCGTTACTACGAACTATAACGCTAAGGCTGAATTTACCAACTACTTCTACAAGCGCGACGCTCGTTACTTCAACGATCTCAATGAGAACTTTGTCGTGTTCTACGTTGCGTAATGTAGTTGCAACTACAACCGGGTGGGGAAACTCACCCGGTTATTTTTGAAAGGATGTGAAAAAATGGCTATCTTTATTAGCTTCAGAACATTAATTTGTTCAGATGCCACAGATCCGTTAAATACGATTCTTGCCGATTATGGCATATATACATTAGTTGTTTGCCAATCGAACGGGCACAGTTTATCTGATAAAACGTACAATTTGAATTCAAGTATCCCGGATTTATCTGATTATACAAGCGAACCTAATGGAGCACTTAACGGTGTTGTTTTTGCGGGTGCTGATACTCCAATATTCGAGCCTACATATACGGTTTTTATGATGAGAGCGCCTGCAATGAGTTTGAAGCGTTTGCCTTCCACATCTGGTTACATCGTCTTTTATAATGAAGATGGGTATTGGCTTCACAGTGCGAATACTTTTAGTCCAGGTGGTTCTGGAGCTGGTGAGTTTCTCCTACGTTCGGCGGATAACCAATTTCAAGGATATGCCAGTATAATCCCGTATAGGTATAATGCGTATAGCGGCGATACTTATCAATCAGCAGCCGTAGCTATTGGTTCGATAATTGCACAATATGATAATGATGTAATATCTACGTTAGATTATGAGATTGGAGGTAGAACTGGTAACAATAATCTCTATCCTACTATTTCGGTTAATAAAATATCGTATAACACAAGCGCTACGTCGGCATATCAGCGAACAATTGCATTTCTCAATGTGTGTAAACATGGTGCGCCGCCTACCCCACCCGGCGAAGATCCGTATGATGAAATTCCCGAAAGCGGGCCTGCGGGTGGTGGCACTGACCCCGATTTCACTTCTTCGGATGTAGTTGACTATCCTGTCATGCCGTCGCTTTCTGCTGTATCTACTGGTTTCATTTCGTTGTGGGCACCCACAGAAGATCAGATGCTTGACCTTTCATCGTTTATGTGGAACGCAAATCCATTGACCATAGAGTTTTGGAAAAAACTACTTGCTGATCCAATGGATATGATTTATGGTTTGAACATAATTCCACTTGAACTTGAAACGGCTGGTGTAGATACAGTAACGGTTGGACTTATAAGCACCGGTATCGAAATGAATATTCTTGCAAGTCAGTGGGTGGAATTGAATTGTGGCTATATTGATCTCGATGAAACCTGGGGTGCTTATCTCGATTACGACCCTTTTACCAAGCTTGAAATTTATCTTCCGTATTGCGGAACTCATCCGCTTAAAGTAGATGATTTTATGCCTGGCCGCATTTCGTTGATGTATCATATAGATGTGCTTACAGGGTCTTGTGTTGCTCTGATAAAATCGACTAAGACAGATAAACACGGCGATGTAGTTGACTCCGTTATGTATCAGTTCATGGGTAACTGCGCTACGCAAATTCCAGTAACGGCGGCTCAATATGCTGATGCGGTTCGATCTGTAATTTCTCTTGCAGCTTCAGTTGGTAGCCTTATTGCAGGACCTGGTGCTGGTGCCGCTATGACATCAACTACTTCAAATTTTGAACGCGGGCCTAAAGGCAGAATGAGACTACAAAGTAAAACAGTAACTGAAAAAACATCGTCACCGAGAGATGACGGTGCGTCAGTGGGGTCATCTACTATTGATGCTGTAATGGGTATGAAACCGGGCATTGAAAGATCTGGCGCCATAGGTGCTTCTGGTGGTTTACTGTCAGTACAAACACCGTATCTTATTTTAACTCGCCCAAGACAGGCGCGGCCCGCAGACCAAAATAAGTATACAGGATATCCATCATTTATCACAGAAAATCTTGGTGATTTAGAGGGCCTTACTATAGTTAAGGCAATACATATGAATAATATGTCGTGTACAACTGAAGAGCTTTCTGAAATCGAAGATTTACTTAGAAACGGGGTGATTTTCTAATGGCGTTCAGTGTTATTGTCCAGCGTAATAATTCAGAGCCTATTTCAGTTACAAAAGATATAACTGATATAGCTACCGTTAGCGGCACTTTGAAAGATAGCACCAGTATCATTGACCCCACATTCATTCTTGATGTGTCGTTGACTACACTGATAGGTGCAAACTATCTCACAGTTGAAGCTTTTAGTAGGAGTTATTTTATAGAAGACATTACTTCACTAACTAACTCCCTTATAGAAGTGCGCTGTCATGTAGATGTACTATCTTCATTCGCTGACGAAATTAAAGCCAATACAGGAATCGTATTCAGACAGGAAAACAGTTGGAACTTGTATCTAAATGATGGTGTTCTTGAAGCATATCAGAATCCCGTTGTAACAACTCATGAATTTCCTACTGGTTTTTCTGGTCAGACTTATGTTCTTGCTCTTGGCGGTAGATACGGAGGTGGTATTATCCCCGGAGGTGGTGGATCAGATTTGTCAAATAAAACACTTAGCGGTCTCGCCGCGTATGCCTTAGACAAAATTGGCAGTCCCTATTGGTGGGGTGGATATGGCCGTGTTGCTGACCAGGCCCTTTATGATGAATATCTGTATGTTTATCCAAGTGTTTATAGTAGCGCCGCATATTCTGATTACGCCAATGATTTTGGTAAACAGGTTTTCGATTGCGTTGGATTAATTAAAGCATATAGATGGGCGTCTACAATGAGAGGCTCTCCTGTTTATAATGCGGCTCAAGATGTTGCTGTCGAGGGTCTTTGGGGTCAATGTAGTTCAATTCGCGGACGTGTTGGCGATCAGCGATGGGAAAGTGAGTCCATCTATAAAAACTGGCCTGGTATCTGCCTATTTATGCAAGATTTGTCCCATGTTGGCGTTTCAATGGGAAATGGGTATAGCGTAGAAGCAAGAGGTCGTGCATACGGTGTTGTTCAGACGGACATTACAGCACGCGGCTGGTATTACTATGGCATCCCGGACTGGTTGCTGAATACAACCAGAGATGCAGAATAAAGAATGGAGTTGTAACTACAATGAGTAATTCACCTTTAGTATCTGAGACTTTATTGTCTCCGTACAGCTATGGCCCGCGCACAAAAAGCATCTGTAGAATTACGCCGCATATTGCGGTGGGGCAGGTATCCGTGGATAGTTTGCTTGGGTGGTTCTACGATAATCCAAACCACGCATCTGCCAACTATGTAATTGGCGATGACGGCGCGGTTGGCCTTTCGGTTAACGAAGCGAGTGCGGCTCAAACCAGTAACTCAAAATCCAACGACGAACAGTCCGTTACCATCGAGTGCGCATCAAATGCGTTCCCGCCGTATGCGCTCAGAGAAGAAGTCTTTGACACTCTTGTTTCCTTGTGCGTGGATATTTGCAAGAGAAACGGTAAAACCAAACTCATTTGGATACCGGATAAGGATGAAGCTCTCAAGTATAGTCTCAACTACAATGAGATGCTACTCACAGCGCATAGATGGTTTGCGGCTGTAGAATGTCCTGGAGATTGGCTGTACTCACGGAATACCACTTTAGCACAACTTGTAACCAAAATGTTACAGCCAAAGGATAAAATTTATTGTGTGCAGGTTGGCGCGTTCAAGAATTACGAGTATGCTGAACAACAGCTTAATAAAGCAAAAGAGCTCGGCTTTGAGGATGCGTTCATTTGGACAAAATAAAAAGACCCGGTGTAGTTAAGACTACACCGGGTTTCCTTTTTCTGCTTGATATTCGTTATAACAAAACTGCCAATATTTGCAGGCAGGACAAAAGTGTTTGCAGTTCCATTCTGGGTGACGCATCACGAAAAACCACAATTTAATTCTTAATCGAATATGTGTCAGACCACATAACATAGTTTCTGAATACCTCCCCAACTTCATTAGTTGAATAGAATATGCGGTTCTCCCGCAGGCACTTCAAGATAAACATCGTCAGTTTATCGTTGTGCTTAGTCAGTGCCATCCGGTAGTTCCACTTCTCGCTTGCATAGGTTGTGTATACAATGTCCTGCGTGTCATCTTTGATGGGTGTTGTTTTCTTATGAATAAAGATGAACGGCCCGGTGTCGTTGACTACAATCTCACAATGAAGCAGATCGTCATTGAAGTCGATGAAGAAATTGTACACAATATCCTTGGGTTTGATTTTGGTTGACAGGTGCGGGTAGATGGAAATTTCCCACGCACCACCTGTAATCATTTGAAGCTCTGGATTGTCGAACGCGAAATAAACGTCAGATGCTTTACCTCCTTTTTTGTTAGAGCTTCCGGTGTATTCGCATACAACTTGCAGGTCGCTGTCTGCATATTGATACACGTCTACTGTACCGGGTTCTTGGTCTTTGATATGGGTCAAGCCCATTTCTTGGAAATACGGACAATATTTGTTGACTGTGTTTCCGAGCATGATAATTTTTACATTGTCTCTATGCCGGATGATAGTGGATAGCGTGTTTGCAAACAGTATCCATTCGTTAGGCAGATAACCATTTCTCGACATGAATTCATCAAAAATGACGGTTGTAATCTTTGGAAACGATATGGATTTATAATGTTCCATGCTGTTCAAGTCAAAGGCATAGCCGCAAGGCTCTTCCGCTCGCAAATGGTCTTCTTCTGTGTTTTTGGCTAAGTAAAACTTTGATACGCTGTAGTCAACTCCATTAAACTCGGAATTTGTCAGTTGCTGAATGAAGCCATTCTCTACATGACCGGAGAAAAGGTTCATAAGATTTTTCTTTTTTATGTCCTCTCCAAAACGACGGATGTAGGCAAACTGC
Organism: Clostridia bacterium; assembly: GCA_017632155.1. Next base: position 8,021 of record JAGBRZ010000129.1, read on the forward strand.
TCGCCAGACTTTATATACTTTTCCATGGCGTAGGAGAGCGCGGAGTACGTTTTACCGTTACTCCGCTCTCCATACACAACGTAATAGTACGCATCGGGATAATCTTTGACGAGATGTTTGAACTCATAAAATTCAAACTTCTTCATCATAACCCCTCATTTTTGTCTGTCTCGGGCAGAAACCCTCACACGCATCGGCGGCATAGTCGAAATCTTGCGGGTATACCGAATATCGTTCGCAATACCACACATTGTAGTCGCCACTATACTCGGAAAAAGTACAGTCTTTGCAACTACGGCCTTTCTTGCGCTTGTCACCTTTTTGTCTTTTTACCATGTTTCTTCTCTCACTCCTTGTACATATTTGATAAAGTCTCTGTATACATCAGAGATTGTCATTTGATACTCTGATGGCTCCATGTGAATGAAACTTAGTTCGTGATAGTAATTCTTAATGCCGGTGTAGTCGACGACAATGCCCTCACATTCAAAATCAACATAAGTTGATGTAAGACGGCCTGAATATTTTGGCGGTACATATAAGTTTTCTGCAAATGCTTCAAAAGGATCTTCAAAATGTGTAACAAGATAGTCACAGCCACTCTTTTTATTAAGGCCAGCTACTGTTAAATAATGGCGGTCTCCTTTGCGCATAAAGTACCGTTTAGCACCAAGTGTTTTGAACTCGTCGTACACACCCTCAAAATCCCATACTCCAATTGGCTTCTCCTCGCCTTTTATGTTGCATGGTGATAATTCACTTAAGGGGATGTTGTGATGTTTGGCGGCTGTAGTCAACTCCGCTAAAACGCTATTGTTGTATGCCTGAATGTAGTCTAAATGCTTTTTGTAATTGAGCACTTTTAGGCTGTCAGTGTCGGCATAAATATAATCATCGCCATATTCCATGATACCGGTGAATAAATTAAATCTTGCCCACGCTGTAACCCATACGCCCCAGGGATAAAATAAAAATCTTTTTTTGCTTTCATTGTATTCCTTGATAGCCTTTTCCAAGTCCGGTTTTGTAGACTTAAACGGCTCTGGGTCGTCTGACAGATACTCAATTACATCTCTGACTATATCAGTAACACACATACCATAGGCGGCGTTCAACATACCTTTAGCTATAAGATACTCCAATTCTTTACCCTCCACTCCTTTTAACATAGTTTTATCTTTATACAGTTTTACAATTGAAAGTACAAAATCTTTTGGAAGATATCCTTTTTCGTAAATATACAAATCGGATATCTCCATTCTATCCCATTTGTAAAATGCTTCGTAGACAGCAAAATCAACTTCTGTGCAAGTTATTGTTAGTTTAGATGCATATACAACTCTTCCGTTGTCAACTACAAATACGTCATTGTCGTCAACTCCAATGCATTTTGATTTAGATATTGGGTGGTCGTTATGCATTGTAGGGAATACATCATAAATGGTTAATCTAAACATGCAACAATATCGTGACAGATACATATTAAGAGTTTCACTGTCTATCTGTTCGGTTACCAATCTACCTTTTGACATAGGAAATTTTTTGGCTATCATTACATACGGATATGACGATGTAAAGTCATATGATGCAACTTTTTTTAATATTTTACCAGAATATCTTGCATTAGCGTGAGTAAATCCACCTTGAAAACATTCCTTTAATTCCAAATATTCGTTTGGCTCAAGAGTTAAAGTTTCCATTAGTGAACGATAACGCTTATATCTGTTAAAACAGTTTTTTCTACAATAGTTGCGAACATATCCAGTGTTCGTCATAGGTATTTTAGTAATGTCACCGTCACTTTCGATTTTTTCTTGAATGTAACTTAACAATACTCGAATATCATTTTCACAATAGCCAAGTTCTTTTTCTGTTAAAGGTGTATCTGATGTACGAATTAAATTATAGTCTAAATCACCTACCATTTTATGAACTGGATATTTTTTGAGATCGTCCTCTCCAACTTTTGCAAGAGATTTTTGCGCAAGTTTGAGACTGTCACGATATTCAATGCCGTCAACTACACCGTACACAGGTTTACGCTCTTCAAGAAAAAAGGTAGCATCCCATGTAAAGTGTTTGCGCATCCATTGAAACTCGTATGGCATATTGTGTATATATACAGCAAGTCTAACATCAGTCGCAAGGTCAAGAGCTATGGATAGCCGATGAATAAATTTTTTATATTCATCCCATGTTCTACCATATGTGACCCACTTATAGAAGCCAAACATCCAAATATACATACAACCTTGCTTTTCACCGTCTATATAAAACGACGATGTTTCGATATCAAACGCGGCTGGAACATTGTAGTAGCGACTACGATTACGTTGTTTTACTGTGGGGACATCATTTTTTAGGTTTATTATTTTTTCCAGTATATCCCCTTGCGATATCATCCCACGTTCCACTCCAAACGGTAGAGTTGGTGTAGTCCTTGATGTTCGGCCTGTTCCAGCTAACTGTTTCGCCGCCATAGTTTCGCTCCTCGTTCATTTTTTCTATTGTGGCTAATATGTCAGCACCCACTTCTTCTGGCTTTATTTTGTTACTTCTACGCTGGCGTACCCAGTCTCCGAGTAGAATTTTTAACTGATTTGAGCCTGTAAAATTAGCGTGAGTTGCATACGTTTCATAGTATTTTTCATATGCCTCCCAAAACATATCACGCTCTCTTCTTGTCATTCTGAACAAGGGGTTTCCATTATAGTCAACTCCAAAGATACTGGCGTCTTGCTCCCTCATAACTTCACGAGCGCCTGCGGCTGTGGCTGTGCGTGCTTGAAAAAATTGCTGAATGCGAATTAATTCTGCTTGAAGAGACGCTGTGGACATTTTGTTGACTTGACGCTCTCCAACTTTACTCTCTTTAATTTTTTCAAGAGCTGGAGACCATGACAAATGGGCCTTATTCAATGATGCTTCACGCTTTGTGTACAACTCGCGAGCTTGCGTAACCATGGAACGGAGCTTGCTGATATCTTTACGACCGGGAATATCCTGCGGTTGTAATTTTTTTAGCTGTTGAACGGTTAATTTTTTCATTTTGACACCTCGTTATATTTAGATAACCAATACAAATGATAAAACCGTTCATATAAATAACTTTCCAAAATGGCATAAACATGTTTATTTATTCCATACTCTTCTTGAAGATATTTAATTCTATGAATATAGCACTCATATTTTACTTTTAAGTTTTCAATACCGGGTGGGTTAAGATTAACGGTCTTATCAATGTCTTGCAACATGTACCATAAATTTTTTATGGATATATTCACGAAATTTTTTTTCATAATTATCCTCTTTTCATAACCCACGAATGTGAACGAACCCCATCATAAAATACTTCATATGCTTTGATGTACTGAAATTCATGCTCTCTTATAGCATACATGAGAAAATCTTCTTCATTCTTAAATGCACGACTACATATTGCTTGTCTACCGTCATTGAACCGTATGATGATTTCTACGATCGGCTCTTGACTGATGATTTTTTCAGTAATATGCAGTTTACCGTCATGCAAATATCCAATTCTATAATTTTTTTCCATGATAAACCTCCTAAAAATAAAGGGGCCGAGGTTGAACCCCAGCCCCGTTGTAGTTATGACTACGATTTACAGGATATCGACGTTTGCGTACCGCTTACCCTTTGCAGGCGGCAACACGCGAATTTTTACCCCACCATCTGCTTCGAGATCAGCGGATGCGGCGGCACAATCCCCGCCATATTCTTCTGCCCATGCAACGCACAGCTTGTTCAGAAGTGTGCCACCGTTCAGATAGTTGTCAGGCAGTTCCTTGAAGACGATGACGGGATAGAGCTTCTCGTCGCCGGTTTCCTGGTCAACTCCGATAACCATATCGAAGGCGATAATTGTGAGCTCCTTCTCATAAATATCTTCCTTTTCGATTTTAGTGCGGTTCACCTGGAGTTCGGACTTGGACAAGGTCTGCTGTGCGATCAGTTTGAAGTTTGACATAATTTTTTCTTCCTTTCAAAATTTTTTATGTAATGTAGTCGAAACTACAGTTACCCAACCATACCGTCTTCATCCGCACCGGGATAAAAACTGGATTTTTTCTTCGGAGTTACCTCCGCGTGAGTATTAAAATAAAAAGCCGCTCGAATAAGCTGTTCTTCTTTTCTTATGTACTCACGAGTTTCTTTAGATAAGGGAGCTGTCTCCGTGCAAGGATAATGCTCATAAGGTAATACATCAATGTAAAGCGAATTTTTTTCGCCATGCAAATTTTTTTTCGAGGCCACGAAATCTTCCAAAAGGTCATGTACGATCTGAATGGCTTCGTCGTCAGCTTCAGGTAATAGGGATATTAGCTCGTATACCATGCGGTCACGTTTCATTGTAGTCAACTCCATAAGGTCAAATTTGGTCAGAGTCAGTGTAGGTTAACTCCACTAACATACCGGGAAAGTGGGTTTTAGTACCTGGAGAATGGGGAGGTGGTTAACCTCCCCTATCTCCAGTTAGCCCTGCTTTACTCGGCAGGTTTGCACTGCGCTCTGACTTTGGCCAGTTTGCGCTCGTAAAAGGCCCGGTCGTCGTCGTCGTGTACATCGCCGCCCATGTAGACAATGTACTCGTCCAGCGTACAGGTCAACACGTTTATAGTCTTGGGCTTGCTCTTTTTGCGTTTCACTTCGGAGCCGTCCGAAATAAGGGCAATTTCAACCTTGGAAATTACGCCCGTTGTTTTGTCGTACATCATGTACATGTTACCCGGCGATACTTCGAGCTTTACTGCGCCCTCTGTCCCGGCCTCTACGTTATTGACAAACTCGTCAAACGTGTGAACATCGCTTTCGGATACCTTAGTGATGATGTAGTTGTCGTGTCTCCCCTCTGTAATAGCGTCAACTTCGTTCAGCCCCTTGATTTCTCTGTAGTAGAGATTTCCCGCGACTTCGCAAAAGTATGCCACATACTCTTTGGCGATCTTCGGCTTGTCTGGCTCTTTGACGGACTTTGCGAAATCGCGAAGTTCCTTTTGCGTCATACCCGGACGCAGTCTCCCGTCGTCCATCGCCGCCTTGAGTGTTTCCTCTGGAACATTCTTGAGTTCAACGATCTTCGACGGGCTGTCGCCTATCATGGCAACAGCACGCTGTTTTGCGGCACTCTCGCTATTGTAGAACGTCTTCCCGGCTTGCGCAAGCTTGTAGCAATAATCCTTTTCAAGCCCGAAAGTTGCCATGGCAAATTCAGCCGCGCTCTTGAAACCGTCGTCTTTGTAGTATCCGTTATCTTGAACGGTTCCGAGTACCTTTGCGAGAAATACATCACGCTTGTTATTGGCGTTCAGTACTTTTACGCCAAATTCAATGCTGGCGTTCAACTCTTCAGCGATCTTCGCCGCGCAAAGATTAAGTGCTTCGTTTTTGAAGTGGTACTCTTTAGCGAGTGTCGTGGTGGTGGTAATAAGTTCTGTTGTTGTCATGGTAAATACTCCTTTCGTAATTTGGTGTAGTTGTAACCACACCATGTTAATTCGATTGACAAGGCGCGCGCCCGGGTCAGCGCGTTTACATGACCGCCGGTATAGTGACTACACCGCCCACACGGTACAGCAGACCTCCTATCCTACTGTCAATAGTATATCACATCCCCACCGAAACGTCAATTACAAAATGGTTAAAATTTGGTAACAAAAGTAACAAAAGTAACAAAATGGTAACAAAAAGGTTTACATAATGCCATAAAAGTAACAAAATGTAACAAAAAGTAACAAAAAGTGTAACAAAAAGTAACAAAAAGTAACAAAATGTATATACATTGTATCCAATTTGTAACTATTTACAGCTTGTATATAAAGCTCTGACTTATTCACCACTTTACGCCTAATATGCACTGATATACATTAGCTATTCCCCACTTTATACTATTTGTATAATCTTAATACTTTGTTGACATATGTATATAT